>PCUL01000425.1:0-7037 GCA_002771745.1 Bacteroidetes bacterium CG18_big_fil_WC_8_21_14_2_50_41_14
CAACAGCATTGGTGTGGAGGTTACACTGGTGGAGTTTTTACCCAACGTTGTTCCACTCGAAGATGAAGAAGTATCGAAAACGCTGGCTCGGGCCTTTAAAAAAGCAGGCATGAAAGTGATGGTCGATTCATCGGTAGAAACCGTTGACACCAAAGGCAAGAAGTGCAAAGTGACCATCAAAACAAAGAAAGGAACAGAAGAAATTGAAGTGGATATTGTTCTTTCCGCCGTTGGTATTGCCACCAACCTCGAAGGCATCGGACTCGAAGAAACGGGTATTAAAACCGACAAAGGCAAGGTGGTTGTAGATGATTATTATCAGACCAATGTACCCGGATATTACGCCATTGGCGATATTGTACATGGGCAGGCGTTGGCACACGTTGCATCACACGAAGGCATAACCTGTGTTGAGAAAATCGCAGGACTCGATGTAGCGCCCATCGATTATAACAACATTCCTGCATGTACCTACACCAGCCCTGAAGTAGCCAGTGTAGGCTACACCGAAAAACAAGCCAAAGAAGCCGGATATGAGGTGAAGGTAGGTAAGTTTCCTTTCTCAGCCTCTGGAAAAGCCAGTGCTGCCGGCAAAAAGGATGGCTTTGTCAAGGTGGTTTTTGATGCCAAATACGGCGAATTCCTGGGCTGTCAGATGATTGGCGAGAACGTGACCGAGATGATTGCCGAAGTGGTGGTGGCCCGTAAGCTGGAAACTACCGGACATGAGATCATTAATTCGGTTCACCCCCACCCCACCATGTCGGAAGCCATTATGGAAGCCGCTGCCGATGCTTACGGTGAGGTGATCCATTTATAAATAGAACTTAATACCAGTAAATCCCACTTTCAGTTGAGGGTGGGGTTTTTTTATTCAATACAGATGATGAAACACCTTCTATTTGAACCATTTAACATGGCCGGCCTATCGTTAAAGAACCGCGTGGCGATGGCACCACTTACAAGGAGCCGTGCTGCGAATGGACAAAACAAAGCCAATGAGCTAATCGCCCTTTATTATCGACAGAGGGCATCCGCCGGATTGATCATCACCGAAGGCTCGCAGATTTCCAGGACAGCTGTTGGCTATCATCATACTCCGGGAATTTATTCTAACGCTCAAATCGAAGGTTGGAAACTTACTACTGATGCCGTTCATCAGGAAGGGGGAAAAATTTTCATTCAATTGTGGCATGTGGGCCGTGTTTCACATCCTGATTATCTTAACGGAGAACTTCCCCTGGCACCATCGGCCATCAACCCCGATATCGTCGTAAGAACCCCAACAGGGAAAAAAAAATCGGTCACACCAAAGGAAATGACAACCCGGGAAATCCAACAAGTGATTTCTGATTTTGCCCAGGCTGCTGACAATGCGGTAAAAGCGGGATTTGACGGGGTCGAAATCCATGCTTCAAATGGGTACTTACTCCATCAGTTTTTTGCCCCTGTTTCAAATACCAGAACCGACCAATACGGTGGCAGCATTGAAAACCGTTCCCGCATCTTGTTCGAGGTACTCGACGCCATGAAAGAGCGCATTCCACTTAACCGTGTAGGGATCAGACTTAATCCATCCGCACACAATGTCCAGGGGATGCAGATTACCGAAGAAACGATACCCACCTTCGACTACCTGGTCAACAGGCTCAACAACGTTCCCCTGGCCTATCTGCATCTGTCCGAACCCTTTACTGACGTGAGCCTGATCCCCCATTCGGAACCCCACATCGCTCAACACTTTCGTCCGATATATCATGGCACACTCATCATAAACAAGGGCTTTAATGCTCAATCAGCCATGCACATTCTGGATGATGGGCTCGCAGATATGGTGGCCTTTGGCGTACCCTTTATCTCCAATCCCGATTTGGTTTACCGCATGCAGAACGAACTGCCTTTAGCCAGCGCCAATCCTCTAACCTACTACTCGGATGGGGAAGTAGGATATACGGATTACCCCGCGCTAAAACTGTAAAGAAAAGAATAGCAAATAAAAACCTTATCTGCTAATCCTAAAAGAGAGTTTAATTAAAAAAACGTTGGTGGGATTTACATCAATGAGGTGGTTCAGGTGATCGTTTAAAGTGAAATCCCCGTTGGGAGTATCGCCTGTCCTCCCTTGCGACCAAACCAGGTAAGCCGTTGATCCCGGGATGTATTCCCACCTTACCACAAAATTCGACCTGAATTCAAAAAAACTAAAATCAGGATTTTCAAATGAAAAATCAATGATTCCATCGCCGTTTTCAGAAACAGAATAGGTATCGGATTGTGAATTGTACTCAAGCTGATCAGGAGAATAGACATGAAACTGATTTTTCACGTCAAAGTTGCCGGCATCTATCACTTTTTTAAACTGATAATAATCGCCCGAAAACAGGAAAGGTTGCCCCCAATATTGGATTGTCAGGTCGGGAGTAAGCGAATAGTCAATCCTGAAATCTAAACTGGCAATGTGCTGTTTCATGGAGGCTACCAGATATTGATCGCGGTTGTTGACACGGATGGTTTCCACGTACATGGCATACTGGTCGCCAAAATGATAGCCAGGCTCCAACGAAACCTGTAGCGCATTTGTGATCTGATAACTAACCGATAAACCGGCCTCATACCAGCCACCATAACCCTGGGAGCGATATCCGCCTTCAAGCTCGGGTTCAAATACCAGCTTTTTCCTGTCATCGGAACTCACCCCGAGCCAGGCACTCCAATGGCCCGGTGCGATTAACGCCGGTCCACCCCTCAGAGCAGGCCGGTCTACATCGTATCCGCTATAATTGACACCCGTTTTAACACTCCAATAGTTTTTAAACCGGGCGCTCCCATAAGCACTTGTTCCCCAATATAAAAACCTCCCTGAAAAATCCCAACCGGCCCATTCTTCAATACCGAGGCTCAACGACCTGAATATCCCAAAGGGTTCCCAAATTTCGTAGCCAAGCCAGGTGGCTTGCGTGATAAAGTCGGCCCTTCGAATAAACCCCTGGTCGTTCAATTCTAAACCGGGCGAAATGGCTGTGACCCTTTCGCCAAAACGCCAGTGGCCACCGCCAATCTTACCCCCTTCAACATTGGCGCCCCATCCCGAGAGTATCCTCAGCGTTGAATCGAGCCGGTGGTGCCCCACGTCCGGACGCTGATAATAACGCTGTGGAGCAGTCTGTAAATCAAGTATCGATTCAGGGGTACCCTGAACGGTTGAAGCAATCGCGTTGGCCCTGATGCGGTAATTTTTATCCTGCCAGTATTGTGCAAAATCAATACCTCCTGTGTAAGCCGCGCGGGGTAGAAAATTTAATGCACTATCGTTGATAAACCGGTTGGTAGCAGTAAATATGCCTCCGATGGTGGTGTTCCCTTTATTAAAATCTTTTTGAACGCGCACATTAAAGTAATTGGTAGCAGGTTCCACTATTTCTTTTCGGCGCGAGCCAAGAGAGTCGATTTGGGCAAATTCCTGGTTTGTCACGCTTTCAATCACGCCAATAGACCAGCCGTTGCGTGTTTTCCCCGACAATTTAAAAGCGCCTAAAATTCGGGTAAATTCAGGAACTTCCATGTATTCTTTATCTGTAATTTCAGGCCAATGCCGGGGTTGTCGGCCAATTCTGCGCGAATAGAATATCTTGTCCATACCCGTTGGTCCGTTGCCATTGGAAATGGAAAAGTTAAAGATATTGCTTCCTTCTATAAAAAAAGGGCGTTTTTCCTGAAAATACGATTCAAAAGCCGAAAGATTTACCTCCGAGGGATCGGCTTCAACCTGACCAAAATCAGGGTTGATAGTGAAGTTAAGGGTGAGGTCGTTGGTAACCGCGATCTTCCCGTCTAAGCCCGCATTGTACTCCCAGGCTGTCCCCGTTTGAAATGGATCGCCATCAACCCGTTCGCTTTTCTTCAATCCGCCCATCAAATAAGGAACCAACTCTACTTCCTTCCTTGGTCGGATATTGCTGATGCCCTGCAGTTTACCCCACATGCCCACCCATGAGGAGGATTCATTTGGCACCATCTGCCATACCATAAACTCGTCATTATGAAAAAGTTGCCTCATAACTTCCAGTCCCCACACCAGCTCATTGTCTGTATTTGAGAACCTGAGCTGGTTAAAGGGAATTTTCATTTCGGCCACCCATCCCGAGTCAACCGAACCCACTTTCACGAACCAAACAGGATCCCAGGTATCGTCTGAATTCACATCGTTGGTAACGATGAGGTCGTTTTTAACGCCGGCGGCAGATACGCCAAAGGAGAAACCAGTTAGTCCGTCGTTGTAGCTATCGAAAGCGATTGCTACCCAATCGCCCTGAAAACTGTCGCGCCGGCCCAACCGCCTTTCAATCAGGCTTAAATCGTTGTAATTTACCATGATGGCCACGTACACGTTGTTATCATCGTAGATGATTTTAAAGGTGGTATTTTGGGTAGGATTTGCAAACTCATAAGGGTCTTTCTGAGTAAAATCGCCGGTCCATTCCACCTGTGCCCAGGCTTCTTCATTTATGCGGCCATCAATGGCAGGTGCATCACCCGTTAATTTTTTGGTTGTATAGGTTCTCTTTTCCTGCGCAAAGCCATGCAAAGCGGTCATTAATAAGAGCCAAAGTATGATTGGTTTTAGTTGCACCATGTTCTTTTGAAAGGAAGCAAAAATAGGGTTTTCATTTCAGAAGATCGAAATTCTTTACTCGTTTTTCAATAAAAGTGTTTCTATTGACCCGCCTTCACCCGACCTTGAGGAGCGTAGCGGTAATGAGCGTGCCTACCGACGGTCAAATAACAATCTTCCCAAGGTGGACAGGCTTCAGAAGGATGGACGACCAAAATAATATATAGGTAGTTGGTTTACTGAACATTATTAGGATTTTATCCTATGATTGGTTGCTGATATTATTTAGTATCATTATAAAATACAACCAAAGCTAAAAATAATTAAAAAAAAGTATAGAATTTCAGGCTAAATTTACACAGTATAGGTAGAGGCTTGAGGATTATTTATTCATGGCCTTAAAAAAAAATAAATATTAACCAGTAAAAGATTCAAGAAAATGAAAAAAAGCAATTTCTCAAAACGGATTAAAGCACTGACTTTAGCCGGTAGTGTGCATTACTCATTGCGGGAGTGGTAGTGGTAAACGGATGTAAAAAGGAAAACACAAACGCGCAAGTTCAGCAAACCGTAATGGATGAAGGATCGGAGGCCATGGTGGCGCATATTCTTGAGTTTAAGGAGCGAATGGCTTACTACCGAGAAAATCCCAACCTGAAAGGCAGTGAACAATTACTACAAATCGACTCAACCATTCTTGACATACCTTTGGTTGAAGGCGACAGCATTACCATGTTAAAAGCTTCTGAAAAATATTTTGACAACATCCTTGAGAGTATCCAGGATAAGTATTTTATGGCTGAGTTTACCGAAAAAAGACTCGTAAGCGTGGATTTGGAACCGGTAAATGGTGGTGATAGCTTGTCTATTAATTTAATTATTGGTAATCCTATCATACCATATTATCCATCGGGTGATTGGAAATATGGAGATAATTTGGGACAATGCGATGGAGGATTGTATGCTCCACTAGACGCTGCTGATGTCCTGGCAATGGATGTTAGAAACTACTTTTATCAGGATCCACCTACTAATTGTCGTTGGAGCTTTACCAATATAACAGACTATGTTAAAGAAAATCCATTGGATTATCCAAATACGAATGATGTACCTCACTACAACAATAATAAAATTGATAACTATTGCGATTACTTGATTTATTATGCCATTGACAATGTAACTCCTTATGGAACAGATGAGGTTATATGTATTGAACACGATGATGAGGAAGCATTTTATAGGCAGAATTATATAAATTTTACTCAGAAATGTTTGGATGACGCTCCTGTTTTCCTGGAAGGAAAAATGAAATATCAAACAAGTATTTATATAGGAGAGGAAAAATATAATGATGGACACTATTATCTGAGACACAAACTAATAACAAGATTAGGGAGACGATTCGCGGCATGTTCAATACCAATAGAGGACATATCACAATATTAGAGTATGCAGCGATTAATTATAATAATATTTGTCCTTCTCTGTCAACATCTCACGTTACATGCTCAAAGTAGCTACAAAGTTGTATTTGAAGGACCTGAACATGGAATTATCACTTTGATTTATTCAACATCAGATGAAGATTTCGTGGTATGTAAATCAAACTTTGTTTTTGACAACTTTCATGTTTTTAGCAGTGATATCTATACCTTTAGTAATCAGAATCCTGAAGATACTGTTCGATGGAATATTGATTTACATAAGGTTGACACCTCCATGTTAGTACGTGACATAAGAAAGCTAAGTAATGAAGGATGGTTGATTTCCGGAACAGGAGCTGCCAAATTCTTAAAGGACACTATTGAAGATTACAAATATCTTAACTGGATGATGGAGCTCGACCAAAATAAAAATATCCAATGGGTAAAATATCATGACCTGCCTGAGGAAGTCAGACAAACTTCAGAATTGTTCTATATGAATGTGATTGAATTATCTTCCGGCAACTATCTTTATGCTGAATCAGTTGAAAATGATAGTCTGCCCTGGATAGTCAATATTCTTTTAAGGGAAGTGACACCATTGGGGGATATCGTATTTACCAAAGTATTCGATCAGTCTATCGGAGGTGATGTCATGTCACTTAGCTACAGATTTGACCGCTCTACCATACTGCTTCATAAATGGGGGCGTCAATTATATGATTGTTCAAATGGCACAGGTGCATTTATTTTGGATACTGCTCAATATGATACCATTGGTCGTATTTGTTATTCGGGCCATAATACATATTTTTCTTCGGTTTACAATGCTATGCTACACCCAAACGGAGAATTGATTGTTGCAGGACAATATGACAATACTCTAGGTGATTATATAGGTGTTCAGAGGTATGACTCAACCTACAGCATAATCAACAATATTTTACTCACCGCTCCTGATACTACGACCTATGCTGCCTGGAATAGGTGTCTTGACATCA
>PCUL01000425.1:7083-7236 GCA_002771745.1 Bacteroidetes bacterium CG18_big_fil_WC_8_21_14_2_50_41_14
AAGAATGCTACCTACCGGCAGGCAGGTTTACTGCTGAATTCAAGGCCACGGTGGCACTTGAAGCGATTAAAGAACTTAAAACCGTGTCCGAACTGGCTCAGGATTACCAGTTAGTCCCCAACCAAATCAGTATGTGGAAGCGGGAGTTTCTAT
>PCUL01000341.1:0-1333 GCA_002771745.1 Bacteroidetes bacterium CG18_big_fil_WC_8_21_14_2_50_41_14
GCGATCATAAATGCAGCCCATCCGCTCAATCAGTTAAATCCGATGAAAAAAAATGAAGCCAATTAATTGATTTGGTGAAATAAAGCCTGAGACACTGTGAAATCATCCATTACTTAGTTCGGGGGTCTTCAAAAAAGTGTGTTAGGCTGTGTATCAGATTCTGCAAACTTCCTAATCATATCTGGATGATCTGTTTTTAAAAGACTCGCGCCAATTTCCTGACGATACTACAACGACTCCATTACATACCCATGGAGACTAAATCAAGGTTATTTATAAAACTCCAACACCTGAGTAAGATGATTACCAACTTTAGAAAGACACTTTTGTAACATAGTAAGGCCCCACCCCGAAAGCTTTCGGGGCCCCGTCCCTCGTCCCTTCTTGTCCCCTCGTCCGAACATTTTCGCAACGAAATATTTCGCAATGTCCCAAGCCAATCCATTCAAATTTGGAAGTATCGTTGAAGAGCCTTATTTCACCGATAGAATAGCTGAGCAGGCCGACATCAGGTTGGTACTGCAAAGCGAAACTCATTTGATTATTATAAGTCCCCGAAGATATGGCAAAACAAGTCTGGTAAAAAAAGTGGTCGCCACCCTGGGGAGACCACTCATTTTTCTTGACCTTCAATTAATTACTGATGTCAGCGATCTGGCCTCCCAAATATTAAAAAGGGTGTATCGCGTATATCCCTTTGAACGGTTGAAGGGCTTGTTAAGGAATTTTAAAATAAGCCCTACAATCCATTTAAACCCTCAGTCCAATGAAGTTGAAGTGTCTTTTCTTCAAACATCAAACCAGCTTCCTCTGCTTGAGGATGTTTTTAACCTTTTAGACAGCTTAGGCACAGAAAAGAAAAAACCAATTGTTGTATTGGATGAATTTCAGGACATCAATCGACTACAACCAAACCTCGATCGACAACTGAGAGCGATTGTTCAGCACCATCAACATATCAATTATGTTTTTATGGGCAGCGTCGAATCGATGATGCGAGATATTTTTGAAAAAAAGAAATCCCCTTTTTATCATTTCGGACAACTGATGCCACTGGATAAAATACCTTTTGGTGATTTCTCTGACTTCATTAGCAAGGGTTTCAGAAATAAAAATACAGATCAAAACGAAATAGCTGCCCGCATTCTTGATATTACCCAATGTCATCCTTACTATACACAGCAGTTGGCTTATACTGTATGGAACAGTTGGGATGACCATATGTCTGTGGCCTATCTAATACAAAAAGCTGTCGACGCCCTCGTTCAGACCCATGATATGGACTATCAAAGATTGTGGCAAGGTCAAAATCAAACCGATAAGAAAATCCTCC
>PCUL01000341.1:1364-1888 GCA_002771745.1 Bacteroidetes bacterium CG18_big_fil_WC_8_21_14_2_50_41_14
GAAAATAGTACCTATGTGATAGATGATCCCTTTTTTAAAAATTGGATACTCAAAAAACGCAATCAATAAATTCATTAAACTCAAAATTTTAATTCCGGGAACAATAAATAAATTCGATGTTCGAAGTTCAACGTCAACATAAACATTATTTAACATAAGAAAATTCAATGTTATTCAGGAAAACTCAACCTTATCTGGCCAATCGCTAAAAGCCAACAGCCAATTCGAATCATGAAAGAAAACACAACCAACAACCTTGGTGAAATAATTTTATATCAAACATCTGATAGTCAGATCTCTTTAGAGGTAAGGTATGAACAGGAAACAATCTGGCTTACCCAAAAACAAATTGCCGAATTGTTTGGTACTAAAAGACCTGCTATCACAAAACATCATGCAAATATTTATAAATCAGGAGAATTAATCGAAAATAGCACATGTTCCATTTTGGAACACATGGGTAAAAGCGGAGTTTAAAAATACAAGCTGTTAACCAAAAGAAAAACAGGGGTATCTGCTAAAGT
>PCUL01000086.1 GCA_002771745.1 Bacteroidetes bacterium CG18_big_fil_WC_8_21_14_2_50_41_14
AAGAAGGGGATGTGGCTTTTTTTAAGGAGGAGTCACGTCATGGCCGCAGCCATAAATTATTGCCCACTGTATTGGATCGCATATAGGTGAAGCTTGATCAAGGGCAAAGTTCCTATTCTATCGCCAAAGAGGAAAGGATATCCGAAGGCAGCATCCGGTATGCGATCAATCTTGGGCGTTTAAAAAAAAATCCAATGCTGAAATAAATCACCAAAATAATGAAGCTAAAAATCAAACCATTAAAATAAATCCCTAGATTTACCCCACCAAACACTTGTTGATCCATTAAGAATGAAGTAGAAAGAAAT
Source organism: Bacteroidetes bacterium CG18_big_fil_WC_8_21_14_2_50_41_14 (assembly GCA_002771745.1). GTDB lineage: Bacteria > Bacteroidota > Bacteroidia > Bacteroidales > F082 > UBA6244. The sequence continues at coordinate 309 of PCUL01000086.1, forward strand.
CGATTTGACAAATTATAAACGGTTGAAAATGGATAATATAGTGATAATGAGATTAAATGAATAGTAGAAGGAATATTAACATAAAGCCTATATAATAAGCATAGTGACAATTGTCGGAATACGAATTTTTATAACCAATTACATAGAAAACGACCATGAAAGGAATATTATTTTCATCCATTTTTATCCTACTAAACATAAGTCTTTATAGCCAGACTTGGATTGACTACAATGCAAAATGGACATTCGACTACTGGAATGTTGGTGAGTGGGGAACCTACACATTTACTTATACAAATGATACAATTCTACTCGGAAATGAATGTGAAGCAATAGAAACAATAAAATACCGGTATTGGGAAGATCAAAACGGAGATATTCATTCAAGTATAATTCCTGGTGAAACGCATTATACTTATTCATCAGGTGATTCAGTTTTCCACTTCTATGAGGGTAGTTTCTATTTACTTTATGATTTCTCAGCATCTATAGGAGACAAATGGGTTATTGCAGTCAATGAAAATTTCCCATGTGAAGATACAGCAATAGTGCAAGTAACACAAACTGGAACTATTAGTATTAACAACCAAGAATTAAGGACTATCACCTTGACAACAATATCAAGTAGTGCAATTGGTTTAACAGGGACTTGTGTTGAAAAATTTGGAAATGAACCGAATCTCAATCTAGATAATAGTTTGGGCCCATTTCCCGGCTATCAAAATTGCCCAGAGGCAGTTATAGAATATGACATGTTGACTTTTAGATGCTATGTTGATGATACTTTTGAAACATATAACCCAACTGAAACGACATGTGATTATTTAACAGAAGTAAACGAGTTATAAAACCAGATTTTAGAATATACCCGAATCCAACAAATGGAGAACTTATTATCGAAAAATTTGACCCTGATCCAATTGTTGTTGAACTCTATAACTCCAATGGACAACAAATTAAACGATTTGACTTACAACTTTTGGAAAACAGAATCAACATAACAGACTTGTGCAATGGTGTATATTACATGAAGTTAATCACGAAAAGAAATAGTATAATAAAGATGATAATAAAAAAGTAACTGGTTTTAGCATTGCATCATACTTTATGGTTGTTTACGGTTTGAAATACAACATATTAGTTCCACTTGTCAGCTGCCTGCCTGCCTGCCTGCCGCCTGCCTGCTGGCAGGCAGGGCAGGCATGGAGGCAGGGCAGGCATGGAGGCATGAAATATAAATCATCGTGAACAGAAAGATTTATATTTGAAATTCCGGCACAAAGCGTATACAGCCCGATAAACACAACCAGAAAAAACACCACTACCAATCGAGTGTATGATTCTATCTGTATCTTTATGATTTGAAAATATAAAATGAAGTCGATTGCGTTTATAGATACAGAGATTGAACCGAAAAGCCAAATGATTCTTGACATTGGAAGTGTCAAGGGTGACGGCCATTTCTTTCATTCCGGTTCAGTAACCGGCTTTATTGCTTTTCTTTCAGGCACACAGTTCATCTGCGGACATAACATCTTTAATCATGATTTAAAATACATTCAGAAAGCCGTTCATGATGCGGACTTAATACCTTCAAACATCATCGACACTTTATTTCTTTCGCCCTTACTATTTCCGGCAAAGCCATATCATGCCTTGTTGAAGGACGATAAACTTCAATCAGAAGACAACAACAACCCGCTGAACGATTCAATAAAAGCCAAAGACCTGTTCTTTGATGAAGTGGCAGCCTTCCATCAAACAGCCGAATCACTTCAACAAATTTTGTATTTGTTGTTGAATGACCAAAAGGAATTCCGTTCCTTTTTTCTTTTCATCGGGTACACAAGCAGCAATACAAACCTTGAAAATCTGATTCGTGAAAAATTTCATGATGAAATTTGCGAACACGCCGATCTCACAAAAATAATTTCAGAACATCCGATCGAATTGGCTTACTGCCTGGCTTTAATCAATTGCCGCAATCGCTATTCAATTACACCGCCCTGGGTGCTAAAGACTTATCCTGAAACCGAAAGTGTGATGATTGCCTTACGAAACAAACCGTGCTTACCGGGTTGTGGGTATTGCAATCAGGCATTGGACATCCACAAAGGACTGAAAACCTATTTCGGTTTCGATTTTTACAGAACATACGCAGGTGAGCCGTTGCAAGAGAACGCGGTAAAAGCAGCCATCGACAATAAATCGCTTTTGGCCGTTTTCCCTACCGGTGGAGGCAAATCCATTACATTTCAGGTTCCGGCTTTCATGAGTGGCCTTGCAACAAAAGGATTGACGGTTGTAATCTCTCCCTTGCAATCGCTGATGAAAGACCAGGTTGATAACCTTGAAAAGATCGGGATCACGGAGGCAGTTACCATCAACGGTTTGCTTGATCCGATTGAAAGAGGAAAATCCTTCGAAAGGGTCGAAGATGGTTCTGCATCCATCCTGTACATCTCACCCGAATCATTGCGTTCAAAAACCATTGAACGACTCTTGCTGGGAAGAAAAATTGTCAGGTTTGTAATTGATGAAGCGCACTGCTTTTCATCGTGGGGACAGGATTTCAGGGTCGATTATTTATATATCGGTGATTTCATCAAACAAATTCAGGAGAAGAAAAACCTGGAAGAAACCATTCCCGTTTCCTGCTTTACCGCGACAGCCAAGAAAAAAGTGATTGAAGATATTTGTACCTACTTCAAAGTAAAACTTGCTCTTGATTTGGAAATTTTCAGCTCAAGTGCCACCAGAACAAACCTGCAATACAAAGTTTTTGAAAAAAGCGATGAAGAACAAAAGTACAATTCAGTCAGGGATTTGATTGAAGAAAAAAATTGCCCTACCATCATTTATGTGTCAAGAACGAAAAAAGCATATTCACTTGCTGCGAGGTTAACCGAAGATGGCTTCAATGCAAAACCCTATCATGGCAAAATGGAGGTGAAAGAAAAAACAGCCAATCAGGATGCTTTTATCCATGGAGAGGTTCAGATTATGGTTGCAACTTCAGCTTTCGGGATGGGAGTCGACAAAAAAGACATAGGAATGGTGATTCACTATGAGATTTCCGATTCGTTGGAGAATTACATTCAGGAAGCAGGCCGGGCAGGCCGGGATGAAAACCTCACCGCCGATTGTTTTGTGTTGTTCAACGAAGAAGACCTCGGCAAACATTTCATTTTGCTGAATCAAACTAAACTATCAATCAAGGAAATTCAACAGGTTTGGAAAGCGATAAAAGACATCACCAGATTTCGTTCATCGGTTTCAAATTCAGCTTTGGAGATTGCCCGGAAAGCAGGCTGGGACGACAATGTAGTTGAGATTGAAACCAGGGTTACCACCGCTATTGCAGCCCTCGAAGATGCAGGTTATTTGAAAAGGGGGCAAAACATGCCAAGGGTTTTTGCAAACAGCATTCTTTCGAAAAATGCACAGGAAGCCATCGAAAAAATAAATGCTTCCTATCGCTTTGAGGAGAAGCAAAAAGTACAGGGAATCAGAATCATCAAGAAGCTTTTTTCGAGCAAGAGCCGGAAGCCATCAAACGATGAGGTGGCAGAATCAAGAATAGACTACATCAGCGACCATTTGGGAATTGTAAAAGAAGAAGTCATCAACATTGTGAACCTTCTCCGTGAAGAAAAAATTCTGGCTGACGCAAAAGATTTGACGGCATTCATAAAAAAAGGTGAGCATATAAACCGTTCATTGAAGATTGTTGAAACATACAGTCAGATTGAAAATTTTCTTTTGCCCTTGTTTGAGGAGAAAGAAAAAACTTTTCACTTAAAGGAATTGAACGAAGGGGCTGAGGAGAACGGTTGCAAAGAGGTTACACCGGGCAAGATAAAGACCATCATCAATTTTTGGGCCATCAAGAATTGGATTAAGCGACACAACGAAGAGTATTCGAGGAATCATGTGGTGATTCTTTGTGTTCAACCCAAAGAATCGTTGAAAGAAAAGCTGGAAAAGCGACATGAATTGGCCAGGTTTATTGTGGAATTGCTTTATGAGAAAAGCAACCTGAACAAGACTGAAGGTGAGAAGGAAAAAGAAGAAGTGTTGGTTGAGTTTTCGGTTCACGAACTGAAAGACGCCTATGAAAAAAGCCTGAAACTTTTTCAAATGAACGTTTCAATTGAAGACATTGAAGACACCCTTTTTTATCTTTCAAGAATTGATGCCATAAAAATAGAAGGTGGATTTTTGGTGGTGTACAATCGCTTAACCATCGACAGAGTTGAGCCAGACAACAAGCGGAGATACAAGAATGACGATTACCAAAAGCTAAATCAGTTTTACGAAAACAAGGTGCAACAAATTCATATCGTGGGAGAGTATGCCAAAAAAATGATTGGCGACTACAAAGGAGCATTGCAGTTTGTTGACGATTATTTCCAGTTGAACTATACTTCGTTTTTAAATAAATATTTCAAGGGTAGCCGACAAAATGAAATCAAAAGAAATTTAACTCCTGCAAAGTTCCGGCAGTTGTTTGGTTCCTTATCGCCAACGCAATTAGAAATCATCAAAGACAATGAAACCAAAAACATGGCCGTTTTGGCCGGACCAGGGAGTGGAAAAACAAGGGTGTTGGTTCATAAATTGGCATCACTGCTTTTAATGGAAGATGTAAAGCATGAGCAATTGTTAATGCTGACCTTTTCGAGAGCCGCAGCAACCGAATTTAAAAAGAGATTGCTGGCACTCATCGGCAATGCGGCCCACTACATCGAAATAAAAACGTTTCATTCCTACTGTTTTGATTTGTTGGGCAAAGTTGGAAGTTTGGATAAATCGGACACCATTTTGAAAACCACCATTGAAAAAATAAAGAACGGCGAAGTGGAGGCAAACCGAATTACGAAAACGGTTTTGGTAATTGATGAGGCACAAGACATGAATGCCGATGAATTTGCCCTGATAACTACTTTGATGGAACAGAACGAAGAGATGAGGGTGATTGCGGTGGGAGATGATGACCAGAATATTTACGAGTTCAGAGGGTCAAGTTCAGGATATTTGAAGCAGTTTATGACAGAAAGCAAGGCCGCCAGGCATGAACTTATCGAAAATTACAGAAGCAAAAACAACCTGGTTGAATTTACAAACGGGTTTGTAAAAAAGATTCGTCACCGTTTGAAGGAAACTCCCATTGCAGCAAAACAAACCGACAACGGACATATAAAATTAGTGCATTACCAAAACGGAAATCTCATTTCAGCATTGGTACAAGACATCCTTTCGACAGGACTTGCCGGAACTACCTGTGTGCTCACAAAAACAAACGATGAAGCATTACAAATCACAGGGTTATTATTAAAAAACGGAATGCAGGCAAAGTTGATTCAAAGCAACGATGGTTTTGGTTTACAGAACCTGGCAGAAGTTCGTTTTCTGCTGGATGAAATCAGCGTGGGTGATGATGTGAAAATGGTGAGTGATGAAGTTTGGGAAAGTGCAAAAAAAGAAACGAGAAAAAAATTTCAAATGAGTTCAAAGTTGGAAGTGTGCAACAACCTCATTAAACTGTTTGAAGAAAGCAATTCCCAAAAAAAGTACAAATCCGATTTTGAAGTTTTCGTCAGAGAATCAAAACTTGAAGATTTCTACAGTGGAAACGGAGAGACCATTTTTGTTTCTACCATTCACAAAGCCAAAGGAAAAGAGTTTGAAAATGTTTTCATTATGCTCGAAGATTTCAACGTTGCAACTGATGAAGCCAAACGCCAGTTGTATGTTGCCATGACAAGGGCAAAAAGAAACCTGACAATACACTTAAGCGGAAATTTTCTTGACAACATCACAGCAGAAAATCTGGAGCGAGTTGAAGATAGAGACACGCATTTACCTCCGCATGAAATGGCCATGCACTTGTCGTTCAGGGATGTTTGGTTAGATTATTTTATCACAAGGCAACACCTTATTTCGCAACTGACCAGCGGAGATATTTTAACAATAAACGGTGATGAATGCACGAACGCCAAAGGACAACCTGTTTTGAAATTTTCGAGGCAGTTTCTCAATACAATTGAAACACAAAAGCAAAAAGGTTTTCACTTGAAACATGCAAAAGTGAACTTCATTGTTTACTGGAAAAAAGAAGATTCGACACAGGAATCGAAGATTATTTTACCTGAGTTGATATTTGAAAGACAACACAATTGAAATTTCAGGTTTAAGATAAAACTTTTCCAAACTCTCACCTCTGGCGCGCGAATGTTTCGCGTGCCTTACTTTGCTCCTGTGCTTGTGAGCACACCATTATTGTGGATCAATTTTTTTTGTTCAATTTTCAAAATCCCCTGGAATAAATTCCGGGGATACAAGATCAGTCGTGCCTATCCCGATGGCCCCAACCATCGTGGGGGACTGGGGCGCGGGGGTCATTAAATCTACCTCATCTTCTATTGACAACAAATCCGTGATCATCCGCCTAATCCGCGTCACCTGTAGTCTATTCTCCACTCACCACCAATTTCCCCACCACCAATTTCCCATCCTGCTCAGCTCGATAGAAATACAAGCCTCGCGGTAGGCTACCCACATGCCAGTTTGTGCGTGATGCATTCAGCTCCAACATTTCCACCAACTGCCCGGTGTGGTTATAGACGATAATAAGCGTGGGTTTGTTGCCGGTGGTTTCA
>PCUL01000450.1:0-6962 GCA_002771745.1 Bacteroidetes bacterium CG18_big_fil_WC_8_21_14_2_50_41_14
ACTAGAGGTGGAAAAGATGACCTTCAAAAGCGTAGTAGGCATTGCCCAGAAATTGAATCCAAGGATTCGTGGGTGGATAAACTATTATGGTAAATACAGGATATCCAATTTACACAGCGTATTCAAATTAGTAAATCTGCGATTGGTAAGGTGGGCAAGAATACGGTATAAACGTTATAAGACGAGTATTAAAAGAGCTTACAAATGGTTGACAAGGGTGCAGCAACAATACCCGTACCTATTTTACCATTGGCAACTTGGTTTTCTGTCTTGATAATGTGTAGATTTGTATAACAAGAGCCGTATGATGGGAGACCATCACGCCGATCGCTATCGGTGGTTCCGTGAGTTCCGATAATTATCGGAATGGGGTGAGATTCCCCTTGCCTACTCGATTGCACGCCCGTTACACGCAAGCCGAAGAAGAAAGACAGCGACCCAATGACAATGAATTTTTTGCTGCATAAAGACAGAAAAGAAAATAAGGAAAATGCTACCGCACAAAAGCAAGAGTGTGGCTGCCCTTCCCTGCAACCGTCCCTTCGCAGCCACACACATGCTTTTCTTACCGACCCGCCTGCTGATAATAAACTGTTGATAAATAATTTGAAATCTTTTTGACTCAATAAATGAAATTGTATTACCTTTGACAATATTAGTCAACACATAAAATGTCAACAGTAGGATTGCAATTACGGGAATTGAGAGAAAAGGCTGGTTTTTCGTTAAGGAAAGCCGCAGTAGCCATAGACATTGACGTGGCTATATTAAGTAAGATGGAACGTGGTGAACGGAAATTCTCAAAAGAGTTGGTTATAAAATTAGCGGAACTCTATAAAACTAATTCAGATAAATTGGTTATTGATTATTTAAGTGAAAAAGTACTTTACGAATTGGAAGAAGAAGAATTTGGACTTGAAGCTTTAAAGGTTGCTGAGAAACAATTGGAATATAAACGAACAAATAATAAATAATTATGCCAACACTCCAATTTAAAGGGAAAAATATAATCTGGAACCACCATTTAGGAGTTCCGTTTCATACATTGGACGAAGTACCCGAACTGCATTATAAGCCCGAAAAAGCTAATGGGAATATGATAATTGAGGGCGACAATCTTTTAGCATTAAAAGCACTTTTGCCCCAGTTTACAGGGAAAGTGAAATGTATTTATATTGATCCACCATATAATACAGGGAATGAAGGGTGGATTTATAATGATAAAACGAATAGCCCATTAATAAAAGAATGGCTTGGCAAAACTGTTGGAAAGGATGATTTGACAAGACATGACAAATGGTTATGTATGATTTCTCCACGGTTAAAATTATTGAGAGAGTTGATGTGCGATGATGGCGTAATTTTCATAAGTATTGATGATAATGAAGTACATAATTTGCGAAGAGTACTTGATGAAATGTTTGGAGAGGAGTGTTTTTTAGGTTCATTTGTTTGGAAAAAGCGTTCAGGGTCAAATGACGCTAAAGATTTTGTTTCGATTGACCATGAATATGTAATAACTTATCGAAAAACTGAAGCCTTTACATTCGAAGGGGTTGTGAAGGATTTTTCAAATTATCAAAATCCAAATAATGACCTGAGAGGTCCCTGGGCTTTTGATAATTTGACCTGTAATAAAACAAAGGAAGAAAGGCCAAATTTGTTTTATGAAATTACAGACCCAAAAACAGGAATAGTTTATACGTGTAATCCTAATCGTGTTTGGGTTTATGAAAAAAACCGAATGGAAAGAATGATAAAAGAGGACAAGGTTATTTTTCCTACAGACGGCAAGGGCACTCCTCAGTATAAAAGACATTTATCGGAAGTACGTTCAGATAAAAAACCGGTATCAACATGGATTGAGCAGAATAAGTATAAAAACGGAAATTCAAATTCACTTTTTGAACCATCAGAAGAGTATTCAAAAAAGCTCATTGAATCAAAAGTATTAACATCCGATTTAAACATGAAGGCGACTAAGGATTTGCGCCTATTGTTTGATAATGTTCAAATCTTTGATTATCCTAAACCCATTAGCCTTGTAAAAACATTAATTGCACAAGCAACAGAAAAGAATGATATAATTTTCGACTCTTTCGCTGGCTCCGGCACCACCATGCACGCAGTAATGGAACTCAACAAAGAAGATGGCGGCAACCGAAAATGTATTATGATACAAATGCCTGAAAGTTCCGAAGCCGAACCTGACAAAAACATTTGCAAAGACATAACAAGGGAGAGAGTTAAACTTGCCATTAACAAATACGGATATGATGCAGGGTTTAAATATTTCAAATTAGGTATTCCACTCGATGCCGAAACCATGCTTGAAGGACAATTACCAACCTACAAGCAATTTGCAAAATATGTTTACTACTTGTGTACAGGCGAAAACCTGGAAGCAGAAGACAAAATAAATGAAGCCGAATTTTATGTGGGTGAATATAGCAAACAAGCCATCTATTTAGTTTACAAACAAGATTACGAAACGCTTGCACGCCTTGCACTTAATTTAACGCTTGCAGAGAAAATAAAAGAACAGCAACCGGGTAAAAAACGGATTGTTTACGCTCCATCTTGCTTCTTGGATGAAGAGTATTTGACTGACAACCAGTTTGAGTATGTGGGTATTCCATACAATCTTTTTCAAAGGAGGTAAATGATGAAAAGTGATTTAGTTAAATCATTGACCGATACTTTTCAGGATCATTCTAATACAACTGATAACGGGATTGAATTTTGGTTTGCCCGTGACATTCAGCATTTGTTGGGTTACAGCGAATGGCGAAATTTTACCAATGTAATCACCAAAGCGAAAACATCATGCGAGGCAAGTGGCAACAACATTCCCGACCATTTTGTTGACATCAACAAGATGGTCAACATTGGATCAGGTGCACAAAAGCCTGTTGATGACATCATGCTTACCCGTTATGCATGTTACCTGATAGCTCAAAATGGTGACCCGAAGAAAGAACCTGTTGCCTTCGCCCAAAACTACTTCGCTGTTCAAACACGAAAATACGAAATAATCGAACAACGGATAAACGATTGGGAACGACTACAAGCAAGGGGAAAACTTAGTTTGTCCGAAAAGGAGTTGTCCTCAATCATTTACGAACAAACCGGAAGCGACAAGAATTTTGCTATAATCAGAAGTAAAGGCGATGCCGCTTTATTTGGGGGCAAAACCACCCAACAAATGAAAGACAGATTGGGTGTGCCGAAAGAACGTGCTTTAGCAGATTTTCTTCCGACAATCACTATTAAGGCAAAAGACTTTGCAACAGAAATCACCATTTTTAATGCAAAGGATAAAGTATTAAAAACGGAAGGTGAAATTTCAGCCGAACATATTAAAAACAACAGAGGTGTGAGAAAGTTACTTCTTGACCGTGGCATTAAGCCGGAAGAATTGCCGGCAGAAGAAGACATTAAGAAGTTGGAACGCAGGGTGAAAAGTGAAGAAAAACAAATTGGAAAGAAACCTGACAAACTCTCTGAATAAGTTATTATGTACTTAAAAAAATATCAGATAAAGGTTGTTAATGCACTCAAGCAGTTTTTGCAAACTGCCCGTGACACCAAAACGTCATTTGACATCGCAAAGCAGGCTTTGCCTGAAAATATGCGACATACGCTTAATTGGGTACAAACAACTTTTCAGACCAGCAGTCTTGATTACAAAGACCGTTGCACAAATGGATTAGGAAGTAGTTATCCCCGAATGATTATAAAAGTCCCGACAGGTGGCGGAAAGACCTTGCTTGCAGTTGAAGCAATTCGGGAGTATCAGAATCTTTTTGCTCAAAAACGCACAGGGCTTGTAGTTTGGATTGTTCCGAGCGAAACTATTTACAGTCAAACAGTCCAAAAAATTAGAGATAAAGGAAATCCGTTACGCCAGTTATTAGACCAATGCAGCGGAAACCGTACTATTATTTTAGAAAAAGGGCAACGGTTGACAACGAATGATATTGAAGAAAATCTGGTTGTTTTATTTGTAATGATTCAGTCAATAAGTCGTACCAATGGCAAAGAAGCGTTAAAAGTATTCCAGGACAGTGGCGGTTATGACAGCTTTTTCCCTGCCGATAATCGTTATGATTTACACGAACAATTGTTAAGGCAGGTTCCAAACCTTGATTTTATTTCTCCGCTTGGAACAGAGCAACCACTTATAATGACAAGTCTTGGCAATGCAATACGAGTTGCAAAACCTTTTATAATTATTGACGAAATCCACAAAGTTTTTTCGGATAATGCGCGAAAAACCATTGATAGCCTGAATCCTGAATTTGTTCTTGGCTTAACTGCAACCCCAAAAGCAGAAATGAATGTTTTGGTTACCATTACCGGACTTGAACTGAAAGATGAGGAAATGGTAAAACTTGATATGCACATACTCCCGCCCATCAGCAAGCAGGAAAATGACTGGAAAGCGATGGTGAAGGAAATAAAAGAGCATCGGGAAAAACTTGAAGAAATTGCCAAACAGTATCAAAAAGACAATGGGATTTATATTCGTCCAACAGTGTTACTACAGGTTGAAGCTACAGGAAAAGACCAGAGAGGAAAAGGAAGGGTTCACAGTCTTGATGTAAAAGAGTATTTGGTTAGTCTTGAAGTAAATCCCGATGAAATTGCAATAAAAACAAGTTCACAAAATGATATTGAGGATGTCAATTTATTTTCTCAGGATTGTCCATTTAGGTTTATCATTACTAAAGAAGCATTGCGGGAAGGTTGGGACTTTTCGTTTGCTTACATTTTGGGAATTATCCCAAATGTTAATTCAAATACTGGTGTAACACAATTAGTTGGTAGGATATTAAGACAACCTTTTGCAAGAAAATCGGGAGTTAAAGAATTAGATGAGAGCTATGTCTATTACACAAAAGGCGATACCCGAGAAATATTAGACAGGGTTTCAACTGGCTTTAAAAACGAAGGACTTGAAGACTTAGTAACAAAGCTAAAGTTTAGGGATAACGAAACTATTAATGCTACCAAAACAGTAAAAATAAAAAAAGAATTCAGCGAGAAATTTCAAAATTCATTTTATTTACCTGTTTGGTTAATGACGGATAAAAGTGGGTCAAAACGTAGATTTAATTATGAAAGCGATATAAAACCCAAAGTTGATTTTTCAAAACTTGAATTATCCGAAGAATATATTACAAAACTCGAAAATTCTTTAAGTACTGAAACAAAAGAAAGAAAGGCATTTGCAATTACACTTGATGATTCAAGTAAAGCATCATTTATTGAAAAAAAGACCCAAAGCAATGGCAAAGCGGAAATTAATATTGATTATTTAACGCGTAGGCTGAATGAATTAATAGAAAATCCATTTTTAGCAAGAATTATTGGAACAAGGTATTTACAACAAGTTGAAACAAGAGTTGGAAAAGAAAGACTAAAAGAACATTATAGCTTCATTGTCTCACAACTTTGCAAAAAATTTCAGGAGGAAAAAACAAAACAGGAAGAAGAAATATTTTTACAGGAACTCAAAGCCAAAAACCTTGTACTTGCTGTTTCAGACGAAGAGAGCATCGGCTTTAAAGTGCCTAAAGAAGACATTATTACCGTAAGCCCTATTCCGAGTATCTACAAGTATTATCTTTTCGATGATGTTGAAGTAACAGCTATGAATACTCTTGAAAGAAAAGTTGGCGACATACTCGATAAACAGGAAAAGATTCTTTGGTGGTTCAGAAATAAAGTGAACAGAAAATGGTATTCAATTCAAGGTTGGCAACAACATAAAATACGACCAGACTTTGTTGCTGCTAAAAAGACAGAAGATAATCATTTGGAATTGGTTTATATTATTGAAAGCAAAGGGGAGCATTTGCTCGGCAACATTGACACTACTTACAAGAAAAAAGTATTAGATGTTATGACAGGGCAAAAACAACTCAAGAATATTAAAGCATATCAGACTCAGATTCCATTTGAAGAATATGTGATAAATGACAAAGTTGAATGCTACCTGATTGAACAAGGGAAAGAAGAGGAAAAATTAAAAGAGCTATTGAAATGACAAGCCAACACGCACCTTCCCTTCGCTGTCAGGCACATTGGCAAAACGCAAAAAGCCAACGCTACAACCAAATTTTACCAAAGAGCCTTCTAGCCCTTCCCACTCCGACACACGGACAGAAAGACAATGCAGCAAAAAAAAGGACGTAATATCGGAGGACAAAAACGGCCAGCTTGTAACAGGCGGTATATTTTATTGCCGAGATAGTGCGGATTTCAGCGTTTCTGCATCTAATAAACTTTCGTGTAACTTGATAGGAAAGTGCTTTGAAATCGGCAACAAAAACATACCGCCAAACCGTGTGTGACTTGAACAACAATTAACAGATTGTTGGTGCTTTTTAACAGATGGGAGAAGGTCTCTCAGTGGCGACTTTCAGGAGTAGACACTAAACCACTTTGTGCTGCATGATTAGGAAACTATCTTGTGGTGAGCGACAAAGAAAAACAGGAACAACGATTTCTGTAGGTAAGTGTATGTGAGTTGAACGCAAGTGAACCAACGCTGAAGCCTCGTAAAGGCAATAGATGATGTCGAAAATAGGTAGTTACGGTTGTACCTATGATAAGAGTGTACCAGATACCTGATTACCGGATACACGGCATCCGGGGTTAAGTTGGCAAGACGCATACACAGGCTGTTTTAAGGAACAAGTGAACTCTATATCGTTCTGTAAAATCGCAAGAGGAATCAGACATCAAAGGATGTGGATGAGATATAGGGGGCAGACTTAGTCGTAGTAGTGTTGATCCCGAAGGCATTCGGGAGTAATGAGGATGGAGCGAAGGGCTAGGCATGTTAAGTTTTAGTATTAATTTACAACCAAAAAGGCATCAGTGAAATACCTGAAAACAAAATACAGGGAACAACCCAATTTATTTGCCCATTGGTTATTGGTACATCCCTGAAA
>PCUL01000450.1:6990-7785 GCA_002771745.1 Bacteroidetes bacterium CG18_big_fil_WC_8_21_14_2_50_41_14
GTTCCGTGAGAACGTAGGGGCGAAATTCCCTTGCGTGACTCGATTAGGCGTAAGTGTACAAAAAAAAGACCATCGACAAAATTATCGTATCTTTGTATTACTAAATTATACGAAGATGATTGACTATAAGAAGATTATAACAATAGAGCCTGGTAAACGAGGCGGGAAACCTTGCATCCGAGGCATGAGAATAACTGTTAATGATATTCTTGGCTGGTTAGCATCGGGAATGACTATTCAGGACATATTAGCAGACTATGAGGAGCTTAATCAAAATGATATTTATGCGGCATTGAGCTACGCAGCCGATAGAGAAAATAAAATCTATCAGATTGCTGTATGAAACTTTTATTTGATCAAAACATATCACATAGAATTTTGCCACTTTTACCTGATCAGTTTTCGGGCTCTACATCGGTTAAAAAAGAGGACCTCATTAATGCTTATGATAAACAGATTTGGGACTTTGCACGATTGAACAATTATATAATCGTAACCCAAGATTCTGATTTCAATGATTTAAATACTTTATTTGGCTTTCCTCCTAAAATAATTTGGATTCGAACTGGAAATCTCAAAACTAAAGCGATCTTGGATATACTAATTGATAATTACTCAGATCTGCAGAAATTCGAATCGGATAATGAACTCGGTTGCTTCGAAATCATCAAATTGTAATAAACACCTACGCATACCGGCAAACGTGATCGGTAAATAGACTATTATTATTCACTGCATGCTGTAATTGAGATGGTGGAACCGACCCACCAAAGTCGCCTTGCAGGAGGAGGCTTT
>PCUL01000042.1:0-422 GCA_002771745.1 Bacteroidetes bacterium CG18_big_fil_WC_8_21_14_2_50_41_14
TTTGCCCATTTTTCGAATAAATACAGGTAGATTGAGCTGTTGTGCAGCTGCCATGATCATGAGTTGAACTGTGTCTTCAATTCCAGAGGATCTGATCACCGGGATTTGCCACGACAGGCTTACAGACAACAACGCTCCTTTGATGGCCTCCGGTTTGATGTCATGTCTCGTATTAAAAGGATTCCCTTCAACAATGATCAGCGAATGCAGGCCTGTTTTCCTTAGCCTGGCACATTGATCAAACAAGTGACCCGAAAGGATAGATTGCACAAAATCAGTGCTTGTTTTACGTTCTATCACAATATCTCCATCAATCATATAGTCACCCACAGCCAATTGTTTCATTATAACATTGATTCCTTTTTCGACCAGTAGCTCCGGGATACCGGAGGCTCTTTCCCTATTGTCGGTGATGATGGTAA
>PCUL01000042.1:458-7297 GCA_002771745.1 Bacteroidetes bacterium CG18_big_fil_WC_8_21_14_2_50_41_14
AGGTAATGAAATATTGCCCAACTCTGGCACGCGTTTAGCCATAGAGTAACGCATGACAATTACCACTTAATCAACTTTCCATACAACAACAAAAAAACAACACAAATCTGATAACTGAACCTGTTTCTAATCGTTTTTATTTCTATTGTTCAATTCATGGAGGGCACTCATTTCACTTGACGCTTCCATGAACAAGACGTGTTCCGGCAATTACATTCCGGAATATTTTATAGCAGCCGAACTTACAGGCATAATAGGCACGCTAAACATTGGCAAGTTAGTGGCGGTTTCAGAATGTTTTCTCAATTTGTGTACTAGCCCTCCCCAGCTGCAAGAAAATAATTCTACCTTTGGTGCTTAAAATCTGCCAAAGTACGCAGATAATAAAATTTTACGGACTTTGTTAATGTTGTAAAAACATCTCTCTGTAGTACATTGACAATATGATGTTTAACGTTTTTATTGGTCTTGATAATCATGATAAGATAATTGGTTGAATAATCATATAAAATACTGATTATAAACGATCTAACATTATTTATTTATACTTATTTTACTGAAATTCAGATAATTATATAAAAATTTACCAAAGTATTGTCTTTAAACTATGGATAATAAAACGCTTTACGAGAAGTATGATTGGAGCAGCCTTAAGGAAGAGCACCTTAAAAATAAAATTATTCGAATTTTAAAGAGTATCCCTTCTGATGTCTCCAGTATAGTTGATATAGGATGTGGAAATGGTGCCATTACAAATTCTTTAGGTATAAAATACGACATTACCGCCGTAGACAGGAGTGAACAGGCTTTAAAATATGTTACCACAAAAAAGGTGAAGGCAAGTGCAGATGAAATCCCCCTGAAGGATCATCAATATGACATGGTCTTTTCAAGCGAATTATTGGAACATTTACCAGATGACATTTTGAAAGGAACCATTTCTGAGTTTAAGCGTTTGTCGAAAAAGTACATCTTTATTACAGTTCCAAACAATGAAAACCCTGATAAGCTTTCAATTAAATGTCCTAAATGTCAGTACATATTTAATAGTCCCAACCACTTGCGGAGCTTTACACCAAAGAGTTTTGAGTTGTTATTTCCTGAATACAAACTCAGGAATACATTTACTTTTGGTAAAAAAGTCCGCTATTATCATCCCTTTTTACTGAAGCTTAAAAGGAATATCACACCGCATAATTCATGGATTCCATATTATTGGATTCCTAAAAACAAAAGAAAAACCATTTGTCCTCAGTGTGAACATTCTTTTACCTATGATTACAAGTTTAATCCTTTGGCTACTATGATTGATTTCACCAATATTGTTATATCACCAAAGAAACCCTATTGGTTATTCATACTTTTTGAGAAAGAATGAAAATCATTATACAATTCACCTAAATTAGTTCATCTTGGGCCTCATACAAAAACAAAGCCTCTCAGGAACCATCTACTCATACATTGGGGTCGTCCTTGGTTTTGTCACCACCGGATTGCTATGGCCCAGGGTTTTCGATACCGATGAAGTCGGGCTCATGCGTATCCTGGTTTCGTATTCGGTGCTGTTTTCTCAATTTGCCAGTTTAGGAATCACTTCTATTACCGTAAAGTTGTTTCCCCACTTCAGAACCCGGGATGGAAAACACCATGGCTTCCTGGGAATAACCATGATTATCGCTTTTGCCGGCCTTTTAATTTCGACTGTCGGCTATGTCTTATTGAAATCATGGATTATTGATCCTGATAAAGTAGGATCGCAATTGTTTAACGAATACTACTATTACGTTGTTCCACTGATCTTTTTTACGCTTTTTTTCAATGTAATCGACACCTATTTCCGTGTATTGTATAAAGCTGTTGTGGGAATTGTGTACAAAGAAGTGGTACAACGTATCATGATATTACTGGTTATTGTTCTTTTTTATTTGGATTGGATTGACTTTCATCAAACCGTCATCTTTTACTGTCTGGCACTCATTCTGCCCACCATTTTCATCATGATCTCGCTCATGATTCACGGGGAATATTCATTAAAACCGAACTTTAGGTTTGTAACTCCTGAGCTCAGAAAAGAAATGATCGACGTGGGGCTATTTGGAATAATCGGTGGATTCTCGGGTGTTCTGGTGCTTAATATTGATGTAATCATGGTGGAACGGATGATTGATTTAAAGGCGGCAGGTATTTATACCATTACTTTTTTCTTTGGATCGCTCACCCTGATACCCTTGAGGTCGATGGGAAAAATCAGTTCGGTGATTATTGCCGAAGCCTGGAAAACCAATAATTTGAAGGTAATTTCCGGTATCTACAAAAAAAGCAGCATCAGCCTGAGTGTCATAGGATTTCTGCTTTTTATTGGTATCTGGGCCAACATCGACAATGTATTTATGATGATTGGGGATAAATACCTTTCGGGGAAATATGTAATTCTTGTTTTAGGAATAGCAAATCTGATCGATATTGCCTTCGGTGTAAGCCCTCACATCATTCTCAATTCGAAACATTACCGGTATATAAGCTATTTTCTTCTGATTTATGTGGCTCTTCTGATTGTTACAAACCTGATTTTTATCCCGATTTACGGGATACTTGGTGCCGCCATCGCCTCCCTGATTTCGAAAATTATTTATGATCTGATCAAGTATCTATTTCTCTATCGTACTTACAAACTTCAGCCCTTCGACCGCAATTATCTGTTTCTGTTGGTCATATCAGGATTTGTTTATGCAGTATCCCTGCTCATTCCACCTTTTTCCAACTACCTGATCGACATCCTGATCAGAAGCAGTTCCATCGCACTTCTATTCACTGCCCTGGTTTATTACACCCGGCTCTCCATAGATATTAATCAACGAATAGAATCAATACTAAATTGGATTTTCAGAATGGACTCTAAAAGCTAAACCGCTTTTGTTCTTTTTTTTGCTAATTTTGCACAGCTCTTATAATAGCATTTTATGGAAGAATTAATAAAAATCTGTTTTGTAGGAAGCGGCTCCATCTCCACTGCTTTGGGAAATGTGTTGGCACAAAAAGCAAATCATGAAGTGTACCTGCTTTCGGTTGAACAGGATGTGGTTGATTCGATCAGCAACGACCACTTTAACAGGAAGTATTTCCCCAACATATTGCTTCATCCTTCCTTAAAGGCAACATTTGACAAAAACATCCTGCTTGATTCGGATATTATTTTTCTGGGTATCCCAAGCAACATTGCGGTAAAATATGTAAGAGACAATAAGGCATTTATCAACGAAGAAGCCCTGATTGTAAACCTGGCAAAAGGATTTGGCGAGGACCAAAAGACCATTCCGCAATGTCTTTCTAAAGAAATTCCCAATCAGGTGTTTAGCATGAAAGGGCCGTCATTCGCCCGCGAAATCATCAACAACCTCCCAACGGCTTTTACCCTGGCATCTAAGCGCAACAAACACTTTGAACTGTTTACGCAAATTTTTAAAAACACCTCCATCTATCTTGATTACAGCGACGATGTTATGGGAGTGGAATTGGCCAGTATTTTGAAGAATATTTACGCCATTATGGTGGGAATTGTGGATGCTCATTTCGATTCGCCAAACCTCCGTTCTCTGATTCTGACCAAAGCCATCAACGAAATGCGGTTTATTATCGATAAGTTTGGCGGTGAGGAACTCACCATGTTTAACTATTGCGGTTTTGGCGATTTCACACTTACCGCACTCAACGATTTAAGCCGCAACCGTACACTTGGTTTGCTGATTGGAAAAGGTTTTTTTACCGATTACATTTCCGAAAAAGTTGTTCTGGAAGGCAAGATTGCCGTGAACGTTTTTGTTGAAGAAATTGCAAAAAAACGGGGAATCAAAACTAAAAATCTGATGCTCAAGGAATTATACAAAGTATTTAATGACGAGAAATACGACATCAACAACTTTGTATCAAACATTGTAAAGATTTAATACACCACTAATTTCTTAGTAATCCCGACATCATTTACGATTAGTGTCAGATAATAAATCCCGGAAGGCTGTAAAGTCAAATCGAGTGAAAATTCTGTTTCTAAGGCAGTACCTACTCGAATCAACTGACCAAAACTATCAACAACACGATATTTCACAGGTGCTTGATTATTTGAAATCGCTACTTTAAAATCTCCGTTGCCCGGATTGGGATAAATCAATACCTGACTTGTTAAATCCGGAGTTTCAATATAACCTGTGCTATTTTTGGTATAAATCACCAGCCTTGGTCTTAACTCAGGTATCGCATGATTTGAAGAGGCAAAAACAACATTTCGATTGTAACCAAACTCCGACTCGTTGTTTAGGCTTAACATAAAACCATGAGACTCATTTTTGCTGGCAATCATATCCAATATCAGGCTTGTTACATCAATGTCCATAAAATCCTGATTGGCAATGTTTGAACTTGGCAATCTGACGATATTTTCAGTAGAAACAGATGGCTGATTCTCCCAACTGATATTATCTTCGTTCCAGGACTCTGTGATCCTGCTTAACAACAATTCATTTGATCCCCCATTATTAATATGTCCTTCTACTATTGCATTTGGATCATGAAACAAGCTCAACTCTGCCAATGTGATGGGTGTTTCAATGTTGAATTGGGATAAATCGAAATCAAGAAAGCTTCTGACGACACCCCAACCTTCATCGTATTCCCAAACTGAAGCCACCAGATTTTGGTTATTGTCTTTCAGGGTTGACCCAACAGAACTTACGAAGGCATCTTTCCCTGATTCATCGTCCGGTTGAATGGCATAAGGCGAATCGGAAGGCAAATCAACAATGAAGGAAATTTCAATTGAAGGATGCAAAGTTTCATCCGGATGATCAGAAGAAGCAAATACAAGACTTCTATACAGGGTATCTTCACTGAAAAGCTTTATCATAAACCCATCACTACTTTCAGGGTGTCGTATCATATCTCTGATGATGGATGTGATATCAATATCCAAAAAATCGGCATCATCGGTTTCAGGGGCAGGAATGATAATCGCATTGGTGTTTGTTGTAGCAGGCTGATTGGCCCACGTAACGGTGTTTTCATTCCAGGATTCGATGATTCTGAAAATCACACCTGTGTTATCACCCCCAAGTGTTGAATGTCCAACATGAGCCGAGGTAGGGTTGTGATACAGGTTTAGTCTGGCCTCAAGGATAACAAAATTTTGCCTCAATTCAGAAAAATCAAATCCTATCAAACTTCTCCCTGTCCCAAACTCACCACCATGAGTCCATACTGAGGCAATAAGACTTGGGCGTGTAGCGTCGGGTTCTTCATTTACGATATTGATATAGGCATCTTTAACAGACTGACCACTAAATAAAATGCTAATGGTATCCTGTGCATACAGAACTGAAGATAATATGAAAAAAATGCCAAAAGAAAAGATTTTGATTCTTGCTTTCATCGTGCATTGGTTATAAAGATACAAACTTAACAAAGTTTAATGCAATATTCTCTAAATCCGGAAAGAATCTTTTTTCCTGACAATCAAGCACTAATTAGTCGATCGGTATCATATAAGCAAGCTTTTTAGTGAGTCCTTCTCGTGAGTAGTTTAGATAAGAACGACCTGTTAAGTACTGAGAAGGTGATTCAATCCATTTCAAATACATTATAGTGAGATAGTTAACTATTAACTTCTCATCTGTATACTCAAACATTTTTCCCGCTTCACATTCACGAATAATCGCAGAGGCATCTCCATCAACCGGTCCAACGGCAACAATGGGTCTACGAGCTGCCAGATATTCAAAAAGCTTGCCTGTTAATATTCCTTCATTTTGAGGCACATCCGGAATGGCCAAAAACAACGCATCAGCCTTTTGCAAAAAACCGACAGAAGTTTTGTGATCCACATGTCCCACGAAATTACATATCGAGTTTAAGACAGAACTCTCAATAAACTGTCGGTACTTTTCAGTTACCCTGCCAATAAACTGTAAAGCAAATTTCGATGTTCCGTAATTCTCTACCAATGACATCATGGCATTTAAAAAGCCTTCGATATGGTAGTTTTCGGCCAGAGTTCCTGTGTAGACGATGGTAAACTTTGAATTCGTGTTAGGGTATCTATCAGGAAAATCATCCATATCGAACCCGTTGGCAACAACACTGATCTTGTCATTTCCATTTAAGGCAACTTTAGAAGCAAACAATTCCTTAATAGAATTGCTGACAACAACGATATTATCAGCATTTTGCAAAACCTCCAATTCTTTCTTCCTGTCAATCCGTTTTGCCATCGGGCTGTGGAACATCTTATTATAATAGTAGATATCAGTCCAGGGATCGCGTAGGTCTGCAATCCAATGTATGCCCAATTTCCTTTTGAGTTTCAACCCGATAAGCTGCGTGGAATGTGGAGGACTGCTTGTTATAACGGTTGTGATGCCAAATTCCTTAATCAGCTTTTCAGCTTGCTCATAAGCAAATGAGTTCCATCCAATTCTGGCATCAGGTATAAAAAAATTACCTCTGATAAACCTGGCAACTTTCTGCAGAAAACCCGGACTGTCTTCATTGGCAAAACCCCCAAATGGAA
This sequence comes from Bacteroidetes bacterium CG18_big_fil_WC_8_21_14_2_50_41_14, assembly GCA_002771745.1. Taxonomy (GTDB): domain Bacteria; phylum Bacteroidota; class Bacteroidia; order Bacteroidales; family F082; genus UBA6244. The sequence continues at coordinate 7,015 of PCUL01000042.1, forward strand.
TCTCCTTTTTTGCGGTTAGTTTTTTATAAAAATTAAATGGTTCCCTTGATTTTGCATAAAAAACCTGAACAGTTGGTTCAACTTCCTGCGACAAGCTCGAGTCAATCAAAGCGTAAGAAGCACAATCAGGACTAACGGTTAAGACGATCGGTTCGATTTGATATTTGGGTAGATATTTCACAAATTTTACCCATCGCTGAACGCCTCCTCCCCCACTTGGAGGCCAATAATAAGTTATGATGAGTACCTTTTTCATAAACTATCTGTTTGCAAATTAGGGAGG
>PCUL01000042.1:7313-10336 GCA_002771745.1 Bacteroidetes bacterium CG18_big_fil_WC_8_21_14_2_50_41_14
TGCTTCCAATCCCAGCATCGTCAGCATAAGTAAGATTAAAATGAGGGAAGCAACCAGAGAAATCGGTTCACCAACCTTCCAAACAGCCGGCTCGAATTTAAAATCGATGGTGTGTTTTCCGGCTGGAATATTCATCGCACGCAGAATATAGTTGGCACGCAGATAAGGTGCCTTAACGCCATCCAGATACGCATTCCAACCGTTTGCAAAATAAATTTCCGAGAAAACGGCCAATCGATCATTGGCTGATTCGGTTTGATAGGTGAGGTGATTTGGTTGATAATCTGTCAGTTGAATTGCCGACTCACCATCCTGACCGATCCTGGTTAACTGATCAGCAAAGCGTTGATCTACAACAGCCACAGTGCGCAAATCCACCTTTGCCAGGGCAGCTATTTCTTCATCAGGAGAGTTGACCACCATGGCGGTATCCACAAACCAGGCTCCGCCAAAGGCAGCAGGATTGATCAAAGGCTGGCCATCGGGGTTATAAATCACATACTTTGTATTGAGCATGTTTAACACCTGCTGTTGATAAAACAGGTTGTTGATTTTCTCCATGGTTGGTTTATCAGACAAGACCTTGTATATCGATTCAATTTCACCCTGAATATAATATTCAATGATGTCCTGGTATCGCTGTAATTTGGCACCATGATATCCGCCAATTGATTTATGAAAATACGAAGTGCTGGCATCGTTAAATGTACTTTGCGTGATATCAAGTACGCGGTAGTCAAGATCTTTATCGTTGAGAATGAACAGGTTGGCCTTTGAAGGTTTAAATGGCACATCTACCTGACTTGCTCTTACAAAGTTGTCGTTGTTCAGGTATCTCCGGTTTACACCAAACATATCGATCAGCACCAACACCGCCACACCTGCAATGAGCCAGGTATGTTTAATTTTATTCAGTAAATAAACATAAATAAGTGCCGCCGCTGCCGCGATAAAGAACAAACTCCGTAAAGCATCAGCTCTAAAAATGGCCACTCTCACCGCTTCGAGATTAGCCAGATAAGCCGCAACCTGAGGCCCGTCAGCCCCGCCCAATAATTGCGTAAATTGTGCATTCTCCTGTTCGCTCAGAAAACTAAAAAAAGCAGTTGGAAGCATATAAAACAACAAGACAACACCTGCACTTAATCCCAAAGAAATATAAAAATAATTGATCTTTTGTTTCAAAAGAACAGGATTTTTAATCACTTCATTCAAGGCTAAAAAAGCCAGTAAAGGCATGGCCAGCTCAGCCATAACCAGCGTCATGGTAACCGCTCTGAATTTATTATAACCAGGTATATAATCGATAAAAAAGTCAGTAAACCACATCATGTTGTGTCCCCAGGAAAGGAGAATCGACAAAACTGTAATGGAGAACAAGGCCCACTTAAAACGGCCCCTGACGATAAACATTCCCAAAATGAAGAGGAATATAACGATTGCCCCAACGTACACCGGTCCCGATGTACCCGGCTGATCGCCCCAATAGGCATTGGTCTGGTTCGAGATCATGCTTCTATAAGCCGGATCAGCTTTTTTGATAGCATCCACATTTCCAAGCATCCCGCTGGCACCCCCTTTTGCGTCAGGAATTAAAAGTGACCAGGTTTCCTCTTTTCCATAACTCCACGAAGTGATATAATCGCGATCGAGACCATCCGATGTAATGGCTTTTTCCTTCGTCAGCTCCGGCTTCCCACGCATGGTATCTTTTCCATATTGATAGGTGGCCCACAAATTGGTGGAATGGGTTAATACAGCCAGCAACGCAGCAATGAGCAAAATGCCGGTGGTTTTTAAAAAAGAAGGCAACGTTTTCTGTGCGATGGCATCAATTAATTTAAAAAACCCATACACTAAAACCATCAACAATAAATAATAGGTTATCTGGAGATGACCGGCTTTAATTTCAAGAGCCAGAGCCACCGCGGTAAGCAAGGCACCTTGCCGGTATTTACCTCTGAAGGTGAGAATGATTCCTGCCAGAACGGGAGCCATGTATCCGATGGCATGTGCTTTAGAGGTGTGACCCGCTCCCAGAATAATAAAAAAGTAGGATGACAAAGCAAAAGCAATTGCCCCGGCAATACTCAGCCAGGGATCGACCCGCAACACCAATAGTAAGATGAAAAAACCCAGAAAATACAAAAAAACAAAATTCGCGGGATAGGGCAATCCAAGGGTGATCATCCGATCAACATATCGCATCAGGTTTCCTGTGTATTTTACAGATATTTGCCAGGCTGGCATTCCGCCAAACATGGAGTTAGTCCACAAAGCTTCCTGTCCCGTACTTTCCCTAAAATCCACAATCTCCTTCGACATCCCCTTAAACATGGCAATATCGTGTTGTTTTAGCTTCTTGCCTTCGAGCATTGGCGAGAAATAAACCAGGGTAATTCCTATAAAAACAAAAATTGCCACCAGGTACGGGGCAAGGGCACTTAAAATCTTTTTCTTATCATGCATAACCGGAATCAATTAAGTTGATTTATTCCTGAATTTCTTCAAAGTCGATATATTCACCAAAAGTCTTGTCATCTTTTTGCTGTTGTTTTTTCGTTGTCTTATTTGATTTTTTTTCCTTTTCCGGCTTCTCACTTTTTACAAAAGGCTGGCTCTGGCCGAAAAATTTCTCTTGTTGTTTTTTAATAAAACGTCCAAGCAACCATGGCAACGCATATCTAAAAAATAGGATTACAGCGTAGTATGATAAAAATAGAATAAAAACGATTTTCAAGAATCCTTCCATTGACCTGTTTTTATAATCCTGCGAAAGTATTGATTTTTTACAGATCCTATTTCATGATACACAAAAAAAGCAGTTATTTAAGGAAGGTTAACTCATTCAAAAGTACTGACACCCATTAAAAATAAAAGCCGAATTTCGTTTTTACCATTGACAACTACCTCCTTAAAAACTAAAGATACCTTTACCCCTACCCTGACAGGTTTTTTTTAACCTGTCAGGGTTAGTAAAAAAACCTGTCAGGGTTAAGTTTTAAAACGGCGAACACTCAATC
>PCUL01000432.1:0-439 GCA_002771745.1 Bacteroidetes bacterium CG18_big_fil_WC_8_21_14_2_50_41_14
AGACAGAAGTTATGAAGTGTTGATGCATAAAGATGCGCGTTGGGGACGACTCAATGAAAAGGATGTGGTGGTCGACCGTGAGAGTTCGCGTAACTCCGGCATGGCCAAACAAAATTATATTCGATTGGCTCAGGCACTGATCAATCAGGGGAAAAATGATTCTGCTGTGGCTGTTATGGATAAAGGGCTTGAATTTTTCCCGAATGAGAAATTTCCTTACGACTATTATATGCTGCCCTGGGCAGAGTATTATTATCAAGCTGGTGCTACCGGGAAAGCCAATGAAGTAGTGAAAACACTTACCAACAGATATACGCAGGACTTATCTTACTTTAGCTCGCTTCCTGATCGGTTTTTAGCCTATTACGATGACGATGTGCAGGAGTCGATGGCCGTGTTGCAGCGGTTGATGCAGATGACAAAACAGTATAAACAGGCT
>PCUL01000432.1:479-1858 GCA_002771745.1 Bacteroidetes bacterium CG18_big_fil_WC_8_21_14_2_50_41_14
GACTTTGCAGATTAAGTAGGTTATACCTTAAATAAAAAACCCACCTTATTATTTTTAAAAAGGTGGGTTTTTTTAATGTGGTATGGTTAACATCGTTTATCGGCCAATTCCTTACCGGCACGCAAAGCTTTTAGGTTCAGTTGAATCATGTCGTTGCCTTTTTCGGCAAAGATAGATTCAATGGCTTTTTCAAGGTTCTCAAACTTGATTTCCAGGTACGGGGAGGCGGCTCCCAGCACAACGATATTGGCTGCTTTAACCGATCCCAATTCTTTTGCCACTTTTTCAGCATCGATGGTCACATTCCGTGGCAGGTTCCAGATTTCAGCAAGTAACGCTTCCAGCGACGGATAATTACTCATGTTGATAAAAGGGTTCATCGAGGTGATGAGCCAGCCCGTTTCTTTGTTCATCATGTTTACATAGCGAAGCGATTCCATGGGTTCCACCGAGATCACCATGTCGGCCTTTCCTTCGGGAATCAGATCCGAAGCAATCGGTTTTGAAGACAACCGCAAATGTGATTGGACGTCACCGCCACGCTGGCTCATTCCGTGCACTTCGGCCTGCTTTAGCTGAAGTCCCTCCATTAATGCAGCAGTCCCTATTACAGTGGCAATGGTGAGAATACCCTGTCCGCCAACTCCTGCCAATATGATATCTTTTTTCATCTTTTTTTTAATATTTAATGAGCATTAGTTATTGGATTCTTTTTTCTGTTGGGCTTTAAGTTTCATTCTCCTGCCCAATGTCTGAATACATTCTCGGCGGGCAATAATAACAGAAACTCCTTGGTAATTAAGCTCCTCTGTGATCGCTTTCACGTTTTCTTCATGGTTTCTCCGCAAGGGAGTAATTATCTTGATGTGATCAGGGTGAACACCCAATCCCAAACAGATAGTATCTATCTTTCCAAAGGCCGAAGAAGTCTGACCTCCGGTCATTCCGGTAGTTGAATTGTCGAGGATCACCACCACAATGGGGGAGTTGTTGTTGACGGCGTCCAAAAGTCCTGTCATCCCCGAATGGGTGAAAGTGGAATCGCCAATGGAGGCCACGGCAGGAACCAATCCTGCATCAGCAGCACCTATGGCCATGGTGATGGAAGCACCCATATCAACACAACTGTTGATCGACTCCAGCGGTTTGAGTGCGCTGAGCGTGTAGCATCCGATATCTGAAAAAACACGACCTGAAGAAAGTTTGCTCAAAGCCTCATTAAGCGCCAGAAAACTGTCGGTATGTGAACATCCATCACACAACGAAGGTGGGCGTCCCTGAATTACGGCCGGGTTTTGATGACCTACGTTCACAGGAATTCCCATAGCATGGGCCACGATATTGGGATTGAGCTCACCAGCCATGGGAATGCTTCCATC
>PCUL01000432.1:1869-2011 GCA_002771745.1 Bacteroidetes bacterium CG18_big_fil_WC_8_21_14_2_50_41_14
TGATCTTTTTGCCATTGTTCAGGTAGCCTTTAAGCAATTCTTCAAACAATGGATAACCGTCTTCCAACACCAGAATTTCTTCCACCTGATCGTATAATTTGCGAACCAGGTCATGAGGAACCGGATATTGTCCCACTTTTAA
>PCUL01000322.1:0-1548 GCA_002771745.1 Bacteroidetes bacterium CG18_big_fil_WC_8_21_14_2_50_41_14
TCCTTCCTGATGCCGATTCCAAAGGAAGCATTCTTATTACAGATGTTTCCGGCAGGTTAATCCAAACCATCCCGGTTTCAGGAATTCAGGGACAAGAAGTTTGGGATACGCGTGAAGTAAAAGGAGGAGTGTATTTTTTCACTCTGAATGCAGGAGGAATAAGTAAAACCGGTAAAATTGTTGTTAGTAAATAGTTTGCTATTTACAAAGGGAGAGGCAATACCTGTCTCTCCCTTATGTAGTTAAAAACATGAATGATGAAAGTAATTTTTAATACACTTATTTTGCTCACATGGTCGTTAATTGGCCTGTCACAACACATGGACATCACCTGGCAACAATGTTTTGGGGGTAGTGATCAGGAAGTTGCCATGGACATGGTAGCTATGGACAATGGATATATGATACTTGGTTACACTTATTCTGATGACGGGGATGTATCCAATAACCATGGATCCAACGATGTCTGGATGGTTAGGATTGATTCGCTGGGTAGCTTAATGTGGGAAAAAACATTGGGAGGATCACAAAGCGATGGCGGTGCCAGTATTTCAAAAATAACCGACACAACATTCTATATCTTAGGTGCTTCATTATCTAGTGATGGGGACATTTCAAACGACCGTTTTCCAAATTCCATGGACTTTTGGGTAATTAAAATTGATGATACAGGGAGTATTATTTGGGATAGGATTTTAGGAACCTCCCATTATGATACGCCTGAGAAAATTATCACTACAAATGACGGGGGGGCTTTGGCCTTGGGCTTTGCAGGATTAAACGATGGCGACAAAACGGAATGGTATGGCTACTCTGATATGTGGATGATCAAACTCAACAGCCATGGAACCACCGAATGGGAATTTACCTTGGGAGGGTCTGGTATTGATTTCCCTAATGATATTATTCAAACCAGCGATGGGGGATACCTGGTCAGCGGCAGTGCTATCGTGGAACCGGGGGGCAATTTAAGCTGCAACATGCATGACAATGCGGATGCCATACTTGTTAAACTCGATTCAGCCAGAAACATTGAATGGCAACATTGCTATGGGGGAAGTGAATATGATGGAGCGACAAGGTTACTTGAATTAGAAGACGGTTTTCTGTTTTCAGGCTATGCAATGTCAAACGATGGAGATATTTCAGGTTGGCATGGCGAAACAGATATTTGGTTAGTAAAAGTTGATTCTTTTGGGGGGTTGATTTGGCAAAAATGCCTTGGTGGTTCAAAAACTGACATGGCTTATAAAATTTTTAAAACATCCGGAGGTGGATATTTGCTGGTTGGAACATCAAATTCCAACGATGATGATGTTTTTGGAAACCATTCAAATATGGGAGAAGATGACATATGGATCGTTAAGGTGAACGAACATGGTGAAATTGAATGGCAACAGTGTGTTGGCGGATTAGATACAGAACAAACTTATCTTGGGGTTATTCAAAAAGCGGATGATAACTACATAATTGCTGGTATGGCAAAATACAATAGTTATGATGTACAATGTAACATACATGAAGGTTATGGTGGTGACTTCTGGCTTT
>PCUL01000176.1 GCA_002771745.1 Bacteroidetes bacterium CG18_big_fil_WC_8_21_14_2_50_41_14
AACTTTGGTTTAAGTCTGTTCGCTCGCCCAAACTCAACGGCCCCATGTACTTTTACAACGCCAACACCTTTGCCATAAAATGGGAATACCGGGACATGAACGCGGATGCTTTTGCTATTTTTTGTCTGGATGAAAACGGCAAAGCACAAAGCATAAAAATGAAAGGGATTTCTCCTAACATCGATTTTAGTTTCGATTTTCAGGACTTGGATTTGAAACGGGTGGAGAACTAATGGCAGACCATATTGCACTCAGCATCTCCTGATGCCATAGGCTGTGTTTTTTTAGTGCAGACCTGAAAGAGGATATGTTTGCGAAAAACAGGGGGAGCTATTCCACAAAGGTGCACAAAGATGACAGTAGAGTTACACAAAGGATTGGATACGAGTTAAAAAAACGGCTCCGGCATGATCTCCTGATCGGTAAAAACGTTTAGATTTGCTTGATGAAGACCGCTACCGTAAAAGAATTAAAACTCGAATTAAGTACCCGATCGCCCAAAGAGTTGTTGGAAATATGTCTTCGGCTATCAAAATTTAAAAAAGAGAACAAGGAGTTACTGACCTACCTACTGTACGAGTCAAACGATGAAGAAGCTTATATACAAGGTGTTAAATTTGAAATAGATCAACAATTTGAACAAATTAACAGCCAGAATTGGTATTTAATGAAGAAAAGCGTTCGCAAGATTTTGCGTACTGCCAAGACCTATATCCGGTATTCCAAAAACAAGCAGACCGAAGTAGAATTACTCATCCACTTTTGTACGCAATTAAAGAACTTGAAACCTTCCATCAAAAACAACCATGTGTTAACGAATCTCATGGAACGTCAGGTACAGTTGATCCGGAAATCATTGCTTTCGCTGCATGAGGATTTAAGGTATGATTATGAAAGCATCATGAATGAATTGTTATAAATGATTTCCACACAACCACCAGACCATAAATGATTGCAGCTTTTTTAAACATCAGAATCAAACAATTCATCCGGGCCATGTCGGGGTTGGGGCTGTTCAGGGTTGTGTTTCTGTCAGGACTCATGGGATTTGGGGCATTTGTAATTTTCATGCTGAGTTCAGGGGAACCCAATTCCTATTATGTGACGGGCGGCTTGGTTCTGATGCTGATAATACTTCATCTGAACCGCCGGGATAAAGCTTTTCTAAAAACTCATTTCAATGCTTACCGACTCCTTTTTTTGGTTGAATACGCTCTGATCGCCCTTCCC
>PCUL01000189.1:0-1571 GCA_002771745.1 Bacteroidetes bacterium CG18_big_fil_WC_8_21_14_2_50_41_14
AAAAAAGCAATTTCTCGAAACGGATTAAAGCACTGGCTTTAGCCGGAAGTGCCGCATTGCTCATTGCAGGAGTGGTAGTGGTAAACGGATGTAAAAAAGAAAACACCAACACGCAAGTAAAACAAACCGTGGTGGATGATGAGTCACAAGCCATAACGGCTCATATCCTGGCATTTAAAGAAAGGATGACCTATTACCACGAAAATCCCAACCTGAAAAGTGGCGGACAACTTTATACAGCCATTGAAGCTGCAACAGAGTTGGAGAATTTACTGAACTATAATTTCTGTTATACGAATAGTGGTTGTAGTCAAAAGGAGTATGCTTCATCAGAGTTTATCGTTCCACTGGATGATCTGGAGAAAATAAACGACCCAAAGCTGATGGAAGTATATTATAACAAAGTAATTGACACCATTCAGGCACAAATGGGACGTGTTAACTATAGCACCAAGAAGCTACTGCTTGTGGATTTGGAAGTAAGTGGTATGGACAGCAATGGAGATGCTATTGTAACCATTGGTTCCTTAATAGGTAATGGCCAGGCCGGAGTATTGCACAACGAAGACTGGTGGTATGGTGAAAATGGCGGAATGTATCCCAATGGACAGTATTACCCGGAGGATGCCGCATCACAACTAATGAAACGTGTTCTTGACAATGTAATACCAGCTCCACCCACCGGAGGCAGATGGACCTATACAGATGTTGTATATGAAACTATCCCGCCAACTCAAGATCCAATTTACTCTGGTGATCCAGATAACTATCGCGATTATAAGATTTTTTACGCTACAGAGGCCGTGGCAACAATTACCTATGTACAAAAACACTTACCCGTGGCTGAAATGAGCTTCTATGAATGTAATTATATTGATTATGCCTTGGGTTATGAAACAACTACCGGGATGGATTTTAGTGATTGTACCATTACAGGAGGTCCTGTTTGGGATGAATATTATTATATACAACACAACTACCAAATGTTCGCAGGGAATCGTCATTTGGCAATGAATATTGGTATTGATGATATCCTTGCGTATTAAATAAGAATAAAAGAGATGAAACAAATATCCTCCCGGGTTATTTTCCTTGTTGTTTTATTAATCTGTAGTGGAATTGGCAAAGCCCAGGAAATTGGATTTGAATTCTATCTGGAAACCGACTGTGACGAACAGCCAGTTGATTTTACCAGAAGCGCAGATGGCAACTTTGTTGGATTGGTTCATAAAGCACCTCCGACGGGAGGTGCTTATATCTACAGTTCCTATTTATATTCAATTGGACTGGATGGCGATACCATGAGTATAAAATTTTCAAAGGAAGACACCATTTTTAGATTTAATGACATCGATAGGTTAAGTACAAATCCAACAGGATTTTTATTATCAGGACGGGGCTATAAGACAGGTGAAAGCCCCAATCATCCCTTTACAATCTTCAGGCGCATCAATGATGATTTTGAAACTTTATGGGAAAAAACCTATTTATTTAATAATTACTTCTTTGGTAGCGCAAAATCACATGCACTGGAATTAATAAGCGGAGATTTGATGTTTGCGTGTTCACCA
>PCUL01000189.1:1607-3007 GCA_002771745.1 Bacteroidetes bacterium CG18_big_fil_WC_8_21_14_2_50_41_14
GCGCATTATGCATCCGGCGACACCACATGTACGGTGATTAGCTTAAATGAAGCACTTGAGCAGACGGATTATTACTATTATCCAATTCATTTCACAACTCCCTATTCTTCGTTATGTTACCCCGGAAACAGGTTGTTGTCAGGTGGAACATATTTTAGTTATAATCCGAACACGAATGTTCAATCTGATATGATATCTGCCTATTTATTGGATACACTGGTAAATGAAACTCACGAGGTGCTTTTAACAGATCCGGATACACTTTCTCGCACGGGAGAAATACAGGGGATTGATTATTATTATCCCGGATGTATTTATTTGGGAGGTACTCACAATACGCAGTGGCAAACAGGAAACCAACCCAGTTGGATTTACATTACCAAGCTTAATGACACTCTGGGCGTGGAATACGAAAAATACCTTGGAGGCGATTACTATTATTGGCTGTTCACGGTAACTGCCGCTACCGATGGAGGTGTATTATTAACGGGCTTCAGGCAAGATATTTCACCTGCCATTTTTGAGCGGGATGGCTTTTTTATCAAGCTTGATTCTACAGGTTGTTTGACTCAAAATCAAGAAAATACTACCATAACAATTTCGGATGCCATCGTATACCCAAATCCCGGGAATGAATTTGTAAAGATAAGAACAGCCCTGAAAGATTGCATATTTTACCTGTATGATGAATCAGGTAATCAAATATTAAAAAAACCGCTTGAAGCATCAATAACTACCGTTAATACCAATATGCTGATTAGTGGTAGTTACTTTTATTCAATTTTAAATAATACAACAAAAATAACTTCTGGTTCCTGGATTAAAAACTAATTAAGATTAAAGACATGAAACATTTACAACGTTCAATACAAGTATTTAAAGCCATTTTTTTAGTAATATTGACTACAATGGCATTGACCGGATTAAAAAGCCAGGTCAACTATAGTAATACGACGCTTTCGGGTTCATATCCCAGTGCAATTGGAATTAATACCAAAGCTTTGGGAAACTATTCATTTGCAGCGGGGGCCTCTTCCGAGGCAACTGCCTCCTATACCACAGCGTTGGGATTTTATTCATTTGCAACCTATTCAAAGGCAATTGCCATTGGAAGTGCGGTTAAATCAAATGTGTATAAATCTATTGTAATTGGATCCGGCTCTTATGATCACGGAAAGTATCTTGAGAACAACGTCATGGAAAGTCTCATGATAGGGTTTAACAGTAAGTTTCCAACCTTATTTGTTGTGCAACCCGAGGAGCAAGACCTTAATTATACTAAAACCGGCAAGATCGGCATCGGCAACGTAACTTCTCCCCTCGCCAAGCTTCACCTCCGTGCTGATGAAGGCGAGGAGGCAGCCGTATTTATTCAGCCATTTAGTTGGATCGGAGGAGGC
>PCUL01000219.1 GCA_002771745.1 Bacteroidetes bacterium CG18_big_fil_WC_8_21_14_2_50_41_14
TTCCAATTTGAGCATGATTTCACGAAAGCTGGCCAATCCTGCTTCGAGGTTTTCGATGATGTCGGCTGCGAGGATATCGGGGTCCGGGAGGTTGTCGAGATCGGCCAGCGATTTGTCCTTTAGCCAGGAGATATCAAGACTGGTTTTGTCGCGGGCGATAATCTCCTCATAGGTAAATTTTCTCCAACGGCCTTCGGGGTTGGTTTCGGCATTAAATAGCTCTTTGCGCTGATGCCGGTTGGTTGGATTGTAACAGGCAATGAAGTCTTTCAATACTTCAATATTCAACGGGTTTTTCTTTAAGGTGTGATGGATGTTGGTGCGGTAATCGTACACCCATATTTCCTTGGTCCAGGGATTTTTACTGGCCGGTTTGTTGTCGAAAAATATCACATTTGCTTTTACGCCCTGGGCGTAGAAAATGCCTGTGGGCAGACGCAGGATGGTATGCAGGTCTGTGGTTTCCAGCAGCTTTTTACGGACAGTTTCTCCAGCTCCCCCTTCAAAAAGAACATTGTCGGGGACCACGACGGCAGCCACGCCGGTGGTCTTGAGCATGGAACGGATGTGCTGTACAAAATTGAGCTGTTTGTTGCTGGTGGTGGCCCAGAAATCCTGTCGGTTGTAGGTGAGGTCGTCTTTTTCCTGTTCGCCTTCGTCGTTGGTAAAGGTTTGGCTGCTTTTTTTGCCAAAGGGTGGATTGGCCAGCACGTAGTCGTATGTTACCGGTGAAGCGGCAATGAGGGCGTCTGCCGGGGAGATGAAATTGTCGCTGTCGATGTCGCCGATGTTGTGCAAAAACATGTTCATCAGGGCCAGGCGCCTGGTGCCTGCCACAATTTCGTTTCCGTAAAAAGTCTCCAGCTTGATAAATTTGTTTTGGTCTTTGTCGAGTTTGTTATTGGCCACCAGATAGTCGTAAGCAGCCAAAAAGAATCCGCCGGTACCACAGGCCGGGTCGGCGATGGTTTTCATGGGTTGCGGCCTGACGCATTCCACCATGGCACGGATTAACGGGCGCGGAGTGAAGTACTGACCTGCACCGCTTTTAACATCCTGTGCATTTTGCTCCAGCAGCTTTTCATAGATGTCGCCTTTTACATCGGCACCCATCACGAGCCATTGTTCGCTGTTGATCATGTCGATGATTTTGGCCAGCATGGCCGGATCCTGTATCTTGTTCTGGCTTTTGGTGAATATCTGACCCAGGATGCCTTTGGCGGTGCTTAGTTCACGCAGGAGGGTAACATAGTGCAGTTCCAGTTCGGCTCCTTTTTTGGCCGTGAGGCTTTCCCAGTTGTAGGCCGCCGGAATGTTCAATTTCCGGTTGTAAGGTGGTTTGCTGTATTCATCGGCCATTTTCAGAAAAAGCAGGTAGGTGAGTTGTTCCAGGTAATCACCGTAACCTACGCCTACGTCGCGCAGGGGGTTACAGAATGACCAGACTTTGGATACTATGGAGGAGGTTGTCATATTCTATATTTGAGTTAAATCAAATGCATACTCGTAACTGATTGTTTGTTTGTTCTTTTCATTCTTTTTCCACGCT
>PCUL01000048.1:0-849 GCA_002771745.1 Bacteroidetes bacterium CG18_big_fil_WC_8_21_14_2_50_41_14
AGGAAATCGGCTTAACTAATAAACGATTGAAAATGGGTAGGGTATTAATTATAAAGAAGTTAAAAAAAAAGGTAATAGATAAATAACTGCTAGAGTTGGGTTTAGCCACTCGTTAGCTGCAAGCGTATGAAACATCCGTAACATAATGACAATGAGTAAAATATTTAAACATTCAACGATTTTACTACTTTTCATGACAAGTGGATTACTATTCATTGTAATCGGATTGATTGAAAATCCAGATTTCAGATACAAGATTTATGATACTTTCCAAATTGGTACTTCTCGATTGTTTGACCTTGTTGACTGGAAATTTAGTTCTGACAAGGATAATACAATATGGATTTCTAACAATCAGATTGCGCCGATTGTAAATTTGATTTCGAGTTTTTTATGGACTGGATTGATTCTTATAATTATTGGATTTTTCTCAAAGCAACCTAAATTGACTGATTTTAACAAAAATGGATTTTGGAAAAGAGTGGTATTGACTAATTTGATTATTTCGGGATTTTTATTTTTGTTTTGGTTAACTTTCATGGATATAGATTTCATATACAATGGAGTATACTCTGTTTCAAATTCAATATTTAGTAAAGTATATGGCTGGATTTTTATGTTGATTAATCTTCCATCATTGATTCCTGGACTCATTGGTTCGATAACACTTGACAACGGTGGAGATACGGCACATGGATACGAAGACATGTATTTAGCTACAAAGACAATGACTTCGTTTGCAGTGACAATTTGGTCAATAATTGGAGTATTGATATATGATAAAATTATAAATTTGAAAATAAAGAAAACAAAAAACGCCAGCAGCTAACAATGCATCATACTTTATGG
>PCUL01000048.1:901-2355 GCA_002771745.1 Bacteroidetes bacterium CG18_big_fil_WC_8_21_14_2_50_41_14
AACGTTCTTTGAATATCAAGATTGATTTAACCTCATGTTCCATCATGAGTAACCTACCGGCACATGCGTCAATGGCAACGTTGGGGTGTGAAGCTGTCGGGACAAAGCTACCCGAGGATTAGCAACGATTCCAAGGGCACTGGTTTGGATGGTATGGTGAAAATAAATGAACTGTCGTTGACGTACCGTCATGCGCGAAAGAGTGAAAGTTGCTGATACACTCTGACCAAAAGGTAAGAAGCCAGGTTGCAAGTACGTTACATACGAGCACATGGATGCTGAGCTTCCGGTACATAGGCAGCACCCCTGCCTTGCCGGTAGGCAGGTAACCCACCCTGTTAAACGGACGGAACGTGGTAAGCCTGTATAGTTCCCTTTTTAAGGGTAGGCTTGTCGTAAGGCGAGAACAATACTGTGCAGGTAAAGGACGATAAAGAAAGCGAATGCCTTCTTGTAATGAGGAGGATAGAGGTTCTAAATTTGCCTCCGATGAAAATCGTGCCCACTTTTATCGGGTTCTCAGTTGCGAGAATGGATTAATAAGTTCTTAATTCAGGAATGCAAATGAATCTCGTTTTATTTCGAGATGTGCGCCTGAACCATTATTTGGAAGAACATTTCTTCAAAGTATCGCAAAGGCAAGATTTCATTTTGACTATCTTGATGGTTGGTTTAATCTGGCTTTTGAGAGCTTGAGCCGTATGAGGTGAAAGTCTCACGTACGGTTCTTAGGGGACAAGGGCGGAGCAATCCGCCTGCGTTACCCGACAAGAGACATTTACGAGCTATAAAAAGGATTAAAAAAATATGGTATCTTTGCTAAAATGATTTACTGATATGGGAACAATTGAATTAAGACATATTATCACAGAGAAATTATCTCACATTGATGATGTTTCTTTTCTTTCCGCAATTAAAACAATAATTGAAGGTAAAGTATCGGAAGGGACTTATAAACTTAGTGATTATCAAACAAATCGTATTGATTTGGCAAGGCAGCAGCTTAAAAATAAGCAGACTATTTCTCACGATGATTTGCAAAAAGAGATTGACCAATGGTTAAGTTCAAAATAGATTGGTCAATTGAAGCTAGATTAGATTTAATTGACATTTTAGACTTTTATATAAAGCGCAATAAATCAAATTCGTATAGCATTAAATTAAATACAAAGATTAATAGGAGCATAAAATTATTAAGCAATAATCCTTTTTTAGGGATACCAACAGATTTTGATTCGGTAGGAGCATTAATAACAGGAGACTATCAAATAATATATGAAATCTTTGACCAATTAATTCTAATTATTATGATTTGGGATTGTCGTAGAGACCCTGAAGATAAGATAATCGACCAAAGGATAAAATAAAAACAACAGGCCATAAAACATAATAGGATTTAAGGCTCAGTTGAGCCCAAAAAAAACAGGCAGTGATGCAAACATCACCCATTGCCT
>PCUL01000216.1 GCA_002771745.1 Bacteroidetes bacterium CG18_big_fil_WC_8_21_14_2_50_41_14
GCCTGATGGAGGACTGCTTATGATGGGCAGGATTATGGAGGCAGGTGGAGATGTAAGCACTTACTACGGGAGTAATGACCTCTGGTTATGCAAGATTGATTCCATTGGAAACCTGGAATGGGAAAAAACTATTGGAAATGAGGGGTTGGAAAATGCCATTAAAATAAAACTCACAGAACAGAACACCTTGCTAATGACCGGGGGCTTCACCCAAAGTGGTGGCATGATTACCTGTGACCACCAGGGTACGAATTATGAGGATGTTTGGATACTTGAACTCGATTTGGAGGGAAACATCCTTCATCAATTTAGTTATGGAGGAAATTACGATGACATGGGCTGGGATATTATTACCACAAATGACGGGTATGTGTTTATTGCTGCTACTAATTCCAATGATGGGGATGTCAATGGCCTTCATGGTGAACCTGGAAATTTTGCAGCTTATGACATTTGGATTTGCAAAGTTGATTTTGAAGGGAATCTGGTATGGCAGAGGTGTCTGGGTGGATATGGAGATGACACGCCAGACTACCTTACCCAAACAGAGGATGGAGGTTATATTGTAATTGGATTAACCAATTCAGATGATGGAGACGTAAGTGGTATCCATGATGACCCGCCTTATTATGACAGAGATATATGGATGGTAAAACTAAGTAGTGAAGGTGAACTGGAGTGGCAGCATTGTTATGGCACTTATTACCGGGAGTCTTTTTCAAGCTATGCCATCCTGAAAATAAGCGATGATAACTTTGTTATTGGGGTACAGACGGATGCCGGAGTAGGAGGAGATAAAACTTGTTATAGAGATTACCCTTCCGGTACACCTTGGCCTCGAATGGCCTGGCTCTTCAACCTCAAAGATTGCTCCAACTACCAACCCGCCACACCCCAAGCCCCCACCGGGCCGGATACCCTGTGCCACACCAACGATTCCACCTCGGTTTATACCCTTACACCCGCAGCCGGAGCCTGGGGCTATACCTGGCAACTGCAACCTGAGGAGGCAGGCACTTTGGCGCAAGACAGCCTCACCGCCACCATCACCTGGAACACCGGCTATCAGGGTGAGGTACTCATCTCAGCTGCCAGCTACAACGATTGTGGGCAATCGGCTTATTCGGAGGCTAAAACCACCTTTGTTTACACCTGTGTGGGCGTGGAGGAATATGCAGCCGGTGGGTTTGGGTTGAGGGTGTATCCCAATCCGGGTAAGGAGTGGGTTACTTTTGAAATTCCGGGGACTTCTCCCTCCCCCTCGGGGAGTCCCGGATGGTTATCGGGAGGGGAGGGGTTTTACGAGGCTAGTAAAAACCTCAACAAACACACCACCATTTTCGTCTATAACCATACCGGGCAGTTGGTGGAAAAGCTGGAGTTGAATAATTTAATTACAAATTGGAATGTTGGTAACCTACCGCGAGGCTTGTATTTCTATCGTGCTGAGCAGGAAGGAAAAACGATAGAGGGGAAATTGGTGCTACGTGGAGAATAGAGAGTTACCCTGTCATCTCGACCAAAGGGAGGTTAAACATTCCTGCCATCAGTAAGCATGAGGCATAAAGAGCGGAGGAAT
>PCUL01000002.1:0-6764 GCA_002771745.1 Bacteroidetes bacterium CG18_big_fil_WC_8_21_14_2_50_41_14
CTCGTTTATTTTGTTAAACAACTTTAAGATTTTTACCACAATAGCGATAAGTTTATACATTTGCATGCTTAAATTTTTGAAAATATGCGACGTTTTTTCAACATTTCTTTATTTATTTTTACGGCTTCATGGATCATGGTTTCGTGCACGTCCAGTGCTGAAAGCAAACTGATAGGTACCTGGAAGGCCCAGAAAGTTGAAACTGATTTTAATGAAAACAAGTTAACTCCTGATATGATCAGTCAGGTAGTTGAAATGCAGAAACAGACTTATTTCCGGATGGTTAACGACAGCGTCATGACCATTATTTCCAAAAACAATACCCATGAAGCAAAATGGAGCTTCGATAAAGAGACACAAACCGTATCCTATTATTTTAATGGGATGGGCAACATACCTAGTATTTTGGGTAAATTTACGGAGGGTAAAATTGTTTCAGAATCAAAAACGCCCATGGGTAAAATAACTATTTATTACGAAAAGGAGTAACAGAGCAGCCTGTTACCGAAAGCTTTTGCGCTTGCGAAGAAATCCCTGGGTGAATGAAACCAGTATTAGCAATCCGCTGATAAACGCAGAAACACGTCCTAAATAATCTCCGTTTTTTACATAGTAAGTCATTTCATTGTTGGCTCGCATGGTTTGAGTAATGACGGACGGTTCCCAATAAGATGTTTTTTGCAGTATATCTCCCCGTTGGTTAATAAATGCCGAGATACCTGTGTTGGCAGATCGTGCCAAATCACGGCGGGTTTCGATGGATCGCAGTACCGAAAACAGCAAATGCTGGCGATACCCGGGAGAATTTCCCCACCATCCATCGTTTGTGATCACCACAATGATCCCTGCCCCAAGGCGAATGGAGCGTGCAACAAATTCACCATAAACCGATTCGTAGCAGATCACCGGACTGACATTGAAACCCGGGTTGTCGCGGGAAAACATCATCGGGTGATCTTCTCTTCCCAGCGTACCTACCGTTCCACCCAAATCGATGGCCATACTTTCCAGTGGTTTGAGAATCCACCACGAAGGCATGATTTCAACTCCGGGAGTCAATTTTGATTTATGATGCAATTGAAATGCTTTATTGTTTTCAATTAAAAAAGCGGTGTTGAAGGCATAATAGTATCCATCTTGTTGGTGATATTTTCGGGCGGCATTGGTCATCGGTTCACCTGGCAATATGTTGTAATAGGTGGTAGCACCGGCAATCATGGCCAGGTTGGGATAGTTTGCCATAAAAACCTTCAAACGGTTCAGGTTTTGAGAACGGGGCAAAGCTTCTTCCCAGATGTCTTCTTGCAAGGCTGATTCGGGCAGGATGAGATAATCTGTTTGTTGTGTTATTTTTTCCTTGGCCAGGTACAAATACCTTGAAACCAGGCTATCAGGTGAGAGGGTGTATTGTTCGTTATAGGGATCGGTGTTGGGTTGTACCACTACGACATTGACCGGATCCCCCTTTTCAACGTAATACTTATAGGTGATGCCTGACCAAACAAGGGGGGCTATAATCACAATCAACAGCATACAACCCGTCATGAAGGCATAGAACTTAGGTCTCATGGCGATAAAGCCATTGATTAGTTGAAAAATGAGGATGTTAACGGCCAAAATCCAGAGCGATCCTCCCAAAACACCTGTAATATCGTACCACTGAATCCAGGATGGATGGGTTGCCAGTGCATTTCCCAGATTAAGCCACGACCAGGTTAAATCCCAGTTCATGTGGAAAAATTCCCAGGTAATCCAATAAAACAAGAGAATAAAGTAACCTTTCTGGTTGTTGAACAATTTTTTTTTGGATAAATGAAATAGAAAAAAGACCGTGGCCATAAACAACGAATTCAGTAAAAATGCGGCTACGGAACCCCATTCAGTGCTGTTCCAAATCCACCAGGTAGAAAGCACATTCCAAATAAGAAAAGCCAGCCATGCATACCAGAACATTCCTTTTTTTCCGGTATCGCCCAGACGTTGTTGAACAAAAAATAGGGGCACAAAAGCCACAAATAGTAGCGGGGTATACCCATTCTCGGGCCATGCAACCGACAGGAGCAGACCTGTTAATATTGCAAGCAGTAAATGCAGAATTCTTTTCATCCAGAAAGTGTATTATGGTTGGAGGCTAAAGTAATAAAAAGTTGCAACCCAAAAAATTCTTGTCGATACACTTGCTAATTGAGATCAATTGACTTAATTTTAGGGTGTTATTCCACATTTAAACTTTATTCCGATGGATTTGTTAGGATATCTCAATAGCAGACTTGTTCTTTCAGAAAGCAGAAAGCCCGGCCAATTGCCATTTATTACTATTTCGCGCGAAACCGGGTGTGGGGCAATCAGTATTGCCAAAATCCTTATCACGGAGTTGAAAAAGCGGGGCCAGGCCTGGAAATATATTGATAAAGAGGTTCTTAATGAGGCTTCCAAAAAACTCAAAATCGGACAGGAAAAAATTAGCTATGTGTTTGAAGCAGAGAAGAAAACACATGTTGATGATATCTTGTCAGCACTTTCGAACCGATATTACAAGAGCGATAAAGCGGTTCGTAAAACAATATCAGAAGTGGTGAAACATTATGCCGAAGAAGGACAAGTGATAATTGTTGGAAGAGGTGGTGTGGCCATTACTGCCGGAATGGAAAGAGGGCTGCATATTAAACTGGTAGCACCCGAAAGTTGGCGTGTTCATTCATTAATGGACAGAAAACAAAAGCCAATGGAGGAAATGGCAGCTTTTATAAAGGAAAACGACCTCAAACGTGAAAAGCTTTTGCTGGATTTTTTTAAAAAAAAGCCGGGTGAATTTTGTTACGATATCGTCCTTAACAGGGCTTCCTTTACTGAAAACCAGGTTGCAAAAATTATTTTAGATATCATGCAAAAGCAAGACCTTTAATCCACCGTTAATTCACTTTGTTAAGTTCATAAACAGCACGATTAAAAGTAGTGTCAATCTGGTGGAAAATGGGATAAAACCCTTTTTCGTCCAACACATTCCTGCCAATATATGCCTTAAAAAGTGTTTTAATTTTGTTTTTCGAGAGGGCAACCTGCCCGGATTTTTCCATGATCCCTTTTTCTTCGGCATAAAGAACCAACTCCCGATAGGTATTATCATCCATGTTAAATCCATGGTTGAAGCTTTCAAAATCGGTAAATCGGTTTAGTTCGGGGCGGTGTTTATCCGTATAATCAAAGGCAAAGGTAAATATTAACCCTTTGTTGGCCAACAAGTTATAATAGGTTTGCAGTGTGTCGGTAATTAATGGCACATAAATATCAGGCATAATCCCACCGCCTCCGTATACCACTTTACCTCCCGGTGTTACATACCGCAGGCTGTCGTTAAGTTGTACACTATCGGCATTCAGCATTTCACCTGTGGTATACCTGTGAAAAGCTTCAGAATAATAATCGTTAAAATCTTCGTCTTTAGCATAGGGCTTTTGAATGCACCTGCCTGTGGGTGTGTAATACCTGGCTACGGTAAGACGCAGCGCGGAGCCATCAGGGAGGCTCATCTGCTCCTGCACCAATCCTTTACCAAACGATCTTCTTCCAATAATAAGGCCTTTGTCGTTGTCTTGCAATGCACCGGTCACAATCTCGCTGGCCGAAGCCGATCCTTCATCAATCAAAATGGCTACCCGGCTGTTTTCCAGGCTACCTGACTTGGTGGCATAGGCATAACGCCTGTTGCGGTTTTTTCCTTCGGTGTAAACAATAAGCTGTCCATCGCTTAAAAATTCATCAGCGATATCGATGGCTGCCTGCAAATAACCACCTGGATTTCCACGCAAGTCAAGAATGAGATTTGTCATGCCATCGTTGCGAAGTCGGTCAACGGCCAGGTTAAATTCTTCAAAGGTGGTGGCCGAGAAAGTATTTAGTTTGACATAACCGGTTGTGGCATTTACCATGTAAGCCACATCAAGGCTATAGGTTGGAATAACATCACGGGTGATCGCGAAATGAAGTAGTTTAGGAATTCCCCGCCTGAAAATAGTGAGGTTAACCAGGGTGCTTTTTTTGCCTTTCAGCTGACGCATGGCATCGTTGTTGGTAACCCCAATGCCTGCCACCAGTGAGTCATTAACATTTATTATGCGATCGCCGGCCATCAATCCTACTTTTTCAGAAGGACCACCGGGGATAGGATTAATTACAGTAATGGTATCTTTTTCAATACGGAATGAAATTCCAATCCCCTCAAAACTTCCCAATAAGGGATCGTTAACCTGATGAAATTCTTCGGCTGTAATATAGGCCGAATGTGGATCCAAATCCTCCAGCATTCCTTTGATGGCATCAGTTTGTATGGTTTCAAGTTCAACCGAATCTACGTAATCGTGTACGATATAATCCAGAATATCGCTTACTTTATTGTAGCCGGGAGAGGCTGCCGGGAAAAGCGGATTGTTTGGATTGTTGTTTTGTGGAAGCATGGTTCCGGCCCAGATGCCAATAATAAGGATGGAGGCAAAAACCAGGGGCAGGTATTTATAGAACTTATTCATTGACATTGAAAATATTTTTGCAAAAATAGTGAATCATCAACAGCAGAGATGTTAAAAAGAGTTATCGGTCTTTATTATTCGGGTGGTCCATTTTTGGTGATCTTTGGTACCTAGTTTTACAAAGTAAATCCCCGGTACGATATCCAAATTTAGGGCAACAGTCTTTCTCCCTTCAAAACTTTGATGCAGTATTATTTTCCCTAAATAATTTATTAAGAAGACTTCCGTAATCTCCGATGTGGTGCTCTCAACATACAATTGGTTTATAAAAGGATTGGGATAAACCTTGAAATGCGCCAAAAATAGAGGATCATCAATGCCACTATTTGAACTGGCGTTTCCGGATAAAAATACCTGTCGTGAGATGCGTTGTTTCAAAACTTCGGTGTCGATGTCATGGCAAAAAGTGACTACATCATTAAAAGTACCCAATGAATCGGGAACAAACCGAATGGTGAACGATTTGGTTTCGTTTGGGGAAAGAGTGATGGGTAACTCATCGGTTAGCTTAAAAGCACGGCCATGGAAAAAGACCTCGTTGATCTCCATCTGCTCGTGAAAGTTGTTTGTGATTTCCACCTGGGCCGAAGTTGAATCCCCCGGATGAATGGTGTCAAAATCAATCGAATCGCTATTCGACAGCAAACAAGGCGATTGCCAGTTGAACCGAAAAGCCCTGTAATTTATATAGTTAAACGAAAACTGCAAATGAATGTTCCCCGTTGAATCAAATTCAGTGATGCTGGGAATTCCACTTCCCCAACCAACAACGGTTCGTCCATTATCCAGTCGTTGCGCATTGCCCATGAAGCTTCCAAAAATGTCGGGATTGCCCCTGAGCCGATTTACCAGAGTCGCGGTCATCAGCTGGTCGTCAAGCAAGTATTCGGCAGCACACGAGAAATGAGGGAGGTGGCAATTTCCATTGTCAAACACGCTGATGTGATTTAATCCGGACATGATTCTGGCATCGTGTTGTTGGCAAAAGAGCTGTGTTTGATCCTCTATTTGAAATTGATTTTGTTTACCTCCAAAACGCCAGATCATTTCACCATTGTTGCGGTTAATGCGGGTTACTTCACTCATGTTTCTTGATGAGATCAACATTGATGAATCAGAGTCTATTTCGATGGAATTGCCGTGAACATAGTCGATGATACTGCCTGACAGATTGATTTCATCGTCAGCATCGGTTATTTGAAAGTGATCCCAGCTGCGCCATTGGAAAACTACCTCGTGATTTTCGTCAAGTTCCTGAATAACAAGCCCAATAACAGTAGCCTGAGGATTTCCTCCCGGCACAATGAGGCTCATATCCACCAGTTGTGGATCGTAAGCCAGTAAAAATTTGTGTCCATTCCCGAGAAGTAACAACTCATGGTTGTCGGCCAAAAGTCCATTTTTAGCCCTGATGGTATCAATCACGTCAAAAAACGGGTTCATTTCGTAAAACTCCCAATTTGTACGGCCATGATAGCTCAGGTTTCCATTGGGCTGTATCTTAAAATCGGATCCTGTATTTCCTGGGAAGATGCGATAAAATACCGGATTGGCCAGGTTGTCGTACATAGCCAAATACCCATCCGACCGTGCCTTGTTGTCCATGGTAGCCAAAAACAAATAGCCCGGTGATGGGTCATCGAAATGTGTAATGGTGATGTCAGGCAAACCATTGGGCAAGTCATTTGGAGCAGTTTTATCCGGTTGAAGCTGATCGGCTACAAAGTCAATACTGCTGTTTATTATCTCTGTTAGTATTTCTTTTTGAAATGATAATGGGGTGTTGCTAATATAAAATCGATATGAGAAAACGGTGTTTTTTTCATCGTTTTTAATGCCAACTTCAACCATTTCTCCAGGATGGAAAGGTCGATTGGGTTTAAAAATATAGGTGATACCGTCAGAGGCGATGTAAGCATTTCCGGGGATTTCAAGACTCAGCGAGCCCACCAGGGTCACACTAAAATCGCTCATATCTGTGATTTTCTTTTTGTTTTTTAACCGAAAGCTGATACTGCTTTCCGGATTTACCATCCGGGCTTCAGGCAAAGGTGAAAGATACACAAAGGGGTTACTTGATTGCGATTGGCTTGACAATTCTTTCCCGCTAAAAAGCAATAAACAGGCCATCAGTGAAATAACAACATTATTATTGATTGTACTTACCGTAAGAGGATATTGGAAATAATTCTGTAACATGCTAGATGGTAATGAAATGGTATGAATCCGGCTGCAAAG
>PCUL01000002.1:6812-6954 GCA_002771745.1 Bacteroidetes bacterium CG18_big_fil_WC_8_21_14_2_50_41_14
ACGCGATCATGGAAATGGGAAATTTTCTTAATTTTGCCGACTTATTTAAAAAAAGTCGTTAATCCAACGTGTAAATGTCGAAAAAATACAACGAATATAACCAATTGAACCTGCCTCTTCTTGCTGAGGAGGTAAGGAAATT
>PCUL01000331.1:0-1253 GCA_002771745.1 Bacteroidetes bacterium CG18_big_fil_WC_8_21_14_2_50_41_14
CCACTACGATCAATGTGGAAGAGGTCTTTCAGGTAATTGCAAATGTGATGATGGAATGCTTCCTCTGTTATTTTACTTTTGGGTTCGTCTATATAATTCAGGATGCTCTTTCAGGGTCAGATCGAAATCGCTTTCATACAATTTATCCTGTATGCGCATGTATTTTCCGTATTCCTTTTCTGGTAAAATCTTCTTTCGCTGCTTCTTATGTCGCGAATGCGTGCCAGCTGTTCTTCAAAATAATCTTTCCCGAAGAAGTTGGTTGGATTTTTCAGCCGCTCATCATCCATGGTAAAACCCTTGATGATGTATTCCTTTAATCGTTCGGTTGCCCAGATACGAAATGCCGTTGCCTGTGAACTGTTTACGCGATAGCCAACCGAAATAACTACATCTAAGTTATAGTATTTAGTTTTGCTTTCCTGTGTTTTACCCTTGATAGCACCATGTTGCGTGGTATGTTCCAAAATGGAACTTACCAGTTCTTCTTTCAGTTCGCCTGTTTCAAATATGTTTTTAAGGTGTTTGGTAATGGCAGGACGCTGAACACCAAACAAATCAGCAATTTTCTGCTGTGTGAGCCAGATGGTTTCGTTTTGAAAATAAAAAGATCGGGGGGACTTTTTTCCGGATTATAACCTCGACTATCGTTTAGTACCTACACTACAAACTCCAAAAAGTTTTCCCGTGTAATACAATGAAAATCATTCCCATAATGGTCAGTCCAGGCTTTTGGTGCTTTTAAGCGGGGTTTCTTAAATTTTATCTCGAACGCTGTCATGTTGTTGTTCACTTCCTCAACAAAATCCAACTCTGCACCGGCGTAGGTTCTCCAGAAATAAGTGTTGACATGTTTTTGCTCATAAAGCAGTTTTTTCTTCCGTTCAGCAATAATAAATCCCTCCCAAAGTGCCCCCACATCATTCCTGGACTCCATGCCCGATAGATTGTCTATCAACATATTTCGTATTCCGTTGTCGTAAAAATAGAATTTCTGCGATTTACTTACCTCGTTTCTCGGATTTCTGCTGAAGGCATTCATTCGGAAAATGATGAACGATTGTTCCAACAGAAACAGATAACGTTCTACAGTTTCCCGATTTAGTTTCAAACTATTGCATAATTCATTCATACTCACCTGGGCTCCGACCTGAAAAGCCAACTGCCTGAGCAAATCCCGTATTTTCATGGGATAACGGATGGTCTCCAATTCCAATATATCTTTATACAGATATGAAGTGGTAATCTCACGG
>PCUL01000331.1:1281-29235 GCA_002771745.1 Bacteroidetes bacterium CG18_big_fil_WC_8_21_14_2_50_41_14
TAAAAATGAAGATGAGCCCGTGACCAGAACTTTTAATTCAGGAAGCTCGTCATGCAGAATTTTTAAATTAATGCCAATTTCCGGGATTCGCTGACCTTCATCAATAAAAAGCAATTGATACCCGCTTACCAGCGATTGAAGTAAGTTTAGATCCCTGCTTGAAAGAACATCAATATATTTCAATTGATCTGCATTGATCATCAGGCAATTCAACCCGGTTTCTTCGATGATCATTTTAGATAAAGTGGTTTTTCCGGCCTGACGCGGACCATACAATACAATCACTTTTCCTGAATTCATCAGGTCATTTTGAAGTTGGGTTTTAAGTATTCTCTGAATTTGCATGGCGATAAATTTGTCCAAAAGTACAAATATTTATGGTTAACCGTAAATATTTAGTATGAATATTTACGGTTAACCGGAGAATTTAATGGATAATCGATATGAAATCAGGAGGAACCAATAAGGATTGTTGTTGGCTTTAAATACTGTATCTGGATTTGTATCCGCCCTAAATAATTCTTGTTAAGCTTAAACCGAGCAACAATTTTTGTAGTTTTGACAAAGAAGAAACAATCAATCAATGATTAACAACCTTCATGTTGATAACAGTCGTTTTATGTTTTAAATACATGGCAAAAAACTTCATTTTGCATAGAAACCTGGTTTTTATATTGTTTACACTATCCTGTCTTCATGCATCGGGTCAATCCGACACTTCTAATGATGTTAGAAACAACTTTATAAAAATCAACCTGATTTCGCTGCCACCACTCATGAACAATCTGAATCAGAAATGGATAGGTCTTGAATACCAAAGGCTGGTCAGCGAAAAAACATCCCTGAGCCTCACCTTTGATGTTGGAAGGTTTGAGGATTATACTTTTACCAAATACCATGATTATTTTGATGAACACGGCGGTTTTTCCTATATCCGTGAAGAAGTTACAATTCCGGGATTTCATATCATCCCGGCGGTGAATTATTTTTTGGTACACTCTCCCGGTAAAGCGGGGCAGGGCATTTATGTGGGAGGCAGGCTGGACTATTACCAGTATTTTATGAAAAAACAGGTCTATGAGTCTTCGACCGATCAAACTACCACAACCCATAATTCTACCCTAAGGTTTGATGTGGGTTGCGGCGTTGGTGCCCAGTACCTGGCTTTTAACAGATTTACGCTGGATTTAAACATTTCTCTCTTTACAAAAATCTATTCAAGTTCATCCAACCCACAATATCAGGAATTGTACCCCGAAAACTCCTTCTGGAGAAGCAACGATAACTCAACCTGGACCACCATTAACCTGATGCTGGGTTATGCATTTGGTTCGGGAAATACAACGAAACCGCTAAAATAACATGTCATTGAAAACACGAAAACAAATCGTTTTGTATTGTACCATTTTCCTGATGTTGGTCTTGGGAAGTTGCGGAAAGAATGAGGATTACCGGGTTACAAATCTGAACCACAACACCTTGATGATTTTAGGACACCGCGGAATGGGAGAATATTTTCCATATCCCGGAAACACACTGGAAGCGATTCTTCCTGTCTTGGAAATTGGTGCCGATGGCAGCGAAATTGATATTCAAATGACCAAAGACAGTGTGTTGGTGCTGTTTCATGGCGACAACCTTAAACTCAGAACCTATTGTAGTGGCGAAATTTACCATTACAACTGGGATGAAATCAGCAACTGCAACTATACCGCCCGTCAACCGGACGTCAAGCTCATTTCGCTGGAGCAACTTTTTAGTCATATTGATAACCTCACCGAGTATTATTTTTCGTTCGACTGTAAACTGAACAGCGAATTTGCCTATGATGATGCCTATCGCAGAACATTCCTCAGGGCCATCAAGCGGATTTGTGATCAATATCAAATGGGTAAAAATGTATTCATCGAAGGTGATATGGGTTTTCTTTTGCTGGCAAGGGAACTGAGACTTGAAAACAAGGGATTTGTCATCGGAAGTAGTGTGAACGATGCCATCAAAAACCACATTTTTGGAATTGGGGCTTCAGTGGAAACCTCTGCCGACACCATTGATTACGCCCATGAAAATGGAATTTATGTGATGATGTGGGGAGCCAAATCGGATATTGGCAATAAACAAGCCCTCAAACTCAATCCCGATATCCTGCAAACAGATAAACCCATTCCATTGTTAATGCTGTTGGACCGGATGAACCATGAGTAAATGTGATGTAGTATTAACAATTCGATATTATTTCAGTTTTAAAAGCGAACATCTTGTTTGTGAGTTTTCGATGGTAGAGGTAGTTACATCAGCTTCACCCCATCCGGCACTTTCTTATCCGGCACCGCCAGCACAATGGCTCCCGTTTCGTTGGTAAAACCAGTAATTAAACATTCCGAAATAAATGGCCCGATTTGTTTGGGCGGGAAGTTCACCACTCCGATCACTTGCTTGTTTAGCAATTCTTCTTTGGTGTATAGATCGGTAATTTGAGCGCTGGATTTTTTAATGCCTATTTCTTTCCCAAAATCTATGGTAAGCTTGTAGGCAGGCTTTCTGGCCTCGGGAAAATCCATAACCTCAATAATGGTTCCAACTCTCAGTTCTACCTGTTCAAATTCGTTCCAGTTGATTTGTTTCATGATCCAGTAGTTTTAAACATAATAAAACAAAATCAGCTGACTAATGCTTCCCAGTAAAAACCCTCCATAAACCTGAGCCGGAGTGTGTGCTTTTAAAATAAGCCTCGCAGTTGCAACCATCCCGGTGATGAGAATGATCGCGTAAAGCCAAAGCATGACATCAACCCGGGCATTCAGCGAATATCCCATAAGGGCGCCTAAAAATCCTCCCCAGGATGTAGCGTGAAGGCTGATTTTTGTGAAGTAATTGATGATTAAACACAACAAAATCAACATGGTGGCACCAATCATAAACAAAGTGATGATGCTGTTTTGCTCCATTTGTTTCAACAAATAATAAGTGAGGTAAAAAAACGCCGAAACGATAATTAAGGGTAGTGCCCTCTCCTGGCGTTCGGGCATCTCCATGCTTTTTACCACATCAAATTTTCGTAGTATCAGCAAGATGAGCGCAGGTAACATAAAGGTTGTCAGAAACACAAGGAGGGTCATCAGATAGCGAACCTGCATGGGCATGGCCAACACAAAATGGGTATTTAAGTTGATGAAAAGCAATAGCGCGTATGTGGGCACGAGCAATGGATGAAACAGAACGGAAATGACCTGGGCCGGTTTAACATGCATCGGATAGAGAGTTTATTGTAATTCTTTTCGCAATCGGGCAACGGGAATATTCAGCTGCTCGCGGTATTTGGCCACCGTGCGCCGTGCAATGGGATAGCCTTTTTCCTTTAACCGGGTAGTCAGGTATTCGTCAGTAAACGGCTTTTTCTTGCTTTCCTCGTTGATGATATCACGCAGGATGGTTTTGATTTCACGTGTCGAAACCTCCTCACCATCATCTTTTTGCATGCTTTCGCTGAAAAAGCTTTTAAGCAGCAGCGTTCCAAAAGGCGTCTGTACATATTTGCTGTTGGCTACGCGCGAAATGGTGCTGATATCCAGGTTTACTTTTTCGGCAATATCTTTCAATATCATGGGGTGAAGTTTGGTATCATCGCCGGTAAGCAGATAGTCGCGCTGGTAATCCATGATGGCTTCCATTGTTGATGTTAAGGTGTTCTGCCGCTGTTTGATGGCATCGATGAACCACCTGGCCGAGTCCACTTTTTGTTTGATAAAAACCAATGCTTCCTTTTGTTGCTTTGATTTTTTCTGGTCGCCAAGTGAATGGATCATGTTGGCGTAGGAATGACTGACGCGCAAGTCAGGATTATTCCATGAGTTTAACGTTAGCTCGAGCACTCCCCCATTGTTGCTAATGTTGAAATCGGGAATGATATAGTGGTTGGTTTTGGCGGTCTCGCTAAGCGAATTTCCCGGTTTTGGATTAAGCCTGAGAATTTCTTCGATGCCCTTTTTAAGTTGGTCTTCGGATATTTCAAGGCGTTTGGTTATTTTCTGATAGTGCTTTTTTGTGAAATCAATAAACGACCGGTTGAGGATTCTGATGGCCAGATCAATACTTTCCGAAGGTACTTCATGCGATTTACGCTGAAGCTGGATAAGCAAACATTCTTTCAGGCTTCGTGCCCCGACACCTGAAGGATCAAATTCCTGTATTATGGTTAAAATATGTTCCACTTCCTCTTTTTCCGCCATAACATTCTGGCTGAATGCCAGATCATCGATAATGGCTTCGATGGAGCGTTGCAGGTATCCGGAATCATCGATATTGCCAATAATGTAGAGGCCGATTTGCAGGTTTCGTTCGTCAAGATACTGCTGTCTCAGTTGCTCTTCCAGCAGTTCGTGAAAGGTAATTCCGGAGGCAAAGGGGATTTCCTTTCGCTCATCATCGGCGCTGTAGTTGTTGGTTTGAAGTTTATACGAAGGAATGTCATCGTCAGTCATGTAGTCGTTCAGGTCGAATTCAGGATCCTTTTCCTGATAATCATCAATGCTTGTTTCGGTGTAATCATCTCCATCATCGGTTGATTCGGGTGTATCCTCGCTATCATAATCGCTCATTTCTTCCCCATCAATTTCCAATGCGGGATTGTCTTCAATTTCCTGCTTTATACGCTGCTCAAGACCAATGGTGGGAATCTGCAACAACTTCATCAACAGAATCTGTTGTGGAGAAAGTTTTTGAAGCAGTTTTTGTTGAAGTCTTTGGTTAAGCATAAAACAGTATCAAGTTTGGGAACATCACTTCCCTGGTTCAATCAGGACAAATGTAGCAACATTTTTATAATGGCACAATTTTGGATTAGCGAATTTCGGGATAATATTAACCATCCGCCTTCAACTCTTTGTACATCAATATTTAAAAGGTCTTAAAACTCCAGGTTTTGGGGTGTTCTGGGGAATGGAATCACATCGCGGATATTGCCCATGCCTGTGATAAAGAGCATCAATCGTTCAAATCCAAGCCCGAAGCCGGCGTGTGGTACGGTTCCAAACTTCCTGGTTTCAAGATACCACCACATGCTCTCTTCCGGAATGTGCATCTCTTCCATGCGTGTGGCAAGCTTGGTATAATTCTCTTCGCGCTGCGAACCTCCAATGATTTCTCCAATCTGCGGAAAGAGTACATCCATTGCACGAACCGTTTTCCCATCATCGTTTTGTTTCATGTAAAACGCTTTGATGTTCTTGGGATAATCGGTCAGGATAACGGGTTTTTTAAAATGCTTTTCCACCAGATAGCGTTCGTGCTCCGATTGTAAGTCGGCGCCCCAATCTTCGATGAGGTACTGGAATTTTTTCTTTTTGTTGTGGTTTGAATTTTTCAGGATGTCGATGGCCTCGGTATAGGTGATGCGTTCAAAAGGATTGTCGAGCACGAAACGCAATTTTTCAATCAATTCCATCGAACGCTCCTCGGCCTTTTTGTTTTTTTCCTCTTCTTCGAGTCGCTTGCTTAAAAACAGCAGGTCGTCCATGCAATGTTCAAGGGCATAATCGATCACATATTTGAGCATGTCTTCGGCCAGGTCCATGTCGTCGTTGATATCGCAGAAGGCCACTTCGGGTTCAATCATCCAGAACTCGGCCAGGTGGCGGGTGGTGTTGGAGTTTTCGGCCCGGAAGGTAGGACCAAAAGTATATACTTTAGAAAGTGCCAGTGCGGCCAGTTCGGCTTCCAGTTGCCCGCTGACCGTAAGGTTGGCGGCTTTTCCAAAGAAATCTTTTGTAAAATCAATGTTCCCATCCGGCGTTATGGGTAGTTGCTTCAAATCGAGTGTCGTCACCTGAAACATTTCGCCTGCACCTTCGGCATCCGAGCCTGTGATTATGGGTGAGTGAACATTGTAAAAACCTCTGTCGTTGAAGAATTTATGGATGGCAAAAATCATGGCATGGCGAATCCGTCCGATGGCACTGAACGTGCTGGTACGGTAACGCAGGTGTGCCTTTTCGCGCAGAAATTCCAGCGAATGTTTTTTAGGCTGCAAAGGGTATTCATTGGGATTGGCTTCGCCCAGAATCTCCAGTTTGGTGGCCTGTACTTCCACACGCTGACCACTGCCGGAGGATTCAATCAACAATCCATCCACCGAAAGGGCAGCTCCTGTATGTATGCGTTCGAGCAGCTTGTCGTTTTCTTCACTCATCTCCACAACTACCTGAATATTATTGATCGTTGAGCCATCGTTTAACGCGATAAATGACACATTTTTACTCCCTCTCTTTGTCCGGACCCAACCTTTTACGTTGATCTCACGTCCCGCTTCTGTTGATTTCAACAGCTCATTGATTTCAATTCTCTTCACCTTAGATAGTATTTATAAAACTTTGCAAAAAAACTAAATTTCACCCAATTAACGGTTGTAATGGTGTGCTATTTCGCAAATATTTGTGTTTTAAAGCAATTCTGTATGCAACAGAACCCTGGTTAAAAAATATTTATGATGATAATCCGTTATCACCAAAACAATTTCCATTGATGAAAATGCTCAACTACAACTTCATCTTTTATCCCACTGTGATGCTTCTATTCATTATAAGCGCTGCATTTAAACCAGGCGAAGGCTTAAATAAAATACCTGTCAACAGTGAACCGGCCATCTGCTGGGATGAACAACGCAAACTTGACTGGAGTGACTTTAAGGCAACGCGAAAGCCAACAGGGAAAATAGCGGCAGCTATTTCCACCTGTGGGTTTGGGTTTGAGGCGACAGAAGAAAACCACCGCCTGGTTTCGTTGGAGGTTTTTGTAAAATTCTATCCCGAAAAATCGTGGAAAAACCCAGCCCATCAAACCGAAGCGGTGCTGGCTCATGAACAATTGCATTTTGATATTACCGAATTAATGGGAAGAAAATTTTTTCAGGAAATTCTCGACATGAAACAAAAGGGAAAACTAAGTCGGCGAAACATCAAAAAAGTGTACGAACGCATTGAAAAAGAACATGGAGAGTTACAGGTATTGTACGACAAACAAACAAACCATAGCCTGAACACCAAACTTCAATCGTGGTGGGATCAATATCTTGCTTCTCAACTGATTAAAACGGCCTCGTTTTCAAACTACCATAAGTTACCAATATAGAGATTGTTCTTCGGAATCATCCCTAAGTTTTATATCTTTGCCTGTAAATCATCAAAATGAATTTTCGCGTCATCATCCTATTTATCAATATATTGTTGGTGAGCCTTTTGGGATGTAAAAAAGACAATGGCCCTAACTGGATTTATTGCCAGGAGTGTTCAGCCGATAACTGGATTGGATCTTATAGCGGGCAGGGCGATTACTTTAGCGGAAGTGAAAACAAGCAATACCTACAAGTGGAAACCCTGATGGATATTGTACAATTAAACGGCAATGCGCTGCAAATGAACATCGTAGTGCCCGATTTTTATCAGGTTTCCTTTTATACTACAAAAGACGATAACGAGTATTATATTAATGTTCCGGGATCGAATAAATCACTTTACCTTGTTTTGGCAAAAAGCGGGAGCCAGTCCAGAATTACCGGTACCGCGAAATCATATCGTTATAAAGTCGATTCGCTGATTGTTGATCACAGTGTTAGTTTTGAAGTAATAAAACCCGAAAAATGATTCGGTTTTCGCCGGAATTTAATTTGTCAGGACAACCATTCCTGAAGTGGATTTGTCATTACATTTTAACAACTTTTTAACTATTTTCGCCTGTAAATTAAAAATTTTAACTCGAGGGAGTTCACAAATCAATTCACAATTAAATTCTTATTATGCAAATCTTTATGCAATTTGTCGCCCGTTTTATTTTACTTACCCTGATCGGTATCGTAGCTATTCCGGTGTTTGCTGCCACCATTTCAACCGGAACAGGGGATAAAACAACTCTGGAGTTAACAACCAATTCTCCTGAAAAGCTGGTTTTTATTAATACCATTGGAGACATCAGGACCGAAAAGATGAAACATGGGCAGGATGATTATACCCGATTGGTGATCCCAACCTACACACGCAACACCACCATTGGAATTCCAGAACTCCCGGTTAAGCGACAGTTGATTGAAATACCCTACAATGCCCAGGTTCAAATTACTGTCCTCAGCTTCGAGGTGAATGAATTTAACCTGGCTGAAACAGGCATGGTGCATCCACTTTATCCCGTTCAAAGCTCTCAGTCAAAATGTGGTAACAAGCATGCGTTTGAGATCAACACGAAAGCCTATCAAAAAAATGAATTCAATTCAGACAAGTTAGTTTCGGTCGACATCCTTGGCAGCATGCGTGGTGTCAATATTGGCCGTTTAAACATTGCTCCTGTTCAATACAATCCGGTGACAAACACCATCAAAGTGTATGAAAACCTGCGTTTTGAAGTGACTTTTACAAATGCGGATCTGAGCAAAACCAAAAGTGAAAAAGAAAGATTAACTTCACCCTACTTTACGGCTCCGTACAGCAGCCTGATCAATTATGCACCAACCGCTTCACGCGAAAACATGACCAATTATCCGGTGAAATATGTCATCGTTTCCGATCGCATGTTTGCCGACCAGCTTCAGCCTTTTGTACAATGGAAAACCAGAAAAGGATTTACAGTGGTGGAGGCTTATACCGATGTGATTGGCACTTCACTCAACGAAATAAAATCCTATTTACAAGGGCTTTACGATGCCGGAACCCCGGACGATCCTGCCCCTTCGTTTGTACTTTTTGTAGGCGACATTAGCGAGATTCCTGCCTGGGACAATGGGAATGGAGTTACTGATAGAAATTATGTAGAATATACCGGCGATTTGTTCCCCGAGATATTTTACGGACGTTTTTCAGCACAGAATGCCGCTCAACTCCAGCCTTACATCGACAAAACCTTGCAGTACGAACAATATACCATGCCCAACCCTACCTTTCTTGATACTGTTGTTATGATTGCAGGGATGGATGGTTCATTTGGTCCCAATTGGGCAAATGGTCAAATAAACTATGGAACCATTAACTACTTTAATTCCGATTATGGAATTTATTCGCATACTTATTTGTACCCTGAATCGGGAAACAACGCGAACAACATTCTTCAAAACATCAGCGATGGTGTATCATTTGCCAATTATACTGCTCATGGAAGTCCAAGCGGATGGGCCGATCCGACTTTTTCGATCAGCGATATTGCCAACCTGACCAATCAGGATAAATACGGTTTGTTGATTGGAAACTGTTGCTCAACGAGTGAATATCAAACCATCTGTTTTGCAGAAGAAGTTGTGCGAGCTGCCAACAAAGGCGCTTTGGGATATATTGGAGGTTCCAACAGCACCTATTGGGATGAGGATTATTATTTTGGTGTGGGCGTGGGAGCAATCAACGAAAACCCGCCCTCGTATGAAGAAACCGGTTTGGGTAATTACGACCGGGCTTTCCACGACCATGGAGAACTTTTTAATGAATGGTACACGACCATGGATCAACATATTTTTGCCGGAAACCTGGCCGTAACCGAAAGCGGTTCTTCGCTGGAAGCCTACTACTGGGATATCTATAACCTCATGGGCGATCCTTCGCTTATGATTTACTATTCAGTTCCTGATGACATGACCGTAACACATCCATCAACCATCCTCATTGGACAAACATCCATCAACATTACAGCGGTTCCTTATGCTTATGTTGGTTTATCAATGAACAATGAATTGAAAGGAATGGGAATTGCCGATGCCTCGGGAACGCTGGTTCTTGAATTTGAATCTTTTTTAACCCCTGGTGATGCTGAGTTGGTTGTAACAGCACAAAACTATCAACCTGTTATCGCCACTATCACCGTCATCCCTGCCGAAGGGCCCTATGTCATCTATGAGAGCCATATAGTTAGCGGATTGGGGTTTACCTATCATACCAGCGAGGTCATTCTTTTAACCATGGAGAATGTGGGTTCTGAAGACGCATTGGGAGTACAGGTTTTGCTAACCACCAACAATCCATACGTCACCCTAATCGACACCGTGCTTGATTTTGGCGATATTGCCGCCGGACAAAGTGTAGAAGGTAGTTTGCCTTTTGGATTTACGGTTGCCGACAACATACCCGATCAGGAGACCATCGTGTTTAATGTAAAGGCAACCCTTGCCACCGGTGATGAATTTGGATCATCGTTTACAGATATAGGGCATGCCCCGGTACTCACATACAACGGGTTTTCAATTGATGATGCTGCCGGAAATAACAATGGCAAACTCGATCCTGGTGAAACAGCCGACCTGATTGTGAGCTTAAAAAACAATGGTTCGGCAACGGCACGGAATGTGAGCGGTTTGCTTTCTACTCAAAGTCCATATCTTACTATCAACCAAAGCGTGCAGCCATATGGAGAACTGCTGGCAGACTCTTTAAAGAGCCAAAGGTTCAATGTATCTGCCTCTTCAGATACACCTACCGGCGTGATGGCATTGGAAACAATCGACTGGGTGGCCGATTTCGGTATAACAGGTACAGGATCGTTCGACTTTACCATTGGCCAGATTCCTGTGTTGGTGGTCGATATGGCCCAATCGAACAATTCCCCTGCTGAAATGATGTCGTGTTTAAGTGTGCTTACAGTCGGCAGTGAATTGACTTCTTCACTGCCCGATGACCTGAATATCTACCAAAGCATTTTTGTGTGTCTGGGCACCTATCCTGATAACCATGTACTTTCCTCAAGTGACGGAAATAAACTGGCCGGATTTCTCAGCAATGGTGGTCGTGTATTTATGGAAGGAGGTGATACCTGGGCTTATGATAACCAAACCGCTGCTCATGCATTGTTTCATATTTCCGGTGATGGAGACGGTAGTGGAGACTTGGCACAGGTTACAGGATTAACTGGCGCGTTTTCAGAATATTATGATTTTGTTTACGATGGAGCCAACAGCTACATAGATCACCTTATCCCCGATACCAATGCTTTTACCCTTTTCAGAAATGTAGAAATAGGTTATGATGTAGCAATTGCCTACGAGAATGATGTGTATAAAACGATTGGAACCTCCTTTGAGTTTGCAGGTCTGGTAAATAATTCCACCAGCACCAAAGACGGCCTCATGGCAGAAGTTCTCCATTTTTTCAATATTCCCTTTATCTGGACCCATGTCGAGAACCAGCCAAAAGAAGCCTTTGAACTGATGGTTTACCCAAATCCTGTGACCAACTCACTTAATATCAGAATAAATACCACCGCGGCAGGAAAGTATTCTGTATCTTTGATCGACTTATTGGGAAGAAATATAAACCATTCGGATCAGAATTTGATGCTCAAGGAGGGTACTAACGCACTACAGATGGATGTAAGTGCTCTTGCGGGCGGAGTTTATTATTTGATAGTAGAAACACCAGCAGGGGAAGTAACAAAAAAAATAATGATTAATTGATCAGCACAAAGTAAGGATGTCTTTAAACAATAACTTAACTATAATGAAAAGAATTACTTTAACAATCGTATTACTCGTCAGTTTTGTCGGGACTTATGCATCCGGTTGGGTGCAGGTTTCAGGAAATCAGGTGAAAGAATCCACAGTTTCACTGGTTCAGGCTACAACCGGGTCAACCATCCTGCATTATTCATTGGCAGGGTATTCTTTTAATGAAATAGCTACTGAAAGAGGCGCGGCCATGCAGATTCTGTGCCCGGAGGGTTCTCCCATTTTATTAAATGGCGCACCCGGCCTGCCGTTGTTCACTACTTCATTGATTATCCCTAACCAGGCTAACATGAGTGTAAACATCATCAGTTCTTCTTACCAGGAATATCAGGAGGTGCTCATCATTCCTTCAAAAGGCAACCTGACACGCGATATCGACCCGGCAACTGTTCCGTATACTTTTGGGAAACAATACACCAACGATGCTTTTTACCCGGGTGAGGTAGTCGCTTTGCGCGATCCCTATATCATCCGCGATTACCGTGGCCAAACTGTGTTGATTCAACCTTTTCAATACAATCCGGTTACGCGTGTTCTGCGCGTTTACTTTGATATCGTGCTGGAGGTAGTTGAAGAGGGTACAAGTAACATCAACACCTTGGATGCCGTTGAACCACCTGAAATCGTCAATTCGCAATTTAATGAAATTTACCAACGTCATTTCATCAATTACCAAAGTACCGACCGATACACTCCCGTTGAAGAAGAAGGCAACATGCTTATTATTTGTTATGGTGCCTTTATGGATTCCATTCAGCCGTTCATCGACTGGAAAATCAGAAAAGGAATTCCTGTGGAATTGGTGGATGTTTCAACCATTGGTTCCGCTTCGGCCATTAAAACGTATATCGCTAATTATTACAACACCAAAGGACTTGCTTTTGTTTTGTTGGTGGGCGATTCGCAACAAGTTCCTTCTTCCACTGTAGGAGGAAACGATTCGGACAACAATTATACCTACATCGTGGGCAGTGACCACTATCCGGATGTGTTTTGCGGACGTTTTTCAGCTGAGACAGAAGCTCAGGTAACTACCCAGGTTCAGCGCGTTCTGGAATATGAACAAACCCCTATTGCCGATACAGCCTGGTACCGCAAACTTATTGGAATCGCCTCCGACCAGGGCCCCGGTGATGACAATGAATATGACTATCAACATATCCGTAAAATCGGGAACGAAAAACTACTGCCTTATACTTACAACTATGCTTATGAGTATTTCGATGGTTCGCAAGGTGGAAACGATGCCCCGGGAAGTCCGACACCTTCAATGGTAGCAACGGGTATCAATTCCGGAGCTACGATCATCAATTATACCGGCCATGGCAGCGACAATGCCTGGAGTTCATCAGGGTTTAGCAGCACCAATGTCAACCAGTTGACCAACACCGGAAAACTTCCCTTTATTTTCTCGGTTGCCTGCGTCAATGGCAACTTTGTAAACAGTACCTGTTTTGCCGAAGTTTGGATGCGTGCCGAAGACAATGGTCAGCCTGCCGGAGCCATCGCCACGTTGATGTCGACCATCAACCAAAGTTGGAATCCACCCATGGGAGGCCAGGATGAAATGAACGACATTCTTACCGAGGCTTATTCAAATAACATCAAAAGAACTTTTGCCGGCATTTCCATGAATGGATGTATGAAGATGAACGACGAATATGGTTCAGATGGAGATGAAATGACCGATACCTGGACTGTTTTTGGCGATCCCTCCCTGGTGATCCGTACCTCCATTCCTCAAAACATGAGTGTAAGCCATGCCAACGAATTACATTTAGGCGAAACCTCGATGACACTTACCTGCAATGCCAACGGGGCAAAGGCTGCCTTAACATTCAACGGCGAAATTCTGGGTACAGCCATTGTTTCGGGAGGTTCGGCGACCATCACCTTTGACGCGCTGACCGAACTCGGAATGGCTGATTTTGTGGTTTCAGGTTACAACTACAAACCCTATATTACATCCATTGAAATTCTGCCTGAATTAGGACCTTTTATGGCCATCGCGGGGAAAGTAATAAACGATGTCCCGGGAGGCAATGGTAACGGCCAAATGGATTACGCTGAGGATATCTTGCTCACAATGAGTCTCACTAACATTGGGGTTGAAGCCGGATATGGCATTACTTCTATTCTTAGCAGTACCAGTCCTTACATTGAAATAACCGGCGATTCGGCCAGTTTTGGCGATTTAGCTGTTGGCGATACCGTTGTGGTAACAGATGCTTATGCATTTTCGGTTGCCAACAACCTGCCCAATATGTCGCTGGTTCCGTTCACACTTACATCTACCGATCAGGATGGAAATGAGTGGGTATCCAATTTTATGATGCCGGGTCACTCAGCCAAACTAATCTTTACCGGATTTTCAATTGATGATGCTGCCGGCAATAACAATGGCAAACTTGATGCCGGAGAAACTGCCAACATCTCGCTTTCGGTTAAAAACACAGGATCATCAGAGGCTTACCAGGTAATAACACAACTTGTAGCAAACAATGGATATGTCACGGTAAACTCCGATCCTTTGAACTACGGGGATATCGCTCCGGGGACCACCACTACCATGTCATTTAATGTAACCGCTGCAGGGGATACGCCTGTAGGTTATATCGCCGATTTTACGGTGGAAGCATTGGGAAATTTCGAGCTTAGCATGACAGATGGTTTCTATACCATCATCGGTCAGATTCCTGTGCTCATCGTTAATATGGCCAATGTGGCTTCCGCCGACTCCATGATGATTTGTTTACAAATGTTACAGGTTGGAGGAGAAGTGCAGGATACCTTGCCTTCAAGTCTCGAAATATACACCTCTGTATTCGTATTGCTGGGCTCATTTCCTAATAACCATGTGCTGACAGAAGATGAAGGGAATATTCTGGTTACTTTTTTACAAAATGGAGGACGTGTTTATATGGAAGGTGGTGATACATGGAGTGCTGACACTTTAACAGCACTTCATCCTATGTTTTTCATTAAAGGTACCGAAGACGGAATGGATGACCTGGGGACCATTGTCGGTGACGAATCGAATTTCCTTGCCGGATACTCATTTGAATACAATGGATTTAACAGTTCTGTCGACCACATTGTACCTTATCCCGGCGGTAAGGTGTTGATGAGCAATGTCTCCCCTGAATATAATACAGCTATTAGTTACGAAAACGATATTTATAAGACTGTTGGAGCCGTTTTCCAATTTGATGGAATGACCAACCAGGAAGGCTCAACCAAGGAAGGTATGATGGCAAAAATTCTGGAATTCTTTGGTGTCAGCTTCACCTGGACTGAACTTGATGAATCGGCGGCTCTTAACATGGGCGTTGTTGCCTATCCCAATCCATTTAACGATCAGGTTACTTTTAAACTGAATTTGGATGAAAAATCCCCCGTTACTTTAGATGTATTCGATTTAACCGGCAGGGTGGTATATTCTTCCGGACAAAAAGTGATGAACCCCGGTCCTCAAAAACTGGTTTGGAATGTACAGGACACACCTCCCGGCATCTATACCTATCGCATTAAAGCCGGAAACACGTTGATCACCAATAAACTTGTGCGTGTAAACTAACAAGTAGTTTATTATCATAACAAAAAGAGGGTGGAATTGTTCATCCTCTTTTTTTGTGCCGGGTGCATAAAAATGCGGATATTTGTCAACTCAATTAGAATACCCAACATGCGTCTACCTTTGTTTTTTGCCAAACGGTATCTTCTTTCAAAAAAATCGCATAACCTGATCAATGTGATTTCGATGATTTCTGTAGGGGGCTTGTCGGTTGGTACCATGGCGCTGATAGTAGTTTTGTCGGTATTCAACGGGTTTGAAGAGGTAATAAAATCCTTGTACAGCACTTTTAATCCGGATTTCCAAGTAACGGCATTAACAGGAAAGACATTTCATTACAACCAATTTCCAACATCCAGGCTCGCACAACTTCCCGAACTGGCCAATATAATGGAGGTGGTAGAAGAAGATGCATTATTGCGATACAACGATCAGCAATTCATTGCCCGATTCAAAGGGGTGCCTAAAACCTTCCAGGAGATCTCTCAGGTTGACAGCAAGATGATTGATGGCACTTTTATTTTGGAAGAAGGAGAAACCAATTTTGCGGTTCCCGGAGCCGGAGTAGCATGGCATCTGGATATTAATCCGAATAATCCCCTGCATTTACTCACCATTTATGTCCCAAAACGGGGGAATGCATCAACATTTCAGTTCAACAGTGCCTTTAACTCAGGATCGCTTCACCCGGCAGGTGCGTTTTCTGTTCAACAGGAATTTGATGAAAAATATGTTTTTGTCCCTTTGCGGTTTGCACGTAAATTGATGGATTATACCGATGAAGTCACTAGTGTGGAATTGATGCTGAAACCAGGAGCCAACATTGAAAAATCAAAAGTACAGGTTCAGACCATTGTGGGCAACGATTACCTGGTTAAAAACCGGTTCGAACAAAACGAGTCTCTTTTCAAGGTACTGAAATCGGAAAAAACCATTATTTACCTGATCATGGTATTCATCCTGTTGCTTTCGTCTTTTAACATGATCGGCTCACTGTCAATCCTCATGATAGAAAAAAACAAAGACATGGCTGTGTTGAACAGTCTGGGTGCCAACCGAAAAATGATTAGCCGGATATTCCTGGCCGAAGGAGTATTGATAACCGCTGCTGGTAGTATAGCAGGGCTGCTGCTGGGATATGGCATTTTACTGCTGCAACAAGAGTTTGGCATGCTTAGTCTTGGCAATGGTGAAGGTTCGTTCATCATTGATGCATACCCGGTTAAAATGCACCTGACTGATTTCTTTCTGGTATTCCTAACCGTGCAGTGCATCGGATTGTTTGCAACCTGGTATCCGGTTAAATTACTTACCCCTAAGATTACAAAAAGCACCCTGAAATAACAGATTTAAGGATTTTGATTACTTAAAAATCCGAATGCTTGATCCCGGCTTATGATAGTTGTACCTTTGCCTCAAAATTCAACAATATAAATTTATCAATACAACCAATATGCTCAATCTCACAATCCAGGAAGCCATCAACGTACAAATAAAAAAGGAAGAATTTTCTTCACGATTGTATTTATCCATGGCCATTTGGTGCGAAACCAACGGCTATCCGGGAGCCGCGGCTTTTCTCTATCGGCATACCGAAGAAGAACGCATGCACATGATGAAATTCGTGAGGTATGTAAATAACAGGGGAGGAAAAGCGCTGGTATCTGACATCGAAAAACCGGAAAATGATTTTTCTTCTCTGAACGACATCTTCACCAAGATACTGGTTCACGAAGAATATATCACCGAATCGATCAACAATTTGTATGGTATCACCATGGATGAGAAAGACTTTTCAACCGGGAATTTTTTACAGTGGTTTATCACCGAACAAATGGAAGAAGAAAACCTGATGCGGACCATCTTAGATAAAATATCCCTGGTAGGCATGGACAAAGCCGGGATGTTCCATATAGACAAAGAGTTGGAGGGGATGGCCACGGCAGCCAAACCAATACCAGCTGTATAATTAACCAGGCCTTTGAGCTGATTGGTAAAATATTTTAAACCTTGGAAAAATAGCGTGCTTAATGCACACTATTTTTTTGCCAATACCTTTGTTTGGTGATCTTTTGCAAAGCACTATTCCTCCATAAATACAATACAATCTGTCGTTTATATAAAAGTAAATGGGAGGTGGGGTATTGTTAGAAACTGTCTAAATTTTTCCCGTTGGGAAATCAATGGGTAGAAAAGTAAATTGGTTGTTCTGAGTTAATTAAAGTTCGGAAGTTGCATAAGGTTAAGCTTAAACCAACTATTTAGAACAAAAATAAATTAACGACAGATATTCATCAACACCTGATAAATACTACATTTGTAACTCATTGTCTCACTTACATTATAAACCAAATATCAAAATAAGCATCATTAATCATCCAAACCTATATAAAGATCATTCCTGTAGAGGTTTTGCAATTCAATCATTGTCATGAAAAGAGTGTTTGTTTCATATATAGCAGGAAAAACGAATATTATTAATAGAATCAATACTAACCAATTTAAACTTCATTTATGTTACGATTAAACATACTAATTGGCTTTATCATGGTTGCGATGTGTGTATCGGCCCAACCAAAACTGTCAAAATCTTTTAAGATATCCACAACGAAACCATATCAAGTTGTGGATGCACAGATGAAACAATATTTTACTGACAACAAAGGATTTACTTATTCAATCAAGACAAATGGAGATGATGTTACTCTTCAGAAATTCGATATACAAAATATGAAAGAAGTGGCCCGGAAAGAATATCATGACGGACCTCCTTACAATAAGGCCATCGATGTTGTCGAAATAGGTGATAAATTCTTTTATCTATATGAGTCATTCAACAAAAAGGAAGAAACAAAATCAGTTTATGTAAGGGAGTTTTTTACAGAAGATTGCAGCCTGGGTCAAGAACGAATGCTCCTTTCTTCAGACGGTGATGTAGCAAATGGCCCTGTCACAGAAAGTATTGGAGTTTGGGGTATGAAAGGCGGCCCACCATTTAGCGTATATAAATCGTTTGACGATTCAAAAATCATGATCAATTATCGCAGAAAACCATTATTGAAAAACGGTAGTGAAAATAAAGATTTATTGGGTTTTTTTGTATTCGACTCATCACTTGAACCAATTTGGGGAAGAGAAATAGAAATGCCCTATACGGAACAGGAGATGAATAATCTGGCTTATACTGTTAGCACCGACGGAACCGTATATATGATGTCATTACACAGGATGAAAAAGAATTTCCGGTTACTCACAATACCTGAAGTTGGAAAACTGACTGTCAAGATTATCGACAGTGAGAATTTTATGTTTAAGCATTTGTATATGGCAGAAAACAGAGATGGCCAACTTGAATTTTTAGGGTTCTATGCAAATGGCCTGGAATATAAATTCTGGGAAGGCAGCATTGGCAATTTAAGTTTTAATACAAATGGAATCAGGTATTTTAAACTTTCAAAAGAGGGTGAAATCCTGGCAAACAAAGACATTGAATTTCCTATAGAACTAATCAACAAGTATGAGTCGGGAAGACAGCAGGATAAAAATGAAAAAAGAGAAAGCGTTGGTAAAGCAGGTATAAGGGATGTCGTTCTCAGGAAGTTTACGGTTAATCCGGATGGTAGTGTTTTTATTCTTGGAGAGCAGTATTATTATTCTCAAAAATTAAACCCTAAAAACTATCAGATGACCTATAAATTCCATTATGGTGATTTAGTAGCGGCGAAACTTAATGCCAAAGGCGAGGTTCAGTGGATGAAAAAATTACCAAAAAATCAGTTTGGTACGCAAGGAAAAGGTGGAATGGGAATTGCCTACCTCGAAGGAGATGATTCACATTATATTCTTTTTTTAGATAATGTTAAAAATGCAGCTATTGAACCCGATGAATCTCCTGCTAGTCATTTTGATGGTAAAGGCGGTTATCTTACTGCTTACAAAATAGACGATACCACAGGCAATTACACCAAGCATACACTTTATAATTCGGTGGAAGTAAAAGGTGTGAAGACATACCAGTTTGCAACAACGAGGATATTTGAAGCGATGGATAACGTACTGCTTGTTGAGGTATATATAAAAGACAAAAAAGACATGATGATTAAAATGGAGTTAGTTGACTAAAAAACTGTTTTTCTCCCTGCCGGGAAAGAATACAGGTAGACGTAGATGCTGCTAACATTATTTCCACAGGATCCTGTCGACTTTAGCTGGTCTATTTAAGAAATACAATAATCAGTCGGGTATCACTTCATAGCCAGCACCAGCTTCTCATACCATTGATTTCCAA
Source organism: Bacteroidetes bacterium CG18_big_fil_WC_8_21_14_2_50_41_14 (assembly GCA_002771745.1). Lineage (GTDB taxonomy): Bacteria > Bacteroidota > Bacteroidia > Bacteroidales > F082 > UBA6244. The sequence continues at coordinate 20,608 of PCUL01000331.1, forward strand.
ACTTCCTGACCAGGGGAGCCTTTAAATAAACATATAAGGGTTCCCCTTTGGTTTTGCCAGCTACCAATGCAGGCGCACAAATAGGCCATTTATGATAATTTACCGCTATTGTATCTCCAACTTTGTCGAGCCGGATGGGATACAAATGACACGAAATAGGTTTCTGAAAAGGAATTTTTCCCTCTGACCATGCTTTTTCGATGGCGCAATACCGGATTTCGTTTTCTTCGTACAAAAAAGCACAAGCCCGGTCGTTGACCAGCGGAGTGGCGTAATCGCCTTCGATGTCATAATCAAAAACACCCGTTTTCTCCACCACCTGAAGTCCTTCTTCATCCATATAGGGCTTAATATCGTCCAGATAATCTTCCAGAATCGAAATTTCATTTTCTTCCAGAGGAGCTCCGGCATCGCCTTCTACACAACAATCACCATGGCAGGCGTGCAGGTTACAGGCAAAAAAAGTATCTTTCAGGGCATCCGATACCAGGATTTCATCAACTATTATCATGGCGGCAAAATTAATAAGTTCCGCGGGATTAAAATCACTGAAATCAACCTTGTTTTAAACACACTACCCGCCAGAAAATTCGCGATAATTTGATTACTTTTGCTGCGTATTTTATCATTTTTTGTTTAATAACACTTTAAGCATAAGCTATGGCATTCAATTTAAGAAATCGGAATTTTTTAAAGCTTCTGGATTATTCCCCAAAGGAAATAAAGTTTTTACTCGACCTGTCGACTGACCTGAAAAAGGCCAAATATGCCGGTACCGAACAACCCCGGTTAACCGGAAAAAACATTGCGCTGATTTTCGAAAAAGCTTCCACACGTACCCGCTGTGCCTTCGAAACGGCTGCTTACGACCAGGGAGCCAAAGTCACTTATCTGGGGCCAACCGGTTCACAGATTGGTAAAAAAGAATCGATGAAAGATACCGCCCGTGTTTTGGGTAGGATGTATGATGGCATTGAATACCGTGGTTTCGGTCAAACCATTGTGGAAGAATTGGGAAAATATGCAGGTGTACCCGTTTGGAATGGTCTCACCGACGAATTTCACCCGACACAGATCCTGGCCGACTTCCTCACCATGATGGAACACTCTGACAAACCCTTGCATCAGATAAGTTTTGCTTATTGTGGCGATGCCCGCAACAACATGGGCAATTCCCTGATGGTAGGTGCCGCCAAAATGGGCATGGATTTCCGTGCCGTAGCTCCCAGGAAAATGTGGCCCGAAGAAGCTCTTGTAGTTCAATGCCGCAAAATTGCAAAAGAAACCGGTGCTACCATCACCCTCACCGACAAGGTGGAAGAAGGCGTAAAAGGTGTCGACTTTTTATACACCGATGTTTGGGTAAGCATGGGAGAGCCCGACAGCGTTTGGAAAGAGCGTATCGACATGATGATGCCTTATCAGGTAAACAAGGAAATGGTAGCCAAAACTGGCAATCCAAAAGTAAAATTCCTGCATTGTCTCCCAGCCTTCCACAACCGTGAAACAATTATGGGTGAAGAAATTTACCAGAAATATGGTGTGGACGGCATGGAGGTGACCGATGATGTATTCGAATCGCCTGCTTCGGTGGTTTTTGATGAAGCTGAAAATCGCCTTCACACGATTAAAGCCGTAATGGTGGCCACTTTGGGCGCATAAACAATAACTCAGGGAGGTTGGCGCTTCTCTGAAAATTTTTTAACCAATAAATCCCCCGTATGAAATACATAACTTTAACACTTGCAATGATGGCCGTTCTGCTAACCTTAGTTACGGGTTGTAAAAAAGACAGTGACAACACAGCCCCTATCTTAGGGCATTTTATTTATGATGGATCTTCTTATTCCTTGAGTCAGGGATTCATTATTGGATACGGCCCATCAGACACAACCAGCTTTGGCATTGATTTAGTACTGATGTCTTCGGGTTTAACTATCATCGAGTCAGGTGGTACAGCAACAACTGTAACAGGCAATGGAGAGGTTTTTGGCTTGTCCTTATTTTCAACTACTCAAACGTTACTAGAGCCCGGAAATTATACTTTTGGCTTGTCTCAAGAAGCGGGTACTTGTACAGATGGTTTTCTTTTTATTCAATATGATCCCAAAAACGATGAGGTTGTAAAGCAAGACGCTATTACGGGTGGAACTCTCGTAGTAACAAAAGTAGGCGACCAGTACGATTTGACTATGAACATGACAACCTATCTGGGAAAAACAACCACCGCAAATTTTAAAGGGACTTTATCTTATTTAGTTGCAGAAACAAAATCCCTTTCATTAATACAATAGGCTCTTCTCTTTTTTCACCAATAAAACGATCGATGCAACAGAAAGAATACATCTGCGCCAAATGTGGCAACAAACAATACGAAGCCGACGAAATCCGCACAGTGGGCGGACCCCTGGCCAAAATTTTTGATGTGCAGAACAAAAAATTTACCGTGATTTCGTGTATCCAATGCGGGTATTCGGAACTGTATAAACGTACCACGGGCACCTTTGGCAATGTATTGGACTTTTTTACAAATTAACTATGGCAAATCAGGAAGATTTATTTAAAAAAATAATTGCACATGCTAAGGAATATGGTTTTGTGTTTCAGTCGAGTGAGATTTACGATGGGTTGAGTGCAGTTTACGACTACGGACAAAACGGATCGGAGCTCAAAAAGAACATCCGTGATTATTGGTGGAAATCCATGGTGCAGATGCACGAAAACATTGTGGGTATCGATGCGGCTATTTTTATGCATCCCACCACCTGGAAGGCTTCTGGACACGTGGATGCTTTCAGCGATCCGCTGATCGACAACAAAGATTCAAAAAAACGCTACCGCGCCGATGTACTTGTGGAAGATCACATGGCCAAAATTGAAGCCAAAATTGACAAAGAAGTTGAAAAGGCCCGGGCACGCTTTGGTGATAGTTTTGATGAAAAACAGTTTCGTGAAACCAACCAGCGGGTAATTGAGAATCAGAAGAAAATTGACGAAATCAGGACCACATTTTTCGCCGCCCTCGAAAGAGAGGATATGGTTGCAGTAAAGGCCATTATTGAAGAACTGGGAATTGTATGCCCTGTTAGCGGATCGCGCAACTGGACTGAGGTCAGACAGTTTAACCTGATGTTTAGCACCAACATCGGATCGGTGGCCGAAGGAGCCACAGAAATTTACCTGCGTCCCGAAACCGCACAGGGTATCTTTGTTAATTATCTGAATGTACAAAAAACCGGCCGGATGAAAATCCCATTTGGCATCGCTCAAACTGGTAAAGCGTTTAGAAATGAGATTGTTGCACGTCAATTTATCTTTCGTATGCGCGAATTTGAACAGATGGAAATGCAGTTTTTTGTACAACCCGGACAGGAAATCAAGTGGTACGAATACTGGAAAGCAGAACGCATGAAATGGCACCTTTCGCTGGGCATTTCGCCATCAAAATACCGTTTCCACGACCATGATAAACTGGCTCATTATGCCAATGCAGCTGCAGATATTGAATTCGATTTCCCTATAGGGTTTAAAGAATTGGAAGGTATCCATTCCCGCACCGATTTCGACCTGAGTGCTCACGAGAAATTCTCAGGAAAAAAACTCCGTTATCACGATCCCGAACTCAACGAAAGTTACGTGCCTTACGTGGTGGAAACCAGTATTGGTCTCGACCGGATGTTTTTGGCCATCATGAGCAATGCCTACACCGAAGAGCAACTGGAAGATGGATCAGAACGCGTGGTGATGAAAATACCGCCATTCCTGGCTCCTTACAAAGTGGCCATTTTCCCATTGACCAAAAAGGATGGATTGCCTGAAAAGGCAACTGAAATCATGGATAACCTTAAACAAGATTTCATGTGTTTTTACGAAGAAAAAGACGCCATCGGAAAACGCTACCGCCGCCACGATGCCATCGGAACGCCATTCTGCATCACTGTTGACCACCAAACCATGGAAGACAACACCGTAACTTTGCGCGAACGCGATTCGATGGTGCAGACCAGGGTAAAAGTGGAAGAATTAACTGGGATTATTTCTGGGAAGCTGAAAAACAGGTAGATACCTTTTGAAAATACAGAAGAAAAAACAGGGGTTTAAATGCCGCTGTTTTTTTTTGCCGACATCTGGCTAATCCAATTCCTTTTCTATTTCATCGGTGGTATCTTTCGCCTCTTTTTTTATGTCTTTGGTAACTCTTTAGTAGATATTTTAATTTTTTAATTTCAATTTTACCAAGTCGTAAAATATCTTACTCAGTTTAGCTTGCATTTTTCTGATCGCTTATATTTGATAGTCAGTGAAATAAAGTTATATTATGACCTTTGTGTCACTTTGTGGCTTCTTTGAGGTTCTTTGTGTCGTAGCAAATAAGTTGTTACACAGAGCTGCACAAAGAAGTCACAGTAATACACAAAGAGAATCTTTGAATAGGAATGGAATCTGTTATTAACTGTATATCAATATTACGGTGCGCTGCACCTTGAATCTACTGATAACAAAGTACCTATAAATATTTTCGGTACGCTGCACCTTAAATTCTACCCTCAAAACCAATACAGAATATACTTGTATGCAGCTCCACCCATTAAATAATAAGTCCGGTCTAAGATGGCGAATCATGGAAATAATTAAAAATCAGCACGGGATATGATCGGATACCCCGGTTTTGATAATTCAGATTCCATCGACAGTATATAACAATATTTGCTGAATTGAAGAGATTACGAGGAAGGTTTTTAAGAAATGGTATGTACGAAATCGAACAGAACACGCGCATTTTTGACCGGGTTTCCTGTGTGTAATAGCTCCTGTATGATCCATAAGGCACGGATAAACATGATATTAAAAAATACAGCACAGGATTTGATATGTTTTGAATCATTATTCATACACCTGACCACACAAAAAACGGCCAAATGATACTTAATTATTTAAAGCTCGGAATCAGAAACCTCCGCAAGCAGTTATCATATTCCATCATTAACATTATCGGATTGTCCATCGGAATTGCCGCCTTTCTGTTGATTGCACTCCATATTCAGTACGAAACCGGCTTTAATGAAGAGATTCCCAACTCAGATCAGTTGTACAGATGTGTTGAAATTCAACAGGCACCAGGTGTGGGCGAACAGCACGTGGCTGTTACCATGGGACCGCTGGGTGAAGCTTTGGTAACCGAATTCCCGGAAGTTGAAAAATCGGTTCGTATCCTGTTTTGGGGAAGTCAGCCCCTGCAATACAACGATCAATTCTTCGACCAGAATCACGTATTGTTTATCGATCCATCGGCATTCGAGCTTTTTGGTATAAAACTTATAGCCGGCGATACTGCCAATGCACTGCGAGAACTCAATTCTTTTGTGCCATCCAGAAAAGTAGCCGTCAAAATGTTCGGTTCGGTGGAAGAAGCCATGGGCAAGGTGTTTCAAATCAATGGGAAACCCTTTGTGGTTACTGCCGTGATGGAAAATATGCCCGAGCAGATGAGTGTGAGGATGGAAGCATTGATTCCATTCGCAAATATGGAAACACAATATTCCTGGCTTCACGGATGGAACAACAATTCAATCGACACCTATGTGCGGGTCAGGAAAAGAACCGATATGAAGGCGTTGGCTTTAAAATTCCCTGATCTTGTTTCAAAATATGTGGATGAAGAAGATCGTCCATGGCAATGGAAATTGTATTTGCAGCCCGTGCGCGATATTCACCTTAAATCGGGCCACATCAAATTCCAGGTCATGAATTACAATCAGGGAAACATCAATACGGTGTATATATTTTCGATTATTGCCGCTTTGATTATCCTGCTTGCCTGTGTAAACTTTATCAACATGGCCATTGCACAAACGGTAAAACGATCGAAGGAGGTGGGCTTGCGGAAAGTGATGGGGGCGGAACGAATCAATCTGATTGGTCAGTTTCTGGGGGAATCGACCATCCTTACCTTCATCTCCATTTTATTCGCCTTGTTATTGGCCGAACTGTTGCTTCCCACTTTTAACCAGATGCTGGGGACCCATTTTTCACTTGATTTTCTGGGCAACTGGATACTCAACATCGGACTGGTGATTATTTTGTTTTTTGTGAGTTTGGTAGCCGGGTTTTATCCCGCTTTTTACCTGAGCAAACTCAATCCGATGGCTATTTTCAGAAGCACCACGGGTTCAAAAGGTGGTTCTTCGGCCTGGCTTACCAAGGCATTGGTCATATTTCAGTTTGTGATTTCCATTGCCATGATTTTTAGCATTGCGGTGATCTACGATCAGTATAAATATGCGTTGAACAAGGATATGGGCATCAACTATACCAATGTGATGTCGGTAAAACTGTACGATAAAAACGATAAAACAAATGTTGAATTTTTAAAGAATGAATTCAAGCGGATTCCCGATGTAAGAGATGTGGCTTTTGTAAGTGATATCAACGGTGTAGCCGGATCGCAATCGTCAGTAACAGTAGACGACACTACCGAAACCCGCATTACAATGAGGTATGGATATGTTGATTATAATTTTTTCGATATGATGGATATACCAGTTTTATCCGGTCGGAATTTTAGCAAGGAATATGCCTTTGACGACAGCAATGCGGTGATTTTGAACCGCGCAGCCGTCAACTTCCTGGGTTGGGACGATCCCATCGGTAAACAATTTATGCCTTTTTTGGACACCATTACCAAAATGAAGGTGATAGGTGTGATTGAAGATTACCATTACTATTCGATCCATTCAAAAATTGAGCCGGCTGTGTATATGATCCGTCCCGACAGGTCGTATAACCTGGCTGTAAAAATCAACGGAGTTAACAAGGAACAAACCATTGCTGCCATGGAGAAAATCTGGAATGAACATTTTCAGGGAATTCCTTTTAATTATCACATGGCCAAGGACAGGATTCGCGATGAATACAAAAGTGAAGAAAACACCTTTAAGATTTTCTCGCTGTTCACCATGCTTTCACTGGTGATTTCGTGTCTGGGATTGTATGGACTTACAGCATTGACCATCGAAAAGAAAAATCGTGAAATAGGCATCAGAAAGGTATTTGGCGGATCCATCAGCCGAATTCTGGTGTTATTAACCATCGATTTTGTGCGGCTCATTCTGATCGCCGGACTCATTGCCACGCCTATTGCATGGTACCTGATGAACAAGTCGCTCGAAAACTTTGCATACCACATTGTAGTTTCGTGGAAATACTTTGTGTTGTCCATTATGAGTGCGCTCATCGTGGCTGTAATTACCATCGTATATCATGCTTACAAAGCCGCATCCTCAAACCCGGTGGATGTTTTGCATTATGAGTAAGCAGTAGTTCGTACACCTCAACAGAGGATTAATTTTGTGATACTTTAACCTGGTTGTTCTGATTGAAAATCATAAATGTCTTATTTTTACTACCGGAAAATTCGGTTAAAACCGAATGGTGGTGATGGTTCGCTTTTAAATCAAACTCCTGATTCCGGAGGTTTGAATTTCAAGTGGTTGAGTTTTGATCTGACGGTAGTCAAAAAAATATAAGATCCTCTGAATAATGACTGTATCTGTAACTAAAACCGAAATATTTACAAGAGGTGTTTTGCCGGGATTTCAATTCCTCCTTTCAGTAATGCTGCTGGCGGGAGTGCTTGTCTCCTGCATTAAACCATTTGTTCCAGATATCAAAACATCCGATTTAAAAAAATATGTGGTTTCAGGGATGGTGATGGATGGTGATGGTTATCAGAAAGTAAACGTTTCAGTTTCCTCGCCCATCAACGATCCACAATATACGCCTGTTACGCAATGTTTTGTTACTATTGTTGATGCAAACGGGAACCAATATCAAATGACAGACAATGGCGATGGAAGTTATACCACTTGGATCGACCCAGTTCTGTTGGTTCCGGGATCATCTTTTAAGGTGCAGGTGCTTACTTTTGATGGCCAGGTGTTGGAATCTGACTATGATCTCGTGTCGAAAGCGCCGGAGGTGGATTCGGTTTACTTCCTGCGGAAAGACATCGAAGGCAACATGCCCGGAAGTTATACGCTGGGGATTCAGTTTTATCTGGATTTGAACGGCGCCAATAACGATGGCCGGTATTATTTGTGGAATGTATTCGAGACCTACGAATATCACACCGATTATCCGATTACATCTTATTATGATGGCGAAATCCATCAGGTAGACCCACCGGATTACTCAAAGAACGTATGTTGGAGGACAAACAAGATTCCCAAAATATTTACATTATCCACTGAAAATCTTACCGAAAATAAGTACAAAGAACTTCCACTTCAATATGTTGACAATCAGACCACAAAGCTGGCATACGGATATAGTGTACTGGTGGAACAACTGGCCCTGAGTGAGGCCGCCTATCATTATTGGGATCAGATGCGCATGAACAGCAGTCATGAGGGTCGGCTTTATGAACAGCAACCTCTGGCCATCAAAGGAAATGTGCATAGTCTCACCCATCCCGACGAGGAGGTGCTTGGGTTTTTTGGTGTTGCTGCGGTTTCGCGCAAAAGAATATTTGTACAGAATGTTCCGAATCTCCCCCTCGAATTTTCAACCTATTGTTCCCCCGCCGAATTGCGTTTCGGTCCAAGTGAAATTCCTCCCAGTCAGTGGCCT
>PCUL01000304.1 GCA_002771745.1 Bacteroidetes bacterium CG18_big_fil_WC_8_21_14_2_50_41_14
TACAACGAATATAACCAATTGAACCTGCCTCTTCTTGCTGAGGAGGTAAGGAAATTTTGGGACGAAAATGAAATCTTTGAAAAAAGCCTGGCAAATAGAGAGAACAACGATCACTTTGTTTTTTACGAAGGCCCGCCTTCAGCCAACGGCGTGCCTGGTATTCACCATGTCATGGCACGCACCATCAAGGATTTGTTTTGCCGCTATCAAACTCTCAAAGGTAAATTTGTTCAGCGTAAAGCCGGCTGGGATACGCATGGATTACCGGTAGAGATCAGTGTGGAAAAAACACTCGGAATCACAAAAGAAGACATTGGCAAGAAGATCAGTATAGAAGAATACAACAAGGCATGTCGCGTAGAAGTGTTGAAATACAAAGACCTATGGGATGACCTGACCAAAAGAATCGGTTATTGGGTCGATCTGGAGAATCCCTATATCACCTTCGACAACAAGTACATCGAGTCGGTTTGGTATTTACTCAAGATGCTTTATGAAAAAGACCTCATGTACAAAGGTTATACCATTCAGCCTTATTCTCCGGCTGCCGGCACAGGGTTAAGCACCCACGAACTCAACCAGCCAGGATGTTACAAAGACGTGACCGACACCACCATTGTAGCTCAATTTAAGGTGGTTAGAGAAATCGTGTCGGAGAAACTGTATCAACATGTTATTGGTGATCTGTATTTTCTGGCATGGACAACCACACCATGGACCCTGCCATCGAATACTGCCCTGGCCGTTGGTGATAACATCGATTATGTTCAAGTGGTTACTTTTAATCCTTACACAGGTATCCCCATCACGGTGATCCTGGCGAAAAACCGCATGTCAGCTTTTTTTAATGAAAATAATGCCGGGCTTGCTTTTGAAGATTATAAAACCGGAGATAAAAAGATCCCGTTCAGGATAGTGGGTGAGTACAAGGGATTTGAACTAACCGGAATATGCTATGAACAACTTTTCCCATGGGTTAAACCCAATGGTAAAGCTTTCGAGGTCATTCCTGGAGACTTTGTTACTACTGAGGATGGAACAGGAATCGTACACATTGCACCTACTTTTGGCGCTGACGATGACCGCGTTGCCAAAGCAACGGGTATTGAACCACTCATCCTGATGGATGCCATCGGCGAACGCCGCCCGATGGTGGACTTGACTGGAAAGTTTTTTCAACTCGATGAGCTGGATCAGGATTTTGTAAAACAATTTATTGATATTGAGGCCTACAGTGAATTTGCCGGTCGCTTTGTAAAGAACGACTATGATGAAAATCCGGGAAAAGTGGATTCGTCATTGGACGTGGATCTGGCCGTTAAACTGAAAAAAGAAAACCTGGCTTTTCGTATCGAGAAGCACGTCCACAGTTATCCGCATTGCTGGAGAACAGATAAACCGATCTTATATTATCCCCTGGATAGCTGGTTTATAAAGACCACCAGCTTAAAAGACCGGATGATTCAGTTAAATAAAACCATTCAGTGGAAACCAAAGGCCACCGGCGAAGGCCGTTTTGGCAACTGGCTCGAAAACCTGCAGGATTGGAACCTGAGCCGTTCGCGATTCTGGGGAGTACCGCTGCCCATTTGGGTAACCGAAGACAGAACAGAAAAAATTGCCCTGGGTTCGGCTACTGAACTAAAGGCTGAAATTGAAAAGGCTGTGGAGGCGGGCTTTATGGATCAAAACCCGATGGCAAATTTTGAACCGGGAAATATGGCGAAGGAGAATTATGAATCCTTTGATTTTCATCGTCCCTATGTCGATAACATTATTCTGGTATCTGAAACCGGGCAAAAGATGTTCCGCGAAAGCGGTTTGATAGATGTTTGGTTCGACTCCGGAGCCATGCCCTATGCACAATACCACTATCCTTTTGAAAATAAAGAATTTTTTGAAAAGAATTTTCCCGCTGACTTCATAGCTGAAGGGGTCGATCAAACCCGTGGTTGGTTCTTTACCCTGCATGCCATTTCTACCATGTTATTCGATTCGGTGGCTTATAAAAACGTGGTTTCTAATGGTTTGGTATTAGACAAAAACGGCAATAAAATGTCGAAGCGGTTGGGAAATGCAGTCGATCCGTTTCTGACCATCGATCAATACGGTCCCGATGCAACGCGTTGGTACATGATTACCAATTCGCAACCGTGGGATAACCTGCGATTCGATTTGGCCGGAATTGATGAAGTCCGCCGCAAGTTTTTTGGCACTTTATATAATACATACAGCTTTTTCGCGCTGTATGCCAATATCGATGGTTTCAGATACAGCGAGCAGGAACTCCCCATTTCAGAGCGTAGTGAAATCGACCGCTGGATTTTATCTGAGCTTAATTCACTAATAAAGATTGTGGATGAAGCACTTACGGCTTATGAACCCACCAAAGCGGGACGTGCCATCCAGGACTTTGTTACAGAACACCTGAGCAATTGGTACGTTCGCCTTTCACGCCGTCGGTTTTGGAAAGGCAATTATACCACTGACAAGATTGAAGCCTATCAAACCCTTTACCGGGTTTTGGAAGTGGTAGCGCAGCTCAGTGCTCCCATTGCACCTTTTTTTGCCGACCGGCTGTTTATCGATTTAAATACTGTTTCAGGCCGGTTTGATGCTGAATCTGTTCACCTGACCGACTTCCCCATTGTACATGAGGAACTCATCGACAAGGATTTGGAAGAACGTATGGAGCTTGCCCAGCTGATATCGAGCATGGTACTATCGTTAAGAAAAAAAAATAACCTCAGGGTACGCCAGCCATTATCCAAAATCATGCTGCCGATACTAAATCCAAAGTTTAAAAAACAGGTTCAGGCAGTAGAAGAGTTGATACTTTCAGAGGTTAATGTGAAGAGCATCGAATATCTTTCTGAAGATTCAGACGTGCTGGTGAAAAAAGTAAAACCGAATTTTAAAACCCTTGGCCCAAAGTTTGGAAAGCACATGAAATCGTTGGCTGTTATAATTCAGGCATTATCCCCCGGAGAAATTAAACAACTTGAAAAAGAGGAAACATTGGAGTTGCACCTCGACAATAACTCACATACCATTGCCATCGATGATGTCGAAATCCTCACCGAAGATATTCCTGGTTGGAGTGTAACCACTGAAGGACTCGTTACCGTAGCTCTTGACCTTACCTTAAATAAAGCTTTGCAAAATGAAGGCTTAGCGCGAGAGTTGGTCAATAGAGTTCAGAATTTAAGAAAAGACAAAGGGTTTGAGGTAACTGACCGGGTTTTGTTAACAGTAGTTAAAAATCCACAGACGGATGAGGCATTTCAATCGTTTAAAGATTACATTTGCGCGGAAACATTATCTGATTTCAGATTGGATGAAACATCTGTAAATAAAGAGTTTACAACGGATGAACTTCTTGACGGAATATTGGTAACGTTTAATGTAGTTAAAGAATAACATAAATAATAAGAAAAACACGTTTCCTTTTGAAAAATTGTTTACATTTATGAGGTTTTTCAAAAAAGAAAAGAATAAATACTGAAGGATATGGATGACAAGATTATTGAGGAAAAGAAAAAGAACAGATATTCAGATGCCGAATTGGAAGAATTCAGGGAGATTATTCTGAAAAAACTGGCCATTGCCCGTGAAGATTTGGCGATGCTAGTTGAAGCCTATAGCAATCAAAGTGATCACGATACCAACGATACTTCGCCAACTTTTAAGGTGCTCGAAGAAGGACAGCAGGTTTTGTCGAAAGAGGAAAACAGCCGGATGGCAGCTCGCCAGCAGCGCTTTATTTCAAACCTTGAAAACGCGTTGATTCGCATCGAAAACAAAAGCTATGGTATTTGCCGTGAAACAGGTAAGCTGATAAGCAAAGAAAGATTGCGCGCTGTTCCTCATGCCACCCTAAGTATTGATGCAAAGAATAAGCAGGTTCAAAACGACACCAGTTTTTAGTTTTGTACTGTAAAACCATTTCGATTTGAAAAAGGCAGCATTCATCATTTTTCTGGTTCTCATCCTGGATCAGTCGTTAAAGTTGTGGGTAAAATTAAACATGACCCTGGGAGAGGAAATTCCCATCGTTGGTTCTTGGTTTAACCTTTATTTTACCGAAAACAACGGGATGGCATTCGGTATGCAGTTCGGTGGTGAATGGGGGAAATTAGCACTTAGCATTTTCCGTATACTGGCTGTTATTGCCATCGGTATTTACCTCATCATTATTTCAAGAAAAAAAAAGCACAACGGTTTAATATTCAGCCTTTCGATGATATTTGCCGGGGCTATGGGCAATATTATCGATAGTGCCTTTTACGGATTGCTGTTTACCCAGAGTTCCTATCATACCCTGGCTACTTTTGCCACTGAAGGACAAGGATATGCCACATTTTTGCACGGACGTGTGGTAGATATGTTGTATTTTCCATTGATAGATCTGGTCCAGGCCGATGTACCTTTATGGGTACCCTCGTTTGTTTTTGGTGGAGATGGTCATTTTATTTTTTTCCGACCCATATTTAATCTGGCCGACTCCTCAATCACCATCGGCGTTTTCTGGCTATTGCTCTTCGAGCGGAAAAAACTGGGCTGATCGTTATATCCTCCTTATCTTAAAGTCCATTCCTTTTATTTCGGTGCTCTCCGTGAATTTTACAGATTGCAACTCATTCAGTAATTGTAAACGATTGAGTCCCTTATGTCCTATGGCATAGTTTAGCTGCCCTTTCGGGATGATAAATTCAACCCCGGTGTGTTTCACATCCGAAATGACCGATCTCAATTTGTTTAACCAGATTGCTGATAAAACCAATTCCCTGAACTGGGGATGATAGGGGCCTGCAACCAAATCTTTACCAAAAACCAACCCTTCAGAGGGGTGAAGTCCGGTTCTGATCACCTTTACATTTCCTTTTTCAAAAATGAGAAGCAATTGAGTGGTCCAATGAACGGCCTCTTCGAGCGAAAGCGGTGTATATCGACCCTTTTTATACCAATCGTGCAAGGCGGTATCTTTAATTACCAATGTGGGGTAAATTCGTGTGGAAGTAGCGCCCAACTCAACAATGCGGGAAGCTGTAAAGAGCGAACTCTGCAACGAATCGCCGGGTAAACCAATCATCATTTGCAATCCCAACTGAAATCCTTTTTCGATGATGGCTTTGGCCGCTTGTTCTGTTTGCCTGGCAGTATGGCCACGATGTGATTTTTTAAGTACTTTGTCGTCAAATGATTGTGCGCCGATTTCGATGGTTGTCACCTGATAGGATGAAAGTAAATTCAGTACTTCCGGGTTGATATAATCTGGTCGGGTGCTGAGCCGGATTCCCTGAATTTCTCCGGAGGATAAAAATGGTTGAACCAGTTTCAGGTAGGCTTCCTGCTCATGCAGAGGTAATCCCGTGAAATTTCCTCCAAAAAAGGCCACATCCACACTGCGATTTAGTTGTTTAAATGAAGCCAGGTGGGCATTAACAATTTTTATGACCTCGCTGTGATCCGGTATTGAAATATGCCCGCTTATTTTACGTTGATTACAAAATGCACATTGAAAAGGACAAGCCAGCTCGGGAATAAAGACCGGAATGGTATAATGTTTTAGCATAATAAAGTTGAATACAAAATTCACGCATTTTTTTGAATATTTTTGCAAAATGTTTTAATTATTTCAGTATTAACTAAAACCATCTTGATCAAATGAACCAAATCATTAAAAAAACATCAGGTCTACTTCTTGTAACACTGATGGCATTGCTGATAGCCGGAGGTTCAACTTCTTGCAAAAGCAAGAAAAAACTGGCACGTGAACAGGCAGCAGCCGAGTATGCAGCCAAAGTTGAACAATCTAAAACAGACCTGAACGCGATTGTTGATGGTACCACGCATTGGACCCTCGACGAGCAGGATAAACGTCTGGAAGTGATTAAATCGTACAACCTCGACGATCAGGAAGTTAAAGACCTGATTGTAAAAGCCGAATCGACCATTTCGATGAAACGGGCCGAGATGGAAAGGAAAGCTGAAGAGGAAAATCTGCGAAAAGCTGAAGAAGCGCGAAAACTGGCGGCGCAAACCAGGTACGCTCCCATTGAGAGTCAATTTGATGCCGTAGCGTATGCCAAAAGCGTTGAAGAGGCCAACCGCCAAATTGAAATGACATTACCGATGTATGCCACTCCCGATGTACCCGTGTTGATAATTATTAGTCGGGAAGCCGGGATTAACGATTACGACCGCCCCACGACCATCTCCATGTTTTTAAACTACCTGAAGGATAAAAAGCGTAACATCTATAAGGTGGAGACCGTAAAAAATGACAACCAGGGAAAAATCACTGAACTCGAACTTATTAAAAAATAAACAGTCATGAAGAAAGTCACCATATTATTATTCTTTATCCTTGGATTGGGATCTGTTTCTGCCTTTGCTCAGGATCTGAGCCCCGAACGTAAACTGGCCATCGATAGTCTTGCTCTCGAAAAAGTGCGCGACCTGAGTAAATACATCAGCATTATTGGTAACAAGGAAACGCCATGGAGCGAAGCCAACCGGGTAATCGACCGGGCTGAGGAACTTTTTATGCAAGGCAGTGAAATGGGTGTGTCATCGCTCACGAAGTCCGAAATAAACTATTATACCGTTCGCAAGTATTTTGAGCGTTTGATGCGTTTGAATTACAACAAA
>PCUL01000297.1:0-1391 GCA_002771745.1 Bacteroidetes bacterium CG18_big_fil_WC_8_21_14_2_50_41_14
GATAAACTTTCAGGTAGGTTTCGCGCGATTCGGATTTAAACAAACCCAGTGCCTGCGTTCGGTTTCCTTCCAGGATGCAGTTATCGAACAACACCACATAAAATTCACCACTTTTTATTTTTGGATGGTTCGATTGGGCATACAGATGTTTGGCCAGACTTATACTCGTGTCGAAGAACTTGTCAGTATCTTCAAAAACCTGTTTGGCAAATGCATACACTTCATTGAGATGAATATCCGATTCGTGAGCAAGATGGTAGCGTGATTCGGTTTTGAAAGGCGACAAAAAATAATGCTTTAACAAAGCACGAACATCATCTTCCAGATCAAGTTCATCCTTCGAAAACCGAATGCCATCATCATTGGTTTTATTTCCTACCTTGTGTAAGGCAATATGTTGTATTTCAATTTCGTCCATCATATACTGTTATTTTGTCCAGATTTCATCGGCAAAAATCCATCCCGGGTTGCCGGCGCCCACATGCCAGTCGGGACAAAGTCCCTGCGATTTTGCTGTTACATGAATAAACCGCGCCTTGACGTTAAGCGGCCCCGTCACAAAATCGTGTATAATTCCTCCACTTTCTTTGGGACTGATGGGATTTTGTATCGAACCAGCCTCCTGAAAAGTTGTGCCATCTACTGACACCTGAAAATGAACCGAGGCCGGCATAAAAATCCACGACTTCTCATCCTGAAGAAACCCGACACCTATGCTGTGAATTTGTTGCACTTCTCCCAAATCGACCACCACATCCATGTCGGTATTGTAGTATCCCTGCCAGTTTCCTGTTCTGAACTCTTTACCACCGCGGATGGTGTTAATCAAAGCCACATCCCCTCCCGCGGTATATTGCTCGCTGTAAGGCGTGTTGATGGTCACCTTCCGGTTGGCCGGAATTAAGAGATATTCAGCAGTTTCAGGAAAGCTGACCAAGCCGTTTACCGATGCGGTGGCTGTAAATTCGGTAGTTTTATTGATTACAATCGGACCGCTATAGTGAATTCCTTCCCCATTTTGTATCACCTTTATATTGGCATTCCCTGATAAATCGGTTACTCCAACGGTGAGGGTTTTCTCAAAAGTCTTACTCTCTGCCTCAAAGCAAGGCACCGGGGTGATGGGAAAATCCGTGATTTGTTGCGAAGGCCTGTCCTCCGGAGCCAGTCCCCATTGTTTGTTGGGTTCACTGCCGAGTTCAATTACCAGAGCACCACCATTGGCAATCATATCGAAGGTGATATACGATTTGGAATAAGTTTCTCCATCGTAGCTAACCGACTGGATATAAAAATCCTCATCGCTGTTGCGCAATGCTTTTACAGTAAATATTTTCCCGTTTTCAAGGTTAATCTGTGCATTCTCAAACAGAGGTGTTCCAAGGACGTAT
>PCUL01000297.1:1465-7983 GCA_002771745.1 Bacteroidetes bacterium CG18_big_fil_WC_8_21_14_2_50_41_14
AGTCTTCGTTGCCACTCAATCCATCGGGCTGATCGGAGTATAAATCGGTACAAATCTGATGAATCAGTGTTTGAGTTTTCCAGGGTTTGCCCACATAATTGTACAGGTAAGCCATGTTGTGGCTGGGTTCGTTGCCATGTGCATACTGACCGATCAACCCGGTGATATCCGATTGCTCCCGACCTGATAGTTTTTCGGTGGTGGTAAACAATTCATCCAGTTTCGATTCGTAAGGCTCATCGCCACCAAGTAATGCGATATGGGTATTGATGTCCTGTGGTACAAAGAAATTATACTGCCAGGTATTGGCTTCTGTCAGCATAAAATTTACCTGTGTGGGATCGAAGGGAACCACAAATCCGCCATTGGTTTTTCCTCTGAAAAACCCTGTTTTTTTGTCAAAAATATTTTTATAATATTGTGCGCGTTGTATGAATGTTTGATAACCAACCTCATCGTCCAGACCTTTAGCCATTTGTGCAATACACCAGTCGTCATAGGCATATTCCAGCGTTTTGCTCACACTTTCGCCTTCCTTGTCGGCAGGAATATAACCTTTGGTCATGTATTCATTCAGGCCAAATAACCCCGATTGTGCACTTGCTTTCATGGCACTTAGTGCCTTATGCGCATCAAAGCCGCGGATACCCTTTATCCATGCATCCGTAATCACAGGCACCGCGTGGTAACCAATCATACAATTGGTTTCGTTTCCGGCCAGTTCCCAAACAGGTAACAAGCTGTCGCTGCTATACATATCGAGCATCGAGTTGATGAGGTCGTTGGTACGGTCACGCTCGATCAGGGTGAACAATGGATGCAATGTTCTGAAAGTATCCCAAAGGGAGAACACGGTGTACATGGTAAAAGCTCTGTCCTGTAACACTTTCCCGGCATGGTTTCGGTACCTGCCATCCACATCCGAAAAGGTATTTGGGGCAATCATGGTATGGTACAAAGCAGTATAAAAAATGGTCTTGTTCACTTCATTGTCGTCCTGTACCTGAATTTTATTTAATTGATCATTCCACGTCTTAGCGGTTGCTTCTTGCACGCCTTCGAAATTCCAGCCTTGAATTTCCTGCAAACAATTCTCCTGAGCGCTATGATAATCCAGCGGTGAGATGCCCACTTTAACCAAAAGAGGGCCTCCATCCATCATGTTAAAGGTGAGCACTGCCTTCAGGTCATTCCCTCTGGCTTCTTGTTTATTTTGCCAATACTCGCCATCAACAGCAAGACCGGTCTCCTGAAAAGGTCTCGAAAAGTTTGCATAAAAATAGACCCATTGATCTCTGGCCCATCCTTTGCTATTTCGATAACCCATGACCTCATGGTCGCTGATGATCCGAAGTTCCAACCCCGGCATTTTTTCCGTTACCACGCTCTCTGTCAGGTCGATCACCATCCGTGCTTCATTGGTTTTTGGGAAGTGATACCGGTGCATCCCGGCATGGGTGGAAGCTGTTAATTCTACCTGGATGTGGTCGTCATCCAAAGTCACCTGATAGAATCCGGGAGTGGCCACTTCGGTGGAATGTGCGAACCGGGCGGCATAGCCCGAATCCGGATTTTCAGCTGTCCCCGGATTCAACTGAATCGCGCCAACGGTGGGCATCATCCGGATATCACCATAGTCGCCAACCCCGGTTCCGCTCAGGTGGGTATGGCTAAATCCCAATATCACCTGATCGGAATAGTGATATCCCGAACAACCGTCCCAACTGTCTTTACGGGTGTCGGGACTTAACTGCACCATCCCGAAAGGCGCTGTGGCCCCGGGAAAGGTATGTCCATGACCACCTGTTCCAATAAAAGGATCAACATAGTCCGCGAGGGTTTTAGGTGGTTCTTCATTGCAGGATATGAGTGCAAGTAACACAAATATCAATAAACTAAAAGGGGAGATTTTTTTCATAATGTCAGCATTTTAGCTTCAAAATTAACAAGATGGCTCGATATAGTCATTACAATCTTTGTAAATTCATCGAAATTTTCCCACGATAAACAACGATTGATCCTGGCGCATCATTCTTATAATCTGATAGTTTGATGGATGTTTTAGTGCCTAAAAACCGATCATACTGTAATTGTTCCACTTCACCCGAAAGTGGTTTATAATAATAGCTGAAACGGCCTCTTTTCCCTTTATTGGTCAGCAAAACCGTTTTCCCGGTTTCATTCATCTTCAGGTGTGAATGGGAATTGTATTCCGCTTCCCTGAAAAGCAACCCAAAACAACTGATAAGTGCTTCTTTTACAGGTCCACGATCGAGCACTGCCATCATATAAACCGCATGCCCATCAAGTGGCGAACCGCCAGGAAAAAAGAATTCGAAATATTTTAGGCCTACTTCCGAAACCATGGCCATTTGATACCCATCATCCCTTTCTTTTACCACAATAATCCCGGTAATTGTTTGTCCGTGAAGAGTCAGTTCTGCTTTGTAAAGCACCTTTATGAAATCAGGGGCAAAAACGGTGGCTTTAGAGAGTTTTGGGCCGGGACTATTCATTGTGGTAAAACCAGAAAAACGACACGAAAAGGCAGCAAATGATAAATACAGGAGAAGAATCATCTGTGAAAATTTGATTCTCATCTTATTTCCCATTTGTTAGTTCAAACCTGCTGTCAGGAATCTCCTGATTTACTTGAATATCCCCAAACTTAATCGTGGTAAAATCGCCTCCCGGCTCAATAAAAACCACTTTTACAACCTGCATCGTCACCTTATCGAAATAGATATCAATGCTTTCAATCATGCTTTTTACCTGTGCAACCACGGGCACAAGCCTGGCCATAACCTGTGATTTACCTTCAAAATAAGCAGGCGTAAATTCGGCATTACCGACAAAATCGCCCCGTATCGCGGTAATAATCATCTTGTTGATTTCGCGAAACATAGGATTGCCATCGATATTAAACTCGCTGACCTTGCCATCGTTGTCGATGGTAAATTTTCCCTGATGAATCAGGATGGTATACTTGATGGGATCCAGGTATTGCCACCGGACGTTGTTTTCTTTTTTAAAGAAAAACTGTCCATGGCTGGTTAGCACTTCTTCCAACATGTTCAGGTGTTTTTCCTGTACAAAATTACTTTGCAGCGTGTTGGTGGCCGAAGCATGCTTAACAAGGCTCCGTGTGACAGATGAAATATCCTTAATTGGTTGAAAACCAGCCTCTTGTGCTCCAAGAAAAAGGGGGAAACAACAGGCTAACAATAAACTATTGAGTTTGGTATGGTTCATATACTTCAATGGATAAAAGTTGGCTAACTGGCACCACCTGAAATTGGTTTTTTTGCAGCCATTCAAGATAATTACTCGTGATGTCGATGATATTTGGTGTGGTATCGTGCAATAAGACAATGGCTCCTGGTTGGGTTTTAGAAATAAGTCTTTCCAAGGTTTTATCCGGTGTGCGACAGGTATCGAGCGAGCGCAGGCTCCATCCAATGGAGATATACCCAAGTCGATTGACCGCTCGTGCCAGTACAGGGGTGGTAACACCATATGGAGGTCTGAAGATCCGGGTTTTAATTCCGGTAATTCTGTATATCAGCTCGTAAGTCCACAGCAATTCGTTGCGCATGCGCCAGAAATTAAACAAATCGAAAAAGCGCGCATGGGTATAACTATGATTACCAAGCAGATGTCCTCTGTTGTGAATCATTTTCAACAACACATGTTGTTGCTTTGCTTTTTGTCCGATCACAAAAAAGGTTGCCTTTACGCCATATTGATCAAGCAAATCAAGCAGACGGGGAGTGTTGTTTTCATCAGGGCCATCATCGAAGGTGAGGGCAATCGTTCGTTGCCCGGTTTTTATGCTACAATGAGAAATCAAATAGAAATTTAAATGAATAAAAACCGAACCCAGTATTTTGAGCGCTATCAGCAAAAGGGTGAGATAAACCACCCACCACCACGACCACTCCCAAAACCACCAGCCTCCCACGAGCAAAAGCAGCAGATAAAGAAAAACCAGGTTGATTATTTTGTTGGCACTCATAACGAGGGTGTTTCAAGTAGTTTTTCTAAAAAGTGGTATTCTATACCGAACAACTTCTTCAGTGCCTGCACTTTATTCATTTTATCCTGATTAACAGGTTCTTCTTCATTTTTTTTAACCCCAACAATCAACACATTTTTAGGGGTGTGCTCGGTGGAGATAAACTCAAACACTTTGGTTGAATATCCATAAGCTTCCATGATCAGGGCACGGATGGCATCGGTGAGCATTTCGGCCTGCCGCTCTTCCAATATTCCATATTTGGTAATTTCTGCCAAAGCATTGTCAGGGTTCATTTGCTTGCGGATCTGTTTATGACAGCATGGAGCTGTAATGATCACCTTTGCTTTTTCTCTGATTCCTCTGAAAATGGCTTCATCAGTAGCGGTATCGCAGGCGTGGAGCGCGATGAGCAAATCAATATCAGGTAAAACAGTTTTCTCGATGGAACCCTGGATAAATTGCAATTGGCCATATTTAGCTTCTTTGGCTATTTTGTTACCAAGGGTGACCAAATCAGGGCGAAGCTCCACTCCTGTTACTACCGGCGTATGGGCCATCCGGTTAGTCAAATAATCGTACAATGCAAACGTCAGGTATCCCTTTCCAGATCCCATGTCGGCGATTGAAAAATTAATTGGTAATTTGGCCTGTTCCACGATAGAGCTTACCACTTCAACATACTTGTTGATCTGCCTGAATTTATCTTCCATCCCTTTCTTTACCTTACCTTCGTCCGTGGTGACGCCCAATAGCCGAAGGTACACATTGTTTTCGGGCGAGATAAAAAGGCTTTTCGGCCTGTCGTGCAAAAATACCGGTTTAAGTTGCTGACTGGCTGGGAGTTGTTTTATTGTAGTTTTTCCGTTTTTAAATTGCATAAAATGAACATCTTTTTCGGAGGTGAGTAAGATCGCCTGAAAGAAATCTTTTTGCAATGATGTTTTGATGAATTCCATACCTTCTTCAAAGGAATAATTTTTGGTGATGTCGTTGGTAGGATAACGAAAAACAAACGACAGCATCGTCCCCGCCTTGATGGTAACAGCTTTGACATAGATATTTTTCAGGTCGGATGCAGCGACTTTTTTACTGCTGAGGGTTAACTTAATGAAGTCGGAAGTCGTAAGGCTTTCTTCAAGTATCAGGAGCAACTTTTGAAAGTGGTGATCGTTCATGGCGATTTAATTTCGATGTAAATAGCAGTACAAAGGTCGTGTAAAAGTGCCTAAAGCCACTTCTTCTTTTTGAAATAAAATATCATCAATATGGAAACTGAAACGATAACTACCCAAAACAGCGGGTAGCTGTATTGCCAATGGAGTTCAGGCATAAACTCGAAGTTCATCCCGTAGACGCCTGCCAAAAATGTGAGCGGGATGAATATGGCACCAATGATGGTGAGCACTTGCATGATCTGGTTAGTCCTCATGCTCATGCTGCTCAAATAAACATCCTTTAAACCGGAATTTAGTTCCCGGTACGTTTCAATGGTATCGATTATTCTAATGATGTGATCGTACACATCATTAAAATATTTCAAATTGCTTTCATCCACATACTCCAGGTCATCTTTTTGAAAACGGTTAATTACCTCACGCAAAGGATATACCGAATGTCTCATCCCTAGCAGTTCGCGCTTGGAGGTTTGTATTTTATAAAGAGAATTCGCGGTGGGCGAGTTAAATACATCCTCTTCCAATTCCTCCAGTTGAGTCCCCATTCCTTCAATTGAATGGTAGTATTTATCCACGATCAGGTCGATAAGAGCATACACCAGGTAATCACTACCTTTGGCTCTGATTTTAAATTTGGCGAGTTTAATTCGTTCCAGGACTTCCGCAAAAGTGTCATCGGCTTGTTCCTGAAACGTAATCACGATATGTTTCAATAAGATGATGCTGATTTGTTCAGGGACAATTTTCTGTTCTTTTTCATCATACACCAGCGATTTAAAGGTGATATAAATACAATTGTCGTATTCTTCCAGTTTGGGGCGCTGTGCAGTATTTACTATATCCTCGAGAATTAATGGGTGCAAGTTGAACTTTTGTCCAATTTGTTCCACCAGGCTTGTTTCGTGTATTCCTTCCACATTCAACCACCGCACAAATGAACCATCTTCCACATTCTTGATATCATCTATGCTGGCAAGTTTTGTCTGGCTATAGCTTTCCTTGTTATATTCTACCAGGTATAAATTAGGGATATATTCCCGTTTTTCGCCAACATAATAAACGCTACCGGGATGCATTCCGGTTTTCCTGGTAATTTTCTGAGAATGAGAATTTTTTTTGTTGGCCATGCCGATAATCAATTAAAAGGTTGCATTAGAAAGCATAAAACTAACAAATAAAAATGAGTACGTTCTAAAAGATAATAGAACATTTTAAGCTACTTTTACCCCTGACTGTTGATTTGCAATTTTAAATCTTATAACGGGAGCTTATCGGATACCCCATATAGTTCTATTCCTCTACAATGAATGTAATTATTGGACATC
>PCUL01000077.1:0-6566 GCA_002771745.1 Bacteroidetes bacterium CG18_big_fil_WC_8_21_14_2_50_41_14
AAAGGTGCCAATACCTAACCTGCTCAAATTGAGTAGGAAATGATAAATTAATGCTTAACTAATGAAAAAAATGTTTGTTAATTTGGTAGCTGCTTAGGAACCCGGGTTCTTTTTCTTGTAAAGCATTTGCCATGGCTTAAAAAACCATCAAACACCAACTAAACGGAGTGAAACGATGATGAACACACAAATTTTTACCGAAATAAAAAAACGGGTACTCGTCCTCGACGGAGCCATGGGTACCATGATTCAGCAATACAAACTCGAAGAAGAAGACTACCGGGGAACCCTTTTTACAGATGTTACCATCCTGCAAAAAGGCAACAACGACCTGCTGAACCTCACCCAACCACAGATCATCCGTGAAATCCACGAAGCCTATCTGGAGGCCGGAGCCGATATCATCGAGACCAATACCTTCAACTCCACCCGCATTTCCATGGCCGACTACGGCATGGAAGACAAGGTTGTTGAGCTCAACCGGGCTGCGGTAATGCTGGCCCGGCAGGCAGCAGATGTTTTTACCAAAAAGAATCCCGAAAGACCCCGGTTTGTGGCTGGTGCCATGGGACCAACCAACAAAATGGCGTCCATGTCGTCAAAAGTCACCGACCCGGGATACAGGAACATCACCTTCGACCAATTGCGCGACAACTACTACGAACAGGCCAAAGCCCTGCTCGAAGCAGGGGCAGATATCCTGCTGGTAGAAACCATCTTCGACACCCTCAACGCCAAAGCCGCCTTGTTCGCCATCGATCTGCTGGCCGAAGAAAAAAAGATCCGTATACCGGTCATGGTTTCCGGAACCATTGCCGATGCCAGCGGCAGAACCCTTTCGGGCCAAACACTGGCCGCATTTTTCAATTCCACCTCCCACATCGACTTGTTAAGCGTGGGACTCAATTGCTCGCTGGGAGCGGAACAAATCAGGCCGCACCTGGAAGAACTTTCTCGCATTGCTCCTTTTAATGTAAGTGTGTATCCCAACGCGGGTTTGCCCAACCAGTTTGGCGAATACGACGAAACTCCCCAACAAATGGGTCGTCATATCAAGGGCTTTCTGGAAAACCACAACCTCAACATCGTGGGAGGTTGCTGCGGAACCACGCCCGATCACATTCGCGAGATTGCCAGACTGGCGGCTCAATACACCACCCGAAAAGCACCACAACCACAGCATATTACCGAAATCAGTGGCCTGGAACCGGTGAAAATCGAAAAAGAAAAAAACTTTATCAACATCGGCGAACGCACCAACGTGAGTGGATCCATCAAGTTTGCACGCCTGATTCGCAACAAACAATACGAAGAAGCCCTCACCGTGGCTCGCCACCAGGTGGAAGGAGGAGCTCAGATTCTGGATGTGAACCTGGACGATGGCATGTTGGATGGCCCCCATGAAATGACCACTTTTCTCAATATGCTGGCTTCCGATCCGGATGTGTCGCGGCTGCCCATTATGGTGGATTCTTCCAACTGGGATGTAATAGAAGCCGGCCTAAAATGCATTCAGGGAAAAGGCATTGTCAACTCCATCAGCCTGAAAAACGGGGAAGCAGAATTTCTGCACCATGCCAAACTGGTGCGCCGCTATGGTGCCGCCGTGGTGGTGATGGCCTTCGACGAAGCGGGTCAGGCCGCCGATTTGCAACGGAAAATCGAAATCTGTGAGCGTTCGTATAAACTCCTCACCGAAAAAGCCGGTTTTCCACCCGAAGACATTATTTTCGATCCCAATATTTTGGCCATTGCGACAGGCATCAGGGAACACAACAACTATGCGGTGGATTATCTCAACGCTGTGAAATGGATCAAGGCCAATCTGCCCCACGCCAAGGTCAGCGGGGGTGTGAGCAACCTGTCGTTTTCATTCCGTGGCAACGACACCCTGCGCGAAGCCATCCATTCGGTGTTTTTGTTTCACGCCATTAAAGCCGGCATGGACATGGGCATCGTGAACCCGGGAATGTTGCAGATTTACGATGAAATTCCAGCCGACCTCAAAACGCTGGTGGAAGATGTGGTGCTCAACCGCCGGCGTGATGGAACAGAACGACTGCTGGCTTTCGCCGAAAACATGAAAGATACAGGCATCGAAAAAGAACAGCAGGTAAGTGCCTGGCGCAGCCTTCCGGTGGAAGAACGACTGGAACACGCCCTGGTAAAAGGCATCCTCGACTTTATTGATGTGGATGTGGAAGAAGCCCGGAAATTTTACCCACGTGCCCTCGACATCATCGAAATACCGTTGATGAATGGCATGGACAAGGTGGGCGATTTGTTTGGCTCGGGCCGGATGTTTTTGCCCCAGGTGGTGAAAAGTGCCCGTGTGATGAAAAAAGCCGTGGCCATCTTACTCCCTTACATCGAACTCGAAAGTCAGGGAAAACAGGTGAGCAATGGCAAAATTGTGTTGGCCACTGTAAAAGGCGATGTACACGACATTGGTAAGAACATTGTGGGCGTGGTACTGGCGTGCAACAACTACGAAGTCATCGACCTGGGAGTGATGGTGCCCGCAGAAATCATCCTCGAAACAGTGATTAAAGAAAACGCGGTTCTCCTCGGATTAAGCGGACTGATTACGCCTTCGCTGGAAGAAATGGTGTTGGTGGCCAAAGAAATGGAGCGGAGAGGCATGGATATTCCTTTGCTCATCGGTGGAGCTACCACCTCGCCCATCCACACGGCCGTGAAAATTGCGCCCCATTATTCACAACCCGTGGTCCATGTACGCGATGCTTCCAAGGTGATCGGAGTGGCAGATAAGTTGCTGAATGACAAAGAAAAACCCGGATATGTAAAGCAAATCCAGGAAGAGTACGAACAGCTTCGCCACAAAAATAACAACCAACAAAACCAACATCACTACATTTCGCTTGAAAAAGCCAGGGCCAATGCTTTTTATCCCGGAAAGGAAAACTATAGCCCGGTAACGCCCTCGAAAACAGGTATTACCGTATTTGAAAATATCCCCATCGAAGAATTAATACCTTATATCGACTGGACCTTTTTCTTCCATGCCTGGAAACTGAATGGCAAATATCCCGATATTTTTACCGATCCTGTCAAAGGGGTTGAAGCCAAGAAACTCTACGAAGAGGCCCTTGAAATGCTCGAAACCATCCGAAAGGAAAACTGGCTTCAATCCAAAGGAGTTGTGGGGATTTTTCCGGCTCTGGCCGATGGCGACAGTGTTCGGATTTATCAGGATAACAATAAAACCCAGCCTCTGGACACCTTGCATTTTCTGCGCAATCAGGAACAAAAAGAAGGCGATTTGCCCAACCTGTGTTTGAGTGATTTCATTCTTCCCGAAAAGAAAAACAAAACCGATTATATAGGTGGTTTTGTGGTGACAGCAGGATTGGGCATCGAGCCCCATGTGGCCCGTTTTGAAGCCGATCAGGACGATTACAACGCCATCATGCTCAAAGTTATGGCCGACCGGTTGGCCGAAGCGGCTGCCGAATGGCTTCACCACCAGGTGCGTACAAATCTTTGGGGTTATGCCAGGAATGAATCGTTAGATATAGAGTCGATTTTAAAGGAGAAATATGCCGGAATTCGCCCCGCACCGGGATATCCTGCTTGTCCGGAACATTCTGAAAAAGAAACGCTTTTCAATCTGTTGAAAGCAGAAGAAAATACGGGAGTTACACTCACCGAGAGTTATTCAATGTACCCGGCGGCTTCGGTAAGCGGTTACTATTTCACCCATCCCGATGCCCAGTATTTTAATGTAGGCAAATTGCTTCCCGATCAGTTGGCGGATTATGCTGCGAGGAAAAGCCTTCCGGTGGAAACCATTGAAAAATTATTGCCCGTTAATTTAGTGGAATCATAACAAAATCACACAAATCACATGGAAAGAACCATCATACAATATCTTGCCGAAGCCAAAAAACCACTGTTTTCGTTTGAGTTGCTTCCTCCGCTAAAAGGGCACAATTTCGACAGCATCCAACAGGCCATCGATCCGCTGGTGAAGTTCGATCCGGCTTTTATAAACATCACCTACCACCAACAGGAAGTGGTGTACGAAAACCTGCCTAATAACCTGATGAAGAAGCATACCGTTCGCAAACGTCCGGGAACGGTGGGAATTTCGGCGGCCATCAAATACAGGTTTGGTATCGATGTAGTGCCACACATCATCTGCGGAGGCTTTACCCGTGAGGAAACCGAAAACGCCCTCATCGACCTCCAGTTTCTCGACATCAACAATGTGCTGGTGGTGCGGGGCGATCCTCAACCCGGAACGCGTATTTTTGTGCCTGAACCCGATGGCAACGAACATGCACTGGATCTGGTGAAACAAATTGCCAACCTCAACAAGGGTATTTATCTGGACGCAGACCTCCTGAACACGCGCTCCATGAATTTTTGTATCGGTGTGGCCGGTTACCCGGAAAAACATGGCGAATCGCCCAATCTGGACAGTGACCTGTATTTTTTGAAGAAGAAAATCCAGGCAGGAGCTTCTTATATCGTGACTCAGATGTTTTTTGACAATCAAAAATATTTCGATTTTGTGGCACGCTGTCGCGAGAAAGGAATCACAGTACCCATCATACCCGGATTAAAACCCTTTACAACCGCCTCACAACTAACGGCTCTCCCAAAAACTTTCAACGTGGATATCCCGGTTGATTTGGTGAAAGAAGTGATCAAATGCAAAAACAACCAGCAAGTGCGACAGGTGGGCATAGAATGGGCCATCCAACAATCCATAGAGCTGTATGCGGCAGGTGTACCCGTATTGCACTACTATACCATGGGTAAATCGGATAACATTGAAGAAATCGCGAAGGCTGTTTTTTAATGGTTTTCACCGCGAAGGCGCTAAGGCGCGAAGTTTTCATCAACAATCTCTCTGCGCCTTCGCGTCTCTGCGGTTTACTTTTTAAAACCCTTCATATCCAAAAAAAAACTAATTTTGCCCCATGGAATCAAAACGTCAACAACGGATAAATCAGCTGCTTCAGCAGGATTTTAGCGAACTTTTTCAACGCGACTTTGTCCACCTCGGATTGGGTGCCATGATCTCGGTCACCAAAATTGTGGTAACCCCCGATCTGTCGACAGCAAAAGTCTATCTGAGCCTTTTTGCCACCAAAAACAAAGAAGCCGTCATCGCCAATATCCGGAAGCATACCAGCGAAATCAGAGGGAAGCTGGGAGCCCGTATCCGCCATCAGCTCAGGATTGTTCCCGAGTTGTATTTTTACATCGACGACTCGCTCGACTACATCGAAAACATCGAAAACCTGCTCAAGGAATAGTTAAAACCAACAGGTATTTTTGATCTAATCTCTTACCTACAGTACCCACTCAAATGAAATATGATCCCATAAAACGAAAACTTGGCGTAGCATTTAACAGCGCTCCGTTTCTCCGAAAACTCTTTTATCACCTGCTCGACCTGCTGTTGCTGCGTTCGTGGCACATCCGCAAAGAAGTTAAACTGTGGGCTAAATCGGTCAGCGGCAAACAGATGATTCTGGATGCCGGCTCCGGTTTCGGTCAATACGACTATTATCTCGCCTCCAAAAATAAAGACTGGACCATCAAAGGCGTGGATGTGAAACAAGAGCAAATAGACGATTGCAACCAGTTTTTTAAGAAAATAGGGTTGACCAATGCCGCTTTCGCGGAAGCCGACCTCACCAAAATAAATGAATCGGACAAATACAACCTGGTGTTGTGTGTGGATGTGATGGAACACATCGAAGAAGACGAACTCGTATTCAAAAACTTCTACAAAGCCCTCAAACCTGAAGGCATGTTGCTGGTTTCCACCCCGTCAGATCAGGGTGGCTCGGATGTACATCCCGATCACGACCACGATGACCATCACGATGGTGCCCAGGGTTTTATCGACGAACATGTACGCGATGGTTACGGCATTCAGGACATTACAGATAAATTGAAAAGGGCCGGATTCTCCCGGTCAGAAGTCTACTACCAGTATGGCCCTCCCGGGAAAATCGGCTGGAAACTCAGCATGAAATATCCCATCATGATGTTGAATACTTCGGCCTTGTTTTATATTGTGCTGCCCTTTTATTACCTGGTTACCTTTCCATTTGTGTTGATCCTCAATGCCATGGATGTTGCCAATACCCATAAAACGGGCACCGGTCTGGTGGCCAAAGCCTGGAAATAGCATGAGCGGGTATTTTTACCAAATAGGCTTGTTAATCAAGCGGCTGCTGCTAGCACTGTTCCTTTTTTTCATCGCCCGTTTATTTTTCTATTTCTTCAACGTTGGACTCTATCAGGACATCCCGATCACGGAACTCATCCGCATTTTTATCATCGGTATGCGTTTCGACGTGTCGGTGCTGATTTATTTTAATATGCTCTTCATCCTGCCACAGGTTTTGCCTTTGAGCCGCCTACTAATGAGAAAAGGATTCCAGCTTGGTCTGAAAGTATTATTTGTTTCAGTCAATATTTTCTTGCTGATTGCCAACATGGCCGACTCGGTGTATTTTCACTTTGTGCAGAAACGTTCCACCGCCGATGTGTGGAAGTTTATCGTGATGAGCGATGATGTG
>PCUL01000077.1:6586-11483 GCA_002771745.1 Bacteroidetes bacterium CG18_big_fil_WC_8_21_14_2_50_41_14
CTTCTCCCAGGATTTATTGCCGATTACTGGTACGTATCGGTGTTGGCTGTGGTGATAATGGTTTTAGTTTGGAAGATTTATCCAAAAGTGAACCAAAAAACATGGAAAAGAGCGAAAGAAAAAGATACTCGCAGGCCTGCCTGGTTTAATATTTTGGTCAAAGGTCTGACTCCTTTTCTGCTGTTGGGATTATCGCTGATGGGTGCCCGGGGAGGAGTACAACTGCGTCCGTTAGCCATTATGCATGCCTCCAAATCGGTATCGGCCGCCCATATGCCGCTTGTGTTGAATTCGGTATTTACCGCGATGACCACCTACGGTCACGATGAACTGACCCCGGTAAACTTTATGTCCGATGAAAAGGCGAGGAACATTTACCCGGTGGTACATCATTTTGGGAAAAGTGGTGTTCCCAATCCAAAAAATGTGGTGGTACTGTTGCTGGAAAGTTTTTCGCGCGAATATGTTGGTTTTTTAAATGGATATAACGGGTTCACCCCATTTCTGGATTCCCTTTCACAACAGGTACTGGTTATGGACAGTGCGTTTTCCAACGGATTGCGATCCATCGATGCCATTCCTGCGGTGGTGATCGGACTTCCTGCTTTGATGGACGATCCGTATATCACTTCCGTTTACAGTACCAACAAAACGCGGGGATTGACACAGATTCTCAACGAAAAAGGATATAGAACCGCGTTTTTTCATGGCGGAACCAATGGCACCATGGACTTTGACGGGTTTGCCGGTTATGCCGGATTTCAGAATTATTATGGCCGACAGGAATACAACAACGATGCCGATTACGATGGATATTGGGGCATTTACGACGAACCTTTTCTGCAATTTATGGCACAGAAGCTAAACACCTTTCAACAGCCGTTTTTCGCTTTCGAGTTTACGCTGAGTTCGCATTATCCATACCACGTTCCGGCACACCTTCAGGAAAAATTCCCGGAAGGTGATTTGCGCATCCACCGCGTGGTTCGTTATTCGGATTATGCCCTGAAAAAGTTTTTTGAAACGGCCAAAACCATGCCCTGGTATAACAACACTTTGTTTGTGATTCTGGCTGATCATCCTGCACAGTCGGTACTGGTATCGGATAAGGACAAATTACTTGAACCCGGTGCCAGCCTCACTTCTGAACAATTGAGTTATTACAAAAACACTTCGGGGCGCTATGCCATTCCGATTATGCTGTTTGCCCCTGGCGACAGCACTTTATCAGGAGTCGATCACCGCACCGCGCAGCAAACAGATTTAGGTCCCACCATTCTCGACTACCTCAACTTTGCGGATACCGAAGTCGCCTTTGGCAGCAGCCTGTTCGATACCGCGGCTCCCCGGTTGGTGGTGCAGCCCGTAAGCGGGATGATGCAAATTACCTCCGGCAATTATAGCCTCTTGTTTGATGGCGAACATTCCACTGCACTTTTTAACAACATTTTAGATCATTCCCACAATCGCAACCTGATTGCAGAACAACCCATCATTGCGGATAGTCTGGAGCTTCAGCTCAAATCATTTTTGCAGCAATACACCAACAGGTTGGTGAATAATCAGTTGAAAGATTAAACGGGGAAGTATCAAGAGTAATTATAATGAGCAATCTTTTGAGATAGATCTAGACCGATCTTGTAAAGGCGCTTTCCTGATCAGATTTCGAATTGACTTTTAATCATTATCGAATTATATTTACGATTTGTAAATATAAATCGAAAAGCATGATCACCTTTACCAGCACCTTGCCTGATGAGCTCCTCGTTAAGCTCAACAATATGGCTAAACGCATGTCGATGCCCAAGAACAAAATCATTGAAAAAGCCTTACAAATTTATCTTGATCAATTAACTCGTGCGGAATATGTTCAATCCTATAAACAGGCCGCAAATGACAAAGACCTCCTCGATTTGGCTGAGGAAGGCATGGAAGACTACCTGAAACAACTCAACTCGTGAAACAGGGACTTGACGATATTTTACGGTATTGAAATGGGACATTAAAGTATACGCATAAAAAAAGGTTCTTCGCTTATCTGATAAATCCTTCAAAATTCTCGGGTGTGATTACCTGACCTTCGCTTTCAGAGTAAGTATTGGCAAAGGTTTTTGGAAAATTATAGTTTGGCGTTCTCTTCCTCTTAAATTCAAATGCAAAGAGCTTCCCATTTCTTTCCTCGATATAATCGATTTCCTGATGGCTGTGTGTTCGCCAAAAATAATGGTTGGCGTAGATTTTATTGTATTGGAGAAACTTCATTCTTTCACTAATCAGAAAGTTTTCCCACAAGGCTCCGACATCATTTCTTAAGCCAATGGAGTTATAGTTTCGGATGATTGCATTGCGTATTCCGTTATCGTAGAAGTATATTTTGCGGCTCTTTTTCAATTCTGCCCTTAAATTTCTACTAAACGATCTCAATCGGAATACAATAAACGCCCTCTCCAACAGGATGATATAGCGTTCAACAGTTTCTTTATCGAGCCCTGTAATTTTTGAAAGTTCAAAATACGAAACTTCATTCCCCAACTGAAATGCCAATGCTTGAATCAGTGTCTCCAGACGATCGGGCTTTTGTATATTCTCCCAGGTAAGAATATCTTTGTAAAGATAACTGTCGGATAACTGCTGTAAAATGGCTTTTTCATCTCCGGGATTATTCACAACATCAGGATAATAGCCATATATCATTCTTTGTTCAATGAGTCGGTTTTCGGTTATCGCACCATGATAATCAACCATTTCGGAATAAGAAAGAGGGTAAAGGAAGAATTCCCACTTTCTACCTGTCAGGGGTTCGTTAATTTTGTTAGCCAATTCAAAAGCTGATGATCCGCTCGCGATTACTTTTACATCCTCCAGATTATCAAAAATCAATTTGATACATAGCCCAATGTTTTCAATTCTTTGAGCTTCATCAATAATTAGCAACTTGTTCTTGCCAATAAGTGATTGTAGCAAAGTACTGGTGGGATTTTTGAGCATTTGCCTGATGTCGGTCTCGTCTCCATTCCACCACAAAACATTTGAAGAATCCCGGTTAACGATCTTCTTAAGCAAAGTCGTTTTTCCGGATTGTCTTGGCCCGAAAATAATGATTGCTTTTTTATCATCCATTCTCTCCTGAACGAGTATGTCAAGTTGTCTTGGTATCATCTTATATTGATCAATTCAAGCAAAAGTATTAAAAATTCGGTTCAAACCGAAATATTCATATTAATATTTCGGTTTTGATCGCATTTTTAAGGATTTATCAAAAAAAGCTGCCCCAAACTCCGGGACAGCTTTTTTTACAATAATTGGTTTATCGAATTAAATCATCTTCCTGGGATCTACCCAAAGTGTAAACTCCTCATCAGTTAAATGTCCCAATTCCAAAGCGGCTTCACGTAAGGTGGTGCCTTCAGCATGGGCTTTCTTGGCAATCTTGGCCGATTTATCATATCCAATGTGGGTATTTAATGCGGTTACCAGCATCAATGAGTTTTCAAGTTTTTCCTGTAGTACGCGGTAGTTGGGCTCGATTCCAACAACACAATTATCGGTAAACGAAACACAGGCATCGCCCAACAAACGGGCAGCTTGCAGCAAATTGGCAATCATCACCGGTTTAAACACATTCAGTTGAAAATGTCCCTGCATCCCGCCAACGGTAATAGCGGCATCGTTTCCGATGACCTGTGCACAAACCATGGTAAGTGCTTCGTTTTGGGTGGGATTCACCTTTCCGGGCATAATGCTTGATCCGGGTTCATTGGCTGGAAGCTGAATTTCGCCAATGCTGCAACGTGGACCCGAAGCCAGCGTACGGATGTTGTTCCCAATGTGCATCAGGCTCACGGCCAGTTGCTTTAAAGCGCCGGATGTTTCCACGATGGCATCGTGTGCCGATAAGGCTTCAAATTTGTTTTGTGCTGTCACGAATGGAAATCCGGTAAGTTTGGCGATTTGCGCTGCTACTTCTTCAGCATATCCTTTTGGCGTATTGAGCCCGGTTCCAACGGCAGTGCCTCCCAGTGCCAGCTCGGAAAGGTGTGGCAGGGTGTTTTTAAGGGCTTTCAAGCCAAAATCCAACTGGGCCACGTAGCCTGAAAATTCCTGTCCGAGTGTGAGCGGTGTGGCATCCATCAGGTGCGTACGACCGGTTTTAACGATGGACTTAAAAGCTTCGGCTTTTTCTGCCAGGGCATCACGCAGCTTCTGAACGCCGGGAATGGTCACTTCCATGATCAGTTTGTAAGCTGCAATGTGCATGGCCGTAGGGAAAGTGTCGTTCGACGACTGTGATTTGTTCACATCATCGTTGGGATGAAGCGATTTGGTTTTATCGTCGAGGGAACCTCCCTTGATCACATGGCCTCTGTTGGCAATTACCTCGTTCATGTTCATGTTCGACTGTGTTCCCGAACCTGTTTGCCAGATGACCAACGGGAAATTCCCGGCCAGTTTGCCATCCAGGATTTCATCGGCCGCTTTGGCGATCAGGGTAGCTTTTTCGGTGGCGAGGACACCCAGTTCGGCATTGGCCAGAGCCGCTGCTTTTTTCAGGTAGGCAAAAGCCATAATGATTTCTTCGGGCATGGAACCTTCGGGTCCGATTTTAAAATTCATCTTCGAGCGCTGTGTTTGTGCTCCCCAGTATTTATCGGCGGGAACCTGCACCTCGCCCATCGTGTCGTGTTCAGTTCTGAAGCTCATGGTGATTGATTTATGTATTTGTATATAAGTTATTTTATGTTTCAATAGCCGGAAGTCGGGAGATCGAAGCTGGAAGATTATTATGTCTTCACAATTATTTTATCCTACGCTTCACTTTATTCTCCAGTTTTATCTTACTTCCGTCTTCGGACTTCGGACTTCCAGCTCAAAAAAGCACCTCCAATTCTTCCACCGG
>PCUL01000077.1:11492-12346 GCA_002771745.1 Bacteroidetes bacterium CG18_big_fil_WC_8_21_14_2_50_41_14
CTTTTCGGTCAGGGGATTTTTGAGATAATCGATAATCTCCACATCAGAAGTCCTTTCCTGCACAAACTGAAGTCCGGCGCGTGATTTTTTGCAATGTGGATTGTGATAAACCTGGATCATGGCAACCAATTTAATGAGGCTCAAAGTTAGGCAATCTTTGTGAAAAATGATCTGTCAAATGTTATTTTAATCCTAACCGGGTAACGGCAGAAAAGTTTCACGCAAAGTGCGCTAAGTTTTTAGTATGCAAAGTTCGCAAAGAAGTATTGTGAGCTAAAAATTTTATCACTTTGCGATCTTTGCGAAACAAGGCTCCGCGCACTTTGCGTGAAATAATTGCCGGAAAAAGGAAGAACATGTGTGATAAGAAAATCATTCCAAACAAGGTGCTAAAGCTTTTTCCAAAGTCGCAAAGCCTGCTCTTTGGCGAAGGTCAATAGTTCTTTTTCATTTACATTGGTGAGTCTTTTATTCTTCACCAGCCAACTTCCGTTGGAGATCACGTGACGGATGTGGTTGGATGACAATCCAAAAACAAAATGCCCTAAGAAATTATGTTCGGTAATGGGTGTTGGTGAATCATAATCCAGCACCACCAGATTGTTTTCCCCATCGCCTTCAAAGTGATTGTCGGCTAAATAATGATGCACATTTCTAAACCTGCGGTAGGCTTCCGGCACATTGATTTGATCTGCTTCCTGTCCGGCGAAAAAAGCTGCCTGCGCACTTCGGAGCATGTCGCTGTGCATTCCATCGGTACCCAGCATGATGTTCTTGCCGAGATTTGTCCCACGAAAGTGGCCAACATTGTTATTCAGGTTGCTTTCTGCATTTTCAACGATCCAGGCAGGTGA
>PCUL01000008.1:0-254 GCA_002771745.1 Bacteroidetes bacterium CG18_big_fil_WC_8_21_14_2_50_41_14
TTTTTCAACTTCCGTGCCTTGGTTGTTGGTAATGGTTTCAAAGCTACCCTGGTAGTCTTTGTGGATGTAGTTCATGGTTGCTTTGCCATCCTGATCGATTACATAAATGGCAAACAGGCCATCGCCTCCGCTGATATAATGCAGTTGGCGCAGGTTGTGGCTGGCATCGGCTTCGGTTTCAAAAGTGCCATCGAAAAAGGGATTTCCTGTTTGTGCCATTGCTGTCATAAGACAAAGATAGGAAAAAAAATGAG
>PCUL01000008.1:336-938 GCA_002771745.1 Bacteroidetes bacterium CG18_big_fil_WC_8_21_14_2_50_41_14
ATATAGATAAAACACCGTATGTAAATAAAACAATATTTCCAACTTTCTTCTTTAACTCACTCTCATTTTCATATTTCAGTTTTATTTTAGTTCTTCTTCTAAATAAATAAAAGATATTAAATATTAAAACAATAGAAATTGGGATAAGCGAGTATAATATAATTTCATTTTCACCTCTTGGTGTATAAGCAAAATCAAAAAAATGATTTAGTAACAACTCTATTGTTCTAATGTTTAAAACAATAAGCAACCAAATAATTATAATAGAGCCAAAAGGAGGCATATCCTCTTCAGATTTTCCTATTAGCAATTGCCAAAGCCGATAAAATAAATATTCCATAATAATTTAAAGTTTATTAGTACACAAATTGTCCATTGAGTAATATACATAATCCAACAAAATCATTAGATTCATATTTTTATTTTGTCTCACTTTCATTATTTACTAAAATTCCATTTACAAAATAATTATTACTATTAGCGATTTTTGTTAGATTATAGGTTATAATTTTCGATTCATAAGACACTATTTTTTCAACTTTTACTTTTTTCAAACTATCTCCATTAATCAATAAACAAAAGTCGGAAGTTTCTAGTTTCCC
>PCUL01000008.1:958-1100 GCA_002771745.1 Bacteroidetes bacterium CG18_big_fil_WC_8_21_14_2_50_41_14
TATAAGTCTTGGCAGGGCTAAATGAACACCAGCCTTTGTTATCAACATAATAAGGATGGTCTTCTGTGCTAATAATTTCTATACCATTGTTAAAAATTATTTTTATAAGTTGGTGATGTACTGGATTGTCAATTTTTAGTAC
>PCUL01000328.1 GCA_002771745.1 Bacteroidetes bacterium CG18_big_fil_WC_8_21_14_2_50_41_14
TTATTTGGAACAAAAATATTTTATACATTTGTAATACCTATTTTAACATATGCAAAATAAGTAGAAAAAAAAACAAGCATAGGTTATTTAGGTTTAAATTATTTTTTAATTAACCTTAATTTATTCTTTATGAAAAAATTTGTTTCGTTATTCACGATCGTCTTAGGACTCGTATGTGTATTGCAATTAAATGAGTTAATTGCGCAAGAACAACCGTTAGATGCAAAAGCTTACTACAAACCATATAATTATGGTAAGTTTTTATCAACCACAAGTAAAAGCGTTGGGTTATTTATGGATCCAATTGACTTTAATGCAAATCTGACTGCCAGATTGATGATCCAAAAAGGATGGGGAGATTGGATTCAGCTTTATTCCCAGAACATGAAACATGAGTGGGCATTTCATAGTCCTCGGGATGAAGACAAGTTAATAATTTATCATCTTGATATAGATGCAAATAGCGCAACTTACGGCACTTATTCATATATGATGTATTTTCACCCAAATGGACAAATAGGTATCGGTACACCTAAGATGCCAATAGATGCGAAATTAGCAGTTGATGGAAAAATCTATGCTAGAGAAATTGAAGTTAATAATAATTCATGGCCAGATTACGTCTTTACCCCTGATTACAAAATGTTAACACTTTTTGAACTAGAGACATATGTCAACAAACATAGTCATCTTCCCGGAATTCCTTCTGCCGAAACCGTTTCTGAAGAAGGTATTAACCTGGGTGAAATGGATGGCTTATTATTGCAAAAAGTTGAAGAACTTACCTTGTATGTCATTGAGTTGAAGAAAGAAATAGAGGAGTTGAAAGCTAAAACAAAAGACGAACATGAAAAATAAGGGACTTGTGCTAAGTATTTTTATTTTCTGCATTGCCAATTTTGTCACGGCTCAAGAGAATAAGCCAACTTTTTTGGATAAAACCCATCAAAACAGTTTTTCAATTGAACTTGCCGCTATTTCCTATTCCTATGCACATAAATTTAATTCAAATGTTATTCTTGGAGCAAGAGTGCAGGGTGGGTTTGGCCTGCCAATTACACTTTTAAGCACACCTGTTCTTTATGATTTTGGCTATGGCGACGGATCTCAGGAGGTTAACCCAAAATCACATTTTGAGGTATTCAAGCTCCAACTTTTTTACAGACATTCCATATCAAATAATTTTTATTTTGATCTGGGCCCTTTTGGTTCAGTTTCCCCATTTGGAGAATCAGGTTGGGAAAAACCACTCAAAGTAGGCGTTGAGGTTTCGGC
>PCUL01000333.1:0-7095 GCA_002771745.1 Bacteroidetes bacterium CG18_big_fil_WC_8_21_14_2_50_41_14
GCCATCCCACGGCATCATTATGAGGTGGTTGATGCAGAAGGAAAGGTAGTGGGTCATGTTACTTCAGGAACCATGTCGCCCATGTTGAAAAAGGGCATTGGCATGGCCTATGTAACCAAACCCTATTGGAAAGAAGGAGCCGAAATTTATATTCCTATACGTGGAAAGTCGGCAAAGGCTGTTATTACCAGGACTCCTTTTTACAAAGGCTAAAACAATTATCAATTGAGTTAAAAAAAAAGCATTGGGCTTCGGTCCGATGTTTTTTTATTTACATAAAAATAGATAGAACTTTCAATAACCTATACTCCAAACGACTATTGATAAGCCACCAGCCTTGGTTTTGTAACAAGGAAATTAATCCTGTTCAATAGGTTCTCAGATGAAAATGTGAGGCCAAAATGGGAGACTCCGGGAGGGGTTACCGGGAAATAAGCTACTTTAAATTCAACGGAGCTGAAAACCAGAAAGTCGTTTTGAACATAAACTCCGGCTCCAAAACTTGACACCAATCTTCTGTTAACAAGTTTTGTATCCTGCGGCCCGATGGTTCCTACACTTGCAAAACCAATCAATGCCAGACGAAACCCGGCGAAATAAAGAGAGGTGTAATTGATTACTGACGATTCCATGAAAAGTCGTTGTTGTCCGTAAAATGATTCCTTTTTTAAACCAAGAAATCCATACGCTTCGCCCAGATACAGTAAGTCATTAGTAAACCTGTTGATACCGGTTGTAAATGATATTTCCGATTTAAGTCTGAATTTATTTCTTTTTGTCTCCAGCAAATCGGTTAAGTAAAGAACATTGATGCTAACTGCGCCCTGCTGTAATCGATCAATCAAATGACTTCCTGCATCCAGTTTTCCAAAAATAAATCCAAATTTATTGATGTGGGTGGTTACGTAGAAACCCAACCCCATGTATGGTTTTTTCATAAAGTCAGTCCACGAATAACCGGTTGTGATGCTGGCCTGGAATCCATAGGGCAAATATTCAGCTTTCCCAAAATTGGTCAGGTAATTGGTTCGGTAGTAACCCTGTTTGGCCAATACAATGTTTCCCAGTATCACATCGTAATTGTAAAATTGGCTATTGCTGTCGATATTCACCCATGTGTATTCTGAATAATTCTTTTTGCTGTAACTGATCCCGGGAATGATATAGAGCGCACGCTGTCTGATAAAAGGCAGGATTTTTTTTGCAGGAAAGAGGTAAGACGCCCATGCATCGTAAACCATGTATTTAAAGTAATAAAGGCTTTTGTTCACATACGTTGGATCGGTAATGATGTTTTGTGATGTTTGAGAGATTTCCAATCCACCACCCAGGTTCACCTTGTTGGGTATCAATTTTCGATCAAACCGAACCTGATACAATTGATTGTTGTTGTCCACCTGGTAGTTTAGTTCAGCGCCAATTTGATCGTAAACATTGTCCACGGAGTAGTTTGCCCTCGACAGGTATATCTTTGGGGTGCTATTGCTCAAATACGTACCTTCAAATCCCAAACTCTGCCCCAGTCCAAAAATATTAGCGTGTTGACCATAGATTCGTACGTTACTAGTACTGATAATATTAGGTACTGCCAGCCATGGAAACTTGTCTTTTACCAATACCAGCACTTCAACCGAATCGCCTTGAGCAGTTGACACAATGATCGCTGCATCTTGTAAGTAGCTCAAATCGGCAAGGAGACGTGTGTTTTCAACCATCAACAAAGGATTAATGGTGTCTTTTTCGTTAAAAAGCAACTTGTTTCTAATCACCCAATCGCGCGAGATAAAATGTGTTGGGTTGAGGTTCCTTTCCACGTAAGTGATAACGGGCCGGTTGGTGTCGGCAATGGTAGGCCCAAATGGCTTAAGCACCTTGATCCGTATTTTGCTGATGGGTTTGCCCGAAAAGCGTTGATATACATCTTCGGCTTTTATCATGTTTTGCTTCTGAAGCACCGTATCCGGCGGGGGGCTTGCCAGCACCATTTTGTATATATCTTTCAGAAACAGATGTTTATCAGATGCAGTATTTAATTTGCTATAAAAGTAGTATCCGTTTTGTTCTGTCAGCAGAATGTATTGTTCACAAATCTTTACGGTAGTATCGTGAAGAATGTGGATGGCTGTATCGCGAAGCAAAAGATAGGAAGGAGCCTTTAATTCAATCACATTGCAATTCTGAGAAAGGCAGTTATTTGGGATTAAAATAACTGTTGCACAAATGGTTAATATATAATAAAATCTTCTAATCACTTGGTGAACCAGCTAATTGCAAACCAACGAAAATACATCTTTTTTTACCGGGAATGTATTGTAAACTTCCGGCGGGGTGTTATTTTCGAAGAAGAACCTTTTTAGCAGCCAAAACTACATGCTCTGTATCGAGGCCATAAACCTGCATTAACTCTTCAGGTGTTCCGCTTTGCCCGAATTGATCGTTCACGGCTACATATTCCATCGGGGCAGGATACTCCAGCGAAAGCAACTGAGCAACACTGTCGCCCAGTCCACCGTTGCGCTGATGTTCTTCCGCCGTCACCACACATCCTGTTTTCCTGATCGATTTGAGTAACAATTCAGTGTCGAGAGGTTTAATGGTGTGGATGTTGATGACTTCCGCTTTTATTCCTTGCAAGTGAAGTTCATCAGCTGCTTCCAGCGCTTTCCATACCAGATGTCCGGTGGCTACGATGGTTACATCGGTACCTTCTGTCATCAAAATACCTTTGCCAATGATAAATTCGCTGTCAGAAGGAATAAAATTTGCCACTTTAGGACGGCCAAACCTAAGATATACAGGTCCCTGGTAATCAGCAATGGCGATGGTCGCCATCTTAGTCTGGTTGTAATCGCAAGGATTGATCACGGTTATTCCTGGAAGCATTTTCATCAATCCAATGTCCTCTAAAATTTGATGGGTTGCTCCATCTTCGCCAAGAGTAACCCCGGCATGTGAGGCACAGATTTTTACATTTTTCCCCGAATAGGCAATGGATTGTCTGATTTGATCATATACCCGGCCTGTACTAAAATTAGCAAAGGTTCCTGTATAAGGGATAAAACCTCCTGTTGCCAACCCGGCAGCCACACCCATCATGTTGGCCTCGGATATTCCCATTTGATAAAACCTTTCGGGGAACTCCGCCGCAAAGGCCTCCATCTTTAACGAACCCGTTAAATCGGCAACCAATGCCACTACAGCGGGGTTGCTATGTCCCAATTCTTTTAGCCCGTCTCCAAAACCGGAGCGGGTGTCTCTATAATCGATTACCTTGTAAGTATGCATGAATTAAAGATTTATCCTTGTGGTTTTTAATGTGATAATATCGAAATTGACGGTTTTGCTTTGCAACGATTGCGATGAAAACCTGGATCGGAAAACCAAACGATAGCTACCTGGCTGCAGAAAATACGATTCACCGTACCCTGATTCAGGGTTCACATCAATCACCCATTGTTGGGTTCCTTTTTCATCAATGCGGTAAATACTGCCATATCCTTTGATGTTCTTTTGAATACTTAAAATCCCTGGATTTTCCAGTGTGATTTGGGTAGTTTTCCCGGCTTCGATGGTTACATCCTTCAGCTTGGTAACGGGAAGAGTCAGTATCTCCAGGTCATAGTTCCCTTGCAGATAGCGCGTCTGTTGATTGGCGTATTGATGATTTATCAGCTCACAACTTCCTGATTGATAAACCATCGAGGCTGGATTTACATTGGCCTGGGTATTGTTTTTTAAACTGATAACCAAATCGCCACGTGGGCAGCTAACCGAGGTAATGTTATGTTGTCCTTTGGTGAGTTTAACCGAATTGATGGTAACAGGCGGTAAGGTATTAACTATTATTTGGTAGGTGATCTCGGCATCAATGATCAGGGTATCCGGTACTCCTTTTGAATTCAAGGTGTGGATATAGTTTTCAGCAACCTTTCCCGTATTGGTATTTATAAAGGTCAGGTTAACATTTGTTTCTGTAGGACGGTTAGCCACATCCAACAGGTTGACCTGAAGACTGGTCTTGTTGAGTGCTTTTGAAATAACCACGTTCATCGCCCGGGCAAATTCCTGCTTGTCACTGGCATTTAAATAGGTGCCGGCACAATCGTAATTGCGTTCCATATCTTCTCCCATACCTATAATATAGGGTTTTAAGAAAATATTTTTTTGTTGTAAACGGGCGCTCACCTCGCAGATGTCACCGCCACATTCTTCAAGTCCGTCGGTAATCAGGATAACGATGTTCCTGCAATTGGAACAAGGAGGAAAATCATTTTCAGTGCGTTCGAGGGCCATGGCAATGGGAGAAGTGCCTTTTGGTTTAATGTTGCGTAAGGTCTCTTTAATTTTAGCTATACTGCTTTCCCCAAAGGGAACTTCCAGCCGTGTATCGTTGCAATCCTGTGGGGGAAATGGTTTGAGATGGCCATAAACCCTTAGTGCAACTTCCACATCTGGTTTCTGACTAAGCGAATCCAACACATCACCAAGTATTTGTCGTGCCACCTGGTATTTACGCTCTCCATGCCACACACCGTACATGCTTTGTGAAGCATCCAGTAAAAGCAATATCCTGGTTTTAACCCCGTTTTTCTGAGTATGCGAAGTTTGCCCAAACCCGTGTAAAGTAGTAACAAACGCCACCAAAATGACGAGATAACGCAGTATTTTAGACGCTCCGCCAGGTAATATCCGGTAATTAAACAGATCCATTAATAGTCGCCCAGGGTTTCTTTCAATTGACTTAAGGCCAATTCTTTCTGTTGATCGTTGGGCGCCGTCCCATGCCATTTGTGCGTGCCCATCATGAAATCGACACCCATGCCCATTTCAGTATGCATCAGGATTAAATTGGGTTTTCCCGATCCGGTAGTTGATTTCACCGCTTTCAGCGTGCTGACAACTTCATCCATCTTGTTTCCGTTCATTTCGGTTACTTTCCACCCAAAAGCTTCAAATTTGGCACGGAGGTCTCCTAAGGGAAGTACCTTATCAGTTGGTCCATCGATTTGTTTTCCATTGTAATCGATAATTCCAACCAGGTTGTTTATTTGATGAGCACCTCCGTACAATGCTGCTTCCCATACCTGACCTTCGCCCAACTCGCCATCGCCCATCAGGCAAAAAACGGTATGTGGATCGTGGTTCATCTTTTTTGAAAGTGCGATACCAGTGGCAACGGATAATCCTTGTCCAAGAGAACCGGTGGCAACGCGCACGCCAGGCAATTTTTCTATGGTGGCGGGATGTCCCTGGAGCCTGGAATGAAGTCGCCGAAAAGTAGACAACTCACTTACGGGGAAATATCCACGACGGGCCATCACACTATAATAGGCAGGACTAATATGGCCGTTCGACACGATGAGTACATCTTCGCCAATACCGTCCATATTAAATGGAACAGGATGAATATCCATCACCTCGAAAAACAGGGCGGTGAATAAATCGGTGCATCCCAGCGATCCACCCGGGTGACCCGATTGAACTGCATGCACCATTCTGATAATGTCGCGCCTGACCTGGGAAGCGGTTTTTTCTAGTTGTTCAATATCACTCATATTGATGATAGGTTTTACAGCAAATTAAATCCGATAGTTGATTTTTTTTAAAGGCACAAAGGTAAAGTAATTTGCATGTTGAACTTTACTGTTTTTTAAAACACCTAAGTAAAAAAAACTAAATTTGTCCGCAAATCTATAACACCAGCGTTAATGGATGTCCGATACATGAGATGGATTTTATTTGTTTTTATTGTTTTAACCGTCAATTGGCTGCACGCGCAGGTGAAAGCCAAAGAGCTATCCCACGAGGCTCATTGGGTTGATTCTGTGTACCGATCTTTCACTTTAGAGGAGAAAATAGGTCAGCTTTTCTTTGTACGTGCCAATTATCCTACAGGAGGTTATTTACCTCAGGTGGATACCTTAATTAAGAGGTATAACATTGGGGGGGTCGTATTTTTTA
Organism: Bacteroidetes bacterium CG18_big_fil_WC_8_21_14_2_50_41_14; assembly: GCA_002771745.1. Classification (GTDB taxonomy): domain Bacteria; phylum Bacteroidota; class Bacteroidia; order Bacteroidales; family F082; genus UBA6244. Next base: position 5,962 of record PCUL01000333.1, read on the forward strand.
AAGGAAACCCGGTTGATCAGGCTCTTCAAACCAATTACTGGAATACTTTGTCCAAGACTCCTTTGTTGATCTCCATCGATGCCGAATGGGGTCTGGGCATGCGGTTATCAAATGTGGTTGACTATCCATTCCAAATGACACTCGGGGCGCTGACCAACAACCACTTGATATATGAAATGGGGAAGCAAGTAGCCGAACAATGCACCAGGATGGGGATACACATCAATTTTGCCCCTGTGGTTGACGTAAACAGCAATCCGCTCAACCCCGTAATCGGAATGCGCTCCTTTGGTGAAAATCCGGTCCGGGTGGCCGAGAAGGCCGATCTCTACATGCGTGGGATGCAGCGTGGTGGAATATTGGCAAGTGCCAAGCATTTTCCCGGACACGGGAATACCTTTACCGACTCACATGCTGATCTTCCTTTGATCAGCGCACCGCTAAAAACATTGTTGGTTACTGATTTGGCTCCTTTTCAATTTTTGATCGACAGGGGAGTGGGTTCGGTGATGATCGCGCATTTGAGTGTTCCGGCCCTGGATGCAACAAAAAATCTTCCGGCCACGCTCTCAAAAACAATTGTAACCAACTGGTTGAAAGATTCCCTTGGATTTCAGGGACTGATCATTACCGATGGTTTGGATATGAAAGGCGTTACCAAATACTATCAGGTAGGTGAGGTATCGCTTAAAGCACTTGAAGCCGGCAATGATATCTTGCTCATCCCTGATAATGTGCCATCTTCCATTGAAATGATCAAGCAAGCCTTGACCCGAAATCCGTTGTTGATGGACCGTGTGGAAGAGTCGTGTAGGAAAATACTGCATGCAAAATATGAGTTGGGAGTTTGGAAAAGGCAGAAAATAGAAACCGATCACCTGCTAGAGGATCTAAATCAACTCCTTTATCAAAGCACGGCAGATGAAATGATGGAACAGGCCATCACGCTTGTCATGGAGCAGGAGCCACTTCCGTTGAAGGTGGGTAAAAAAATGGCTTTGCTAATGACAGGTACTGATGGACCAACCGTTTTTGAAGAAATGTTGCAGCAATCAGGTCGGTTTGATGTATTTCACGTGGCACATGACGAGTCCAACCTGAAAAGGCAAATGTTGTTGAAAAAGTTGAAAGCCT
>PCUL01000333.1:7109-34698 GCA_002771745.1 Bacteroidetes bacterium CG18_big_fil_WC_8_21_14_2_50_41_14
CACCTCGATCGCTTTTCAACTGTCCTGGTTTCATATCAGGAACGACCTTCCATGCAAAGAGCCTCTGCACTCAGGTTATTGGAACCTGCCTCCGCCTGGGGACAATTGCCTGTCAGCGCTGGCGGTTTTTATCAGGGCTGGGGATTGCATTCCCAGGCACAAACATTGTATGTTTCCTCGCCTGAGGAGTTGATGATCAATGATTTTTATCTTAAAAAAATAGACTCCGTGGCTTTGGCCGGGATCAATGCCAAAGCCTATCCCGGTTGCCAGATTCTAGCGGCAAAAGATGGCGCCATCTTTTACTCCAGGTCATTTGGGTTTCGTACCTACGATGGAAATGAACCGGTACAAAGTACCGATGTCTACGATCTGGCTTCTCTTACCAAGATTCTTGCTACTACCCCGGCCATCATGAAATTGACAGAAGACAGCCTGATTGATATTCATGGACTTATTTCGGATTACCTGTTGTTGTTGAAAGGCACAAATATTGACAGCGTTACCTTTATGGAAGCGATGGCTCACCAGGCTGGATTCCGGGGTTGGATTCCCTTTTTCAAAAGCACCTTCGATACTGCTGGATTAAGCCGTGATATTTATCAAAATACCATCAGTGAGGAATTTACAACCCGCGTGGCTCAAAACCTGTATCTCCGCAACGGCTATCAACACGTGCTTATCGACAGTATTTTAAAATCTCCTTTGAAGGAAAAGAAATACCGTTATTCAGACCTTGCGTTTTACCTTTTTAAAACATTGACAGAACAGCTCTCCAATAGCGAGTTCGATGATTTTGTTTACACTACATGGTATAAACCCATGCAGATAAACAGGTTGAGGTTCAATCCCCGTCAATATTTTGAATCCTGGGCCATCATTCCCACAGAAAATGACACAGGCTTCCGAAAGCAGTTGTTGCAAGGCGACGTGCATGATCAGGGAGCAGCGCTGCTGGGCGGGGTTTCAGGAAATGCCGGGCTTTTTGGAAATGCACATGACGTGGCGATGATGATGCAAATGTTAGTAAATGGCGGTGCATACGGCGACCAAAGGTTTTTTAAACAGGAAACTGTCGACTTTTTCACCGGTTATCATTTTGTGGCAGACAGCAACCGGCGTGGTTTGGGGTTCGACAAACCTTTATTTGTGTACAAAGATCACATGACCAACTGTAGGGATGCCTCACCCTCCAGTTTTGGTCATTCCGGTTTTACCGGTACTTATGCCTGGGCCGATCCTGAAAATGGATTGGTTTATGTATTTTTGTCGAATCGGGTTTACCCCGATGCGACAAATACCAAACTAATGAACATGGATATACGCACCGAAATACATCAATTGTTTTATAATGCATTAAGATCTGACGAAAATCAATTAATTTCTAATCAATAATAATTTTTCGATGAGTGGTAAAATGAAAAATGTCGTTCTGTGGCTGGTGGCCGTTGTTTTAACTGTGAGCCTGGTCATTTATCAGAGGGCAACCGGCCCGACCTATCCTGTTAGAGGAAAGGTCGAAATCAATGGCGAGATAGTCAAGTACAAATTAATCAGGTCGTTTATGGGCGAAAAAGATGCTCCCATCGAAATAGAAGTACTTAACTCCGACATCACAGGCGAAATCAGGTTTAAAAGGTACAAAAGCCATGATGAATGGAGCACCAAGCCGATGACGATGCTGGATGGAAAATTGGTAACAACCCTGCCCAATCAACCTCCTGCCGGAAAAATCACTTATTTTGTGCAGCTTTTTTACAAAGGTCAGGCCTATCCTTTGAATAGCGATCCTGTGATTATCCGTTATACCGGAAACGTACCCCTTTTTATACTGGCCCCGCACATTTTTTTCATGTTCTTGTCCCTTCTTTTTGGAATGCGGGTAGGACTTGAATTGTTTTTCAGGAATAAAGAGACGCTGTATTTTACAGGAATTGTTGTCATTACGCTATTTTTGGGCGGCCTCGTTTTAGGGCCCATCGTTCAGAAATATGCTTTTGATGCTTATTGGACCGGTTGGCCTTTTGGACACGATTTAACCGACAATAAAACCATTGGATCTTTTATTTTGTGGGTAATTGCGTGGTTTATGTTGCGCAAAAACAAAGAAAATAAAGTGTGGCCTATCATTGCATTACTGGGGATGATGGCTGTTTACCTGATTCCTCATAGTGCCCTTGGTTCCGAGATCGATTACACAAAAATAGAAAATCAGCCTGTTGAACAAAACCTGAATAATTAATGATATTTACTTTCATCATTATCGCGGTAACTCTGATCATTTCATTTCTGTCGTTCAGCAATACGGAATTGTTCGATCGGTTGAAATTTAATGCCTATCTCATTAAAAGCCACAACGAAGGATGGCGGTTTGTAAGCTATGCACTGGTGCACGCGGGTTGGGCTCACTTGTTGATCAACATGTATGTGTTGTATTCTTTTGGCGGGTTTGTTGAGAAAAGTTTTCAAGCTAATTTTGGACCCAAAGGCCTGCTTTATTATGGTATGTTGTATTTAGGTGGCATCCTGTTTAGTACCCTTTGGGATTATGGAAAATATAAAACCGATCCGTATTATAATGCTGTTGGTGCTTCCGGGGCGGTGTCGGCAGTGGTTTTCTCGAGTATTTTATTAAATCCGGGAAGCAGTATCTTCATTTTCCCCATTCCATTCCCGTTGCCTTCATGGATATTTGGTATCCTGTACCTGATATATTCTGCCTACATGGGTAAGAAGGGCACGGATAACATAGGACATAATGCCCACTTTTGGGGAGCTGTTTATGGATTGATTTTAACGATCATACTGGTCCCGGGAGTACTTCAGGCCTTTTTTAGTCAATTTTTTTAACTCGAAATACAAGGAAATATTAACCAAATAAATCCAATGAAAAAATACACTTTTTTATTCCTCATGCTTCTGATTGGAATGCATCAGGCGGTAGCACAACAGGTTTTTAAATATGAAACCATTGCAAAAACAAATAATGTTCAACAAGAACGGAATCAACTTGATCTGGGTCTGGGATTGGGTATTGACTTAGGGGGCCTGTTAGGAGCTCAGCTTGAGTACATTCCCATAAAGCACCTTGGTCTGTTTGCTTCAGGCGGTTTTTATTTTATACAGGCCGGATGGCAACTTGGTGTAAAGGGTTATATCATGCCAAAAATTACGGCGAAACCCTTTCGGGTATACGTTACAGGCATGTATGGAACCAATGCAGCCATTTATATTGTTGGCTCCGACAAATACAACGCTGTTTATACAGGCTCCACTTTTGGTGCAGGGATGGAAATCCGGTTTGGCAAAACGAAAACCAGTGGATTAAATGTGGCTCTGCTTTATCCTATAAGAGCACAGGAATATGAAGACAATCTGAATGCTATGAAGACCGATCCCGGTATTCAGGACATACAAGAGCCGTTGCCTGTGGGACTTTCAGTGGCATATCATTTTGAGTTTTAAACTTGGAACTATTCTAACCGTAAAGTTTCAATTCAGGCTGTTTCAAAGCTTCCTTTTTTATTAAATTTACTGCCAAATTGAGCTTTTAAGAAGTTCACACTTAACCGTTTCATGGAGATGGAACAAATTATTCATACATATAGCCGATAGCATGGTTGAAAAATTAAAGCAAGTTTATGACCCTGAAAGTTTCAAACAACTTGGATATGAGATTATTGATTTGTTGACCCATCATTTGGAAGAGGCACAAAACGAACACATTCCTGTAATGAATTGGCAAGAGCCTTCTTCTCAACTCGACTTCTGGAAAAACTATGCTTTAGGCGATAAACCTGCTGTCTCCCTTTTCAAAGAGATTATCGGGAAGTCGATTCACATACACCATCCAAAATACATGGGCCATCAGGTATGCCCTCCTGCTCCCGTTGCGGCTTTGGCCAGCCTGGTAAGCGCCTTTTTAAACAATGGAATGGCCATTTACGAAATGGGAGGTGCTGCCACGGCCATCGAAAAAGTGGTGGTGGACCTGATTGTACAAAAAGTTGGATATGGGATTCGTGGCGATGGTTTTATTACATCGGGCGGAACCCTTGGAAATTTAACCGCCCTGTTAGCTGCCAGACAACAGGTTAAAAATTCAAATATCTGGGAAAACGGGTTACAGGATAATATTGGAGTGATGGTTTCGGCAGAGGCACATTATAGCGTGGACAGGGCTCTCAGGGTAATGGGATTTGGAGCAAAAGGCATCATCCGAATTCCGGTAGGGAAAAATTTTACCATGCAGACCCAATTGTTGGAGGCCTGTTATGAAAATGCAAAGCAAGATGGAATACGGGTAATGGCTGTAGTGGGATGCTCACCTTCAACTTCTACAGGGATGTTCGATGACCTGGAAGCCATAGCCGGATTTTGTAAAAAAGAAAAAATCTGGTTTCACGTGGATGCGGCCCATGGGGGAGGAGCTGTTTTTTCGGAAAAATACAAACACCTCCTGAAAGGCATTGATCAAGCCGATTCTATTGTGATTGATGGTCACAAGATGCTCATGACCCCCGGTATCATGACTTTTGTGTTGTTTAAAGAGAAAAATAATTCTTATGCCACCTTCAACCAAAAAGCGCAGTACCTGCTGGCAAAAACAAAAGACGAGGAATGGTATAACATGGCGCGGCGAACGATGGAGTGCACCAAGCTCATGATGAGCATCAAGTTTTACTCCATTCTTCAATGTTATGGGGAAGAGGTGTTTGCACAGTCGGTCGATTGTTTGTTTGACCTTGGTAAAGAACTAGCTGTAAAAATAAAGCAACGGCAGAATTTTGAGTTAGCCCTTGAACCTCAGTCAAATATTGTTTGTTTTCGCTATATAAAACCTGCTGTTTCTGCTGCCGGATTAAATCGGCTTAACAGTGAAATCAGAAATGAAATACTCGAAAAAGGTGAGTTTTATATCGTGCAAACGGCATTGAATGACCTGGTTTACCTGCGGACAACGCTGATGAACCCGCAGACGGATGGTGGTGATTTGGAGGAACTTCTGGATGAGATTGAAAGGATTGGCAATGGAAATTAACTCTTTTGATTACCCTACTGGCGCGCGAATGTTTAGCGTGCCCTTAATACAACAATTTGCAAATCAATAATACAAATGCTTGTTAAATTCTGGCAACCGGGCTATATTTTGTTTAAAGTTTGAGAAAATGGTAGTTGATAAAGGTTGGGGCACGCGTTGAAAAAAACGCGCGCCAGAGTGAGTGAGGAAACTAACCTTTCAGGTTTTTTCCAACCTGAAAGGTTGATTCCCAATATCCATTGCCATGCGGCTTTAGCCCGTGGCTCCTTAATTCCCGAAATTCCCACCTTCATATATCACCTCACCGCCCTCGTCACCACCTTCGGGCCCCAATTCGATGACCCAATCCGAGGAACGGATGATGTCCAAATTGTGCTCCACAACCAGCACGCTATTTCCGTTGTCGACCAGGCTGTTAAAAACTGCAATCAACTTTTCAACGTCCTGCATGTGCAGTCCGGTTGAGGGTTCATCGAAGATATACAGGCAGTTTCCATCGGTTTCTTTCATCAGTTCATTGGCCAGTTTAAGTCGTTGTGTTTCACCTCCCGATAACGTGCTGGTGGCTTGCCCGAGCTTAATATAGCCCAAACCAATTTCCTCCAGCATCTTTAATTTGCCCGTTATTTTGGAGTTGTGCTCAAAGTAAGGAATTGCCTTGCTGACCTCAAGATTTAATACCTCATTGATGTTAATACCCCTGAAAGTGATGTCAAGGATAGGCTTTTTATATCGGTTACCGCGACAGGCATCGCAGATAACCCATACATCCGAAAGAAAATCCATGCTGATTTTTGTCTGGCCCATGCCTTTGCAACTTTCGCAACGACCTTCCGGACTATTAAATGAAAAATGAGCTTTTTTTAGGCCATGACCCTTTGATATTGGCAGGTTGGCAAATAAATCGCGGATAAGATCAAACAGACCGGTATAAGTGGCAGGAGTACTAATGGGTGAAGTGCCAATGCGCTGCTGATCGATCACAGAAATGGATTTAAACTGCCCAAATGAAATCTCCTGACAGTTAACGGGTCTTCCTGCAACATAGGAATTTCCAATCACCTCAAAGGCCAAAGATGTTTTACCACTTCCTGATACGCCTGTGAGGGCGACAATTCCGCCTGAAGGAATGTCTAACGCTATGTTTTTCAGGTTGTTTGCAGAAGCATTTTTAACCGTGATACCTGCCTGAAGTGGCCGGACGACCTTTGGTTTCAGTTCCTGAGCCTTATTCAAATACCTTCCCGTTACCGAATTGGTGTTGCATTTAATCTCGTCTAAATTTCCCTGGGCAATGATTTCGCCACCTTGTTCGCCAGCACCAGGGCCTAAATCAATGATGTGGTCGGCGAGAGAAATGACCTCCGGGTCGTGTTCTACCATCACCACGGAGTTGCCGTTGTCATTCAGCCTTTTAATGGCGTTCATCAGGTTTTGTGTGTCACGGGAATGTAATCCCACCGTAGGCTCGTCCAAAACATAGGTTAATCCGCACAAATCAGAAACCAGTTGGGTGGAAATTCTTAATCGTTGCGCCTCACCACCCGAAAGGGTCGAGGTAGGCCGATCGATGGATAAATACCCTAACCCTATATTTTCAAGAGTGGCGAGTTTCTCAACAAGTTGAAAAATAATCTGATCGCATCTTATTAAAAGTGAATTGCTGATTTTTAACCTAATATGTTTAAAACAGGCATTTGCCGATTTAATTGTTTTTGATGAAAGCTGACTGATGTTCATGCCATCGAAGGTAACCTCCAATACCTGTTTGTTTAAACGTCCTCCATGACAGTACGGACAGGATTTCTGACTAATAATTGATTTAAAGGCCTCAACGCGGGTGCTTTCGCGCTTAATTTCATAATCTTCGGTGATGTAGTTGGCCATCCCTTTCCATACTGATCTCATCCGGTGTGTACCGGTTCTGTTGCCTCGTTTAAAATTCCATTCCACATCATATTCTTTATCACCCGTTCCATAAAGTGCTATTTCTTTCGCTTCCGCCGAAAGTTGCGTAAAAGCAGCGGTGAAATCAAACCCAGCTACCTCACCCACTTTAAGGAGCGTATTTACATGTTGACCAAAATTATCCCCAAAATATTTTCCAGGCAAAGTTCCATCCATCGCGCCACCAGTAATGGGTTTCCCGGGCGAGGTAATGAACTTATTTGGATCAGCAAAAACTTGAATACCAAGCCCTTTGCATTCAGGGCAAGCAGCTTCGGGTTTGTTAAACGAAAACATGGAAGCTGGTTGGATTGTTGCAGTGCCATCTGGGTTAACTCCCGCACGTGACAACAGCAACCTGTATAGATCATAAATTCCGGTAGCCGTACCAACTGTCGACCTGGGGTTCTTGTGATACCGGTTCTGCCGGATGGCAATGGCAGGAGTAAGCCCCGAGCATTGTTCCAGTTCCGGTTTGTTGATTTTGCTCATCATCCGGCGGGCATAGGTCGACAGGCTTTCTGTAAACCTATTCCGGCTTTCAGCATAAAGGGTGTCGAAGGCCAGGGACGATTTTCCGCTACCCGAAATTCCGGTGATTACGGTGATTTTGTTTAATGGAATTTCCACATCAATGTGCTTGAGGTTGTTGGTGGTAACACCGAAAAACCGGATGTTTTTTGTTTTAGCCGTTTTCTCAACATGTTGCGGGATGGATTTCCTTTTTTCCACACGCTCCTTCAAAGCCAACCCGGTAAAGGAATGTTTACAATCCATAAGTTCTATAGGAGTGCCCTGTTTCACCAAATATCCACCATCATCACCTCCTTCAGGGCCCAAATCAGTAATCCAGTCAGCTTGCCCAATAACATCCAGGTCTTGTTCTATCACAACGACTGTATTGTCGTTGTTAACAATGCTGTTCAAGGCTTCGAGCAGATAGGCGATGTCGGCTTTATGCAGACCAACCGTGGGTTCATCGAGAAGATAAAGGGTATGCCCCTTTGAAGTTTTATATAGCTCCGAAGCCAGTTTTACCCGTTGGGCTTCGCCGCCGGACAGGGTGGTAGAGGGTTGACCGAGTTTCAAATAGCCAACATCCAGTTTAACGAGCTGATCGAGTATTTGGACGATTTTTGCTTGATCTTTAAAAAATTCCAGTGCCTCTTCGATGGAAAGTTCCAACACCTGAAAGATATTTTTATGGTGATAATAAACCTCCAGCGTTTCTTCATTAAACCGCATTCCATTGCACGCTTCGCACACAATTTCCACATCTCCCAAAAAGTGCATCCCCAATTGAATGGTCCCGGCCCCCATACAGGTTTCGCAGCGGCCTCCCGTATTGTTAAAAGAAAACCTTCCCTTTTTATAGCCACGTGTTACTGATGCGGGAAGCGATGCAAACAAGTCACGTATATGATCAAACAAATCGGTATAGGTAGCCGGGTTGCTGCGGGGAGTTCTCCCAATAGGCGATTGATCAATTTCAATGATTCGGTTGATGGTTTTTGTACTTTCAATAGAGAGACAACCCCCATCATGGGTTGGTTCTTTCATGTATTTGCCGAGAACTTGATGAACCAAAGTGGATTTACCTGCACCTGAAACACCCGTTACCACGTTAAAGGCATTCAGTTTAAAATCAACATCGATGTTTTTGAGGTTGTGTTTAGTTGCTCCTAAAACATGAATTGTTCCCTCTCCCGAACGGGCACTGTTTTGCAGAAGGAAACCACCTTCCATGGAAATGGTTTGAGCCGTTATACTTTTGGGGTAATCTGACTGGTGTTGAAACAGGTATTCCGGATCGCCCTGATAAACTACTTCCCCACCATTAACACCTGCTTTTGGCCCAATATCGATCAGATAATCAGCCGATTTGATTGTTTCTTCATCATGCTCTACCACCAACAATGTGTTACCGTTATCCCGCAAGGATTTTAATACTTTCAACAACTTTTTATTGTCCCTATAATGCAACCCAATGGAGGGTTCATCGAGAATATAGAGAATGCCCTGAAGGCCGCTACCCACTTGCGAAGCCAGTCTGATACGATGCGATTCGCCACCTGAAAGGGTGGTCGATTCACGCATAAGCGTGAGGTATTCCAAACCCAACAATTTTAAGTATTCGAGCCGTTTAAAAACGTGGTTTAGGATGTTATCGAACACCTCTTTGTCGACAATGGACTTTCCAACATTTGCCAGGAAGCCGTGTAAGTTGGTCAGGGACAGGTTACTTAACTCACTGATGTTCTTTCCGGCGATGTGCACCGAAAGTGCTTCCTTTCTCAATCGGCTTCCATGACAATGGCCACAGGTAAATGAGCCGGCAAACCGCAGGATGTTGTCGTTTCGGTCGCGTTTGAGGATTTCCTCCATAATGGGAATCATTCCTTTATAATAGGCTTCTTCGCGTGGTTTGGCGGTTATGCCCTTCCATTTTAACCGTGATTCAAGTCCATGTTTCCCAAAAAGGATCTTTATTTTATCGCTGCCAAAGAGGATGACATTTTGCTGTTCTTCAGTAAGTTCTTTCCAGGGAATGTCTACTGAAAACCCATGAGCGGCGCATACTTTGTTCAACTCATCCACTCTTACCTGTGAGTAAACAATGTACCCGTTTGGTGTGGTTGGGACCAATGTTCCCTGCCGCAATGAGAGTTGCTCATCGGCGATGAGTTTCAAAGGATCTATCTGTTCGGTAATCCCCAGCCCGTTGCAATGCGGACAGGCACCGTGTTTTGAATTAAATGAAAACAGACTGGATTGAAGTTTAGGTTGTTCAGTACCACAATGTGGACATTCGGTGGATTTTGGATCTGTAATTACCGAATGACAATCAGAACAAACTACTTCACCCAGGCGTGCATACAACAACCGCAGGTAGTCATAAATCCCCGACATGGTTCCCACGGTAGACCTTGGATTGGCAACGGTTGTTTTTTGATTAATGGCAAGAGCAGCTTGCAGACCAGTAATTTCCTTTACCTTAGGTTTTTCAAGCTTGCCCAGGTATTGCCGCGAGTAAGCCGAAAATGATTCAAGAAACCTCCGCTGGCTTTCTCTAAAAATAACATGGTATGCCAATGTTGACTTCCCGGAACCTGAAATACCGGTAATAACGGTGAGCGAGTGATGCGGAATGTTGACGTCAATATGCTTTAGGTTATTCTCCCAAGCATCCAGGATTTGTAAAGTACCATTTTTTTCTCGTTCAACATCGTTCATACCAATATCAACCCATTTTTTTTAACTACATTCTCAATTGAAGTGCCTTTATGCTTATAGACATCTATTGCTTCCTGAATTCGAATAACAAAAATAGGCTAATATCAAGGAAGCCGATGGAAAGGTGCAGAAAATCTTCTGATTAGTTTGTTGGAATACACAGTCAAAACAAGGAGAAAACTACCTGACATTGTTTGACTATCAGTAAGAAGCATTTCTTAATTTATAATAAATCCAAATAAGATATTCTAATCTTAATAAAATTAAGATTGTTAAATAGATATAAAGTTATTGTTGCTTATTGTATTGTTACTTTACAAATAGGGATAGAACCTTTTTATTGATTTTAATCATACATTTGAAATATTCAATCTGTTGCTCTCGTTTTAAATTTATTTTTGCACTTAAATACCTAAATATAAATGAGTGTTGCTGTCCATCGGGTTTATTTAGCCATTTTATCCTTAATTGTAATACTTTCAACCATTGCCATAGGCTATTATGGGTTTACTTATTATCAATTGCCCATAGAAGAGCGTTTTTTTAACGATGGCCACGATTTGCTAAAACCAAGTGGTGACTTTGGCCATGGCTTTGGCATTTTAGGAACCTTGTTCATGATCATCGGGGTATTTATCTACATGGCCCGGAAGCGGTTTCGGTCGTGGTCGAGGTTGGGCAAACTCAAGCATTGGCTCGAATTTCATATTTTTTTGTGTACGTTAGGGCCCATCTTGGTTTTATTTCACACTTCAATGAAATTTGGTGGCCTGGTTTCGGTCAGTTTCTGGAGCATGGTAGCCGTGTTTCTTAGTGGAGTCATCGGCCGATTTATTTATATTCAGATTCCACGTACCATCGAAGGCCGTGAGTTGACCTTAAGTGAGGTAAGAAATCAAAAGCAGGATTTGGGCGTTGTACTCAAACAGGGTTATTCCCTTGACGAAACCAGTCTCAACCACATTGTCGATTTTACCAGAAAAAAGATCGAAGTATATCATAAAAATTTGATTGTCAGAATTATAGTTAAGTATCGAAACGACCGAAAGGCCATAAGCTATGTAAAAGATGTTTTAAAGAAGAACAATTTTACTAAACCCCAAAAACGTGCGGTGATGCAACTGATTCAAGGCGAAATTTCGATCAACCGAAAAATTGAACGCCTTACCACCATGCAAAATCTGTTTAAATACTGGCATGTTGTGCATTTGCCCTTTGCATTCATTATGCTCATTATTATGATTATACATGTTGTGGTGACCCTTACTTTTGGATACCGTTGGATTTTTTAACTATAGAATCATTTAATAATGGAATTGATTATTGAGCAAATATTGGTGTATGCTGTAGCTATCTTTTTCTGCTTGTTTGTGGTGGTCATTTACCTGAGATCGCAAAAGAGGAAATCGAATATTGTTGAAGAAAAAATCGCGCAGGCCAAGATAGATGGATTGTATGAACCTGTATCCCTGCATCCTGTAGTTGATATAGGCAGTTGTATCGCCACCGGCGCCTGCATTCAGGCTTGTCCCGAGAAAGATATTCTCGGAATCAGAAATGGAAAGGCAACCACTATCAATGCCTCCCATTGTATTGGCCATGGAGCCTGCTTTCATGCTTGTCCTACAGAGGCTATCAGTTTACATATAGGGACCGAAAAACGCGGTGTTGAGCTACCTCACGTTAGTCAGGAGTTTGAAACCAATATTCCCGGTATTTTTATAGCAGGCGAATTGGGAGGAATGGGGCTCATTAAAAATGCGGTAGAACAAGGAAAGCAAGCCGTTGAAAATATAGCCAAATCCCTTAAATCATCAAAACATGCTGCCGAGTATGATCTGATCGTCGTGGGAGCTGGTCCTGCCGGGATATCAGCCACATTAACAGCTAAAAAGCATGATTTAAAGTGCCTTACTTTGGAACAAGATACCCTGGGCGGAACTGTATTTACTTTTCCGCGATCGAAAATTGTAATGACTTCTGCCATGGACCTGCCATTGCATGGGAAAGTAAAACTATTCGAAACCAGTAAAACAGAGTTGCTTGGTTTGTGGCAAACCGTTTTAAGTAAAAACAACATCTCCATTCGGGAAAACTCGAAAATTGAATCAATCGAAAGAATGGATGGCTTTTTTAAGGTTGGTACAAAATCAGGAGAACATTTTAACACACGAGCTGTTTTATTGGCCATTGGACGCCGTGGCACTCCCCGAAAGCTCAATGTTCCGGGCGAAGAACTCGAAAAAGTGGCTTATCGTCTGCTTGAGCCTGAAGATATACAAGGTAAAAATATAGTCGTCGTCGGGGGCGGTGATTCGGCGGTGGAATCGGCATTATTGCTGGCTGACAATAACAAGGTGATTTTATCCTATCGGGGCGAAAATTTTGGTAGGATCAAACCAAGAAACGGAGTCAGTGTCCAGGAGGCAGTAGAAAAAGGAATCCTTGATTTACGTTTTAACACCAACCTCGCAGCTATCACCAAAGACGAGGTAGTGATCAGAGTTGGAAGCGATGGCGAATCTACGATAGAAAAAAATGACCTGGTTTATATTTTTGCAGGTGGTGAGTTACCGACCCAATTCCTTGAAAAAGTGGGTATTAATATTACAAAAAAATTTGGAGAAGCCATTTTAAGGCACTAATTTAGTAGCCAATTTGATTTTGAAAATATGAGAGCGATTAGGACTTTAGGATTAATTTTGTTCATCACTTTGATTGGTGTTAATGGATTTTGCCAAATATCACCGGGCGACCTGACCCAAGTCCATTCGCATCTCGAAGGAATTTCGAACTGTACCCTTTGTCATACACTTGGCGAAAAGGTCTCTGAGGAAAAGTGTCTGGATTGTCATAAGGAACTTAAAGCAAGAATAGACAAGAAAGCGGGTTACCACGTTTCGAGCGAGGTGGAGGGAAAGTCTTGTGTCAAGTGTCATAACGATCACCATGGCAAGAAATTTCAAATTATCCGTTTCGATACCCTTCAGTTTAACCATGACCTGACGGGTTATCAACTCGAAGGTGCCCACAAATTAAAGAAATGCGACGATTGCCATAGGAAGAAGTTTATAGCAGACCAGAAAATAAAAGAAAAGAAATTTAGCTACCTTGGTATGAATACATCATGCCTCACCTGTCATGATGATTTTCACCAGAAAACCTTGTCGGAAAACTGTACCAATTGCCATGGTTTTGAAAAATTTAAACCCACCACCAAATTCGATCACAATAATTCCAAATTTGCCTTAAAAGGAAAACATGTTGAGGTGAAATGTATCAAATGCCATCAAGTGGATACTTTGAATGGTGTTAAATTTCAGCATTTTATTGGTGTAAAATTTGATAACTGCACCAGTTGTCATACTGATGTGCATAAAAACCGGTTTGGACAAGATTGCCGCAAATGTCATACGGAAGAATCGTTTACCGTGGTAAAAGGTATGGATAAGTTTGATCATGACAAAACCCGTTTCCCGCTCAAAGGCAAGCATCAAACCGTCACTTGTACCTCTTGTCATAAAACAAAAATTACCGATCCTATAAAACATGACCGTTGTACTGATTGTCATCAGGATTATCATCAAAAGCAATTTGTAAAAAACGGAGTTAACCCTGATTGTTCTGAATGTCATTCTGTTAATAGCTTTACTGGTGCCTCCTTTTCCATTGAGCAGCACAATAAAAGTGAATTTCAGTTGCAGGGAGCTCATTTAGCAACTCCATGTACCGCATGTCATTTAAAAGGTGAAAAGTGGAGTTTTAAAAAAATTGGCGAGCGTTGCAACGATTGCCACAAGGATATTCATGACCAATACATTGATAAAAAATATTATCCCGAGTCAGATTGCCGTGCATGTCATTCCGTAGAAGTTTGGAGTAATGTCAACTTCGATCACAATACAACAAAATTTAAACTGGTGGGAGCTCATAATCGACAAACATGCAGGGCCTGTCATTTTAAGGGAAGTACCGAAGAGGTCCTTAAACAGGAGTTCAAAGGATTGCCAACTCAATGTGCGCAATGTCATAAAGATTCGCATTTCGGACAGTTTGAGGTACAAGGGGTTACGGACTGTACCCGATGCCATACAAATGAAAATTGGAAGCCGGAAAAATTCGATCACAATACGGCCAGGTTTGTCCTGGACGGACGCCATATAAACGTCGCCTGTATTAAATGCCATAAGGTGCAGGTAATAGATGATAAAAAAGTTATCCAGTATAAATTTGAAGAATTCAAATGCGAAACCTGTCATCATTAATGTTCATACTGGCGTTAAGCGTCAGTCTGTGGGCCCAGTCACCCCATGGGGATGAATTGAAAATCAGCTGTGACGATTGTCACAAGACTCAAGGATGGACCATGGAACCTGGAAGCTATACTTTTAAACACGACTCTGTCGGGTTTCCTCTGTTGGGTCAGCACCAGTCCATCGACTGCAAAATGTGCCATACCACGCTCGTGTTTTCGGCTGCACGACCCGAATGTGTTTCATGCCATACTGATATGCACAACCAAACGGTGGGCATGGAATGCGAACTATGTCACACGCCAAAATCCTGGCTCGTACCGGATATTACCCGGATTCACCAGATGAGCCGGTTTCCATTGCTTGGGGCACATGCCACGGCCGATTGCAATGCGTGCCATCCTTCGGTTTCTCTTCTTAGTTTTGAAGCACTTGGAATAGAGTGTATTGATTGCCATCAAGCTGATTATGCAGCCACTACAAGTCCAAATCACGTGGATGGTGGCTTTTCAACTAACTGCGTGGAATGTCATTATATGAATATTTTTAGCTGGTCAGGTGCGGGAATCGACCATTCTTTTTTCCCGCTCACACAAGGACATTCCATCGGCGACTGTTTTCAATGCCATACTCAGGGTTCAGATTACTCGAATATTTCGGCTGAATGTTTTTCATGTCATGAGCCGGATTATCAGGCAACTACCAATCCGGGACATGTTAACATTGGTATTTCCACAGAATGTCTGGACTGTCATACCACCGCACCCGGATGGAAACCGGCAGAATTCGGTAGCCATGATGCCGAGTTTTTCCCCATTTATTCCGGGAAACACAATGGAGAATGGGATAATTGTACTGATTGCCATCAAAATACAGCTAACTATGCCATGTTTACCTGTATCGACTGTCACGAACACAACAAGTCAGATACAGACAATGAGCACGATGACGTGAGTGGGTATATCTACGAAAGTCAGGCTTGTTTGGATTGCCATCCCACAGGTGATGGTGAAGGTAGTTTTAACCACAACACTTCGAATTTTCCACTTACTGGTGCCCATACCACCACAGAATGTAAAGATTGTCATGTGAATGGATATGCAGGTACTTCCACTATTTGTTATGACTGTCATACAGACGACTTCAATCAAACGGTTAATCCCAACCACATTGAAATAGGGGTTAATACCGAATGTGATCTTTGCCATACAACAGATCCCGATTGGAAGCCGGCTGAATTTCCGGTTCATGATGATTATTACGCCCTGACAGGCGCACACGGACGAATAGCTACTGATTGCTTTAGTTGTCATGAAGGAAGTTATGTAAATACACCCAACCTATGCCTTGGTTGTCATACTACTGATTACAACGAAACCAGCAATCCTCCCCATGCAGCGGCACAGTTTTCAACTGAATGTGAAACTTGTCACAACACTGAAGCATGGCAGCCGGCTACCTTCAATCACGATGCGGAATATTTCCCAATCTATAGTGGGGAGCATGAAGGTGAGTGGAATACATGTATTGAATGCCATACCAATCCTTCAAACTATGCCCTTTTTAGCTGCATCGATTGCCATGACCATAATAAGATTGATACGGACGAGGAGCATGGGGGAATTTCGGGATACCAATACAACAGCGATGCCTGCTTTGCCTGTCATCCTACTGGAAGTGCAGAGGGCGGGTTTAATCACAATAACACCAATTTCCCGTTGACCGGTGCGCATAATACCGTTGAGTGTTCTACTTGCCATGTTACAGGATACACAGGGACTTCCATGGTTTGCGTTGACTGTCACCTGGAGGCTTTTAATCAGTCTGCAAATCCTGATCACCAAACAGCTGGTATTTCAACGGATTGTCAATCGTGCCATACCACCAATCCCGGGTGGAGCCCGGCAACTTTTGCCACTCATGGTGACTATTACCCGCTTACAGGGGCTCATACTTCTATCTCTAACGATTGCTCCGCTTGTCACCAGGGCAATTATAACAACACTCCCAATGCTTGTGTAGGTTGTCACCAGGAAAATTATAACCAAACCACCAACCCAAATCATACCTCCCTGGCACTTTCCACCGGGTGTGATGAGTGTCACACGACCAATCCGGGCTGGAACCCTGCTACTTTTGGCGTTCATAACCAGTATTATGTATTGGCAGGTGCACATATATCCATTGCCAATCAATGTGTTGATTGCCATAATGGAAACTACAACAGCACACCGAATACCTGCTATGGATGTCATCAGGATGATTATGATCAAACCAGTGATCCGGCTCACGCGGCAGCAAACTTTCCAACAGATTGCGAATCATGCCATACCCAAAGTGTCTGGTTGCCTTCTACTTTTAACCATGATGGACAGTATTTCCCCATTTACAGTGGGAAACACAATGGGGAATGGAACAGTTGTGTAGAATGCCATACAAATCCTTCAAACTATTCAGTTTTCAGCTGTATTGACTGCCACGAGCATAATCAGACTGATATGGCTGATGAACATCAGGGGGTGTCGGGTTATATATATAACAGTAATGCTTGTTATAACTGTCATCCGAATGGTACTTCCAGTAAGCAGTTCCAAAAAAAAATACTAATTTACTAATGAGCGACTTATGAAATATCTGATTCTGACAGTAGTACTCATTTCCTGCTTTTCCGTATCGGGTCAAACGGTTGGCGAAAATGATGAAGGGACAGTTTCTTATGCTACATCACAAAATGTATATGTTAAATTTTTATCGACAAAGAATATTACTGCTGGTGACACTCTATATCTGCGTCAGGCGGGAGTATTGGTTCCTGCGCTTGTTGTAACAAATCTTTCTTCTATTTCGGCAGTATGCCAGCCTATTGTTGATTTTAAGTTTACTACTTACGAAAAAATCTACACCAAATCCAAAGTCGTAGTAGCCCTGGATGAACCGGTTGAAATGGCTCCAACACCGATGCCCATTTACGAAGTGGATACGGTGGTACAGGAAAAAGCGGACCCGAAAAAGCCAAAACAGAAAATTTCTGGCAGGATTGGTATTTCTTCCTATGCTAATTTCTCCAATACCCCTGGTGGAAATTCGCAGCGGATGCGGTATACTTTTTCGATGAATGCTCGCAATATCAGCAATTCGAGGTTATCCGCAGAAACCTATCTTTCCTTTGTCCATAGAAGTGATCATTGGGACGATGTACAGAAGGATGTCTTCAATGGGTTGAAAATATATGCTTTGGCCTTGAATTATCAATTTTCGGATAAGGTTCAGCTTTGGTTGGGGAGAAAGATCAATTCAAAACTCTCAAGCGTGGGAGCCATTGACGGATTGCAATACGAAATGAAATTTAACGCTGTCACTGTTGGGTTTGTTGCGGGTAGCAGGCCCGATTACACCAATTACAGTTTCAATGCCAGCTTGCTTCAATTTGGCGGATACCTCAGCCATGAATACAAAACCGATAAGGGGAATATGCAGAGTTCGTTCGCAATCATGGAGCAGAAAAATGGCGGAAATACTGATCGGCGTTTTGCCTATTTTCAGCACTCAAACACCCTTCTGAAGAATGTTTATTTGTTTGGTTCTGTTGAAGTAGACCTGTATAAGAAGGTAAACGAAGTGCAGAGTAGCACATTTAATCTTTCCAATTTATACCTATCTGTCCGGTACAGGGTGGTTAAACAGCTGTCGCTGTCGCTCTCGTATAGCAACCGGCAGAATGTGATTTATTACGAAACCTATAAAGATATTGTAGATCGGCTTCTGGATACCGATGCTATGCAGGGATACCTTTTCCAGGTTAACTACCGACCCGGCAAAAATATCTTTATGGGAGTAAAAACAGGGTACCGTTTTCGCAAACAAGATCCCCGCCCCACTAAGAACCTGTATGGTTATATAACCATGAACCGTGTGCCGGGTTTGAATGTTTCAGCTACTGTTTCGGCTACTTTACTTGAGACCGCTTACATGTCGGGAAAAATTTATAGTGTCGGGATCAACCGCGAGCTGGTTCCGGGTAAGTTGGATGGTGGTTTGAATTACCGGTTTGTTGATTACAAGTTCCTCAGTTCTGAAACATCGCTTGTTCAGAATATGGCAGAGTTGAACCTGACCTGGAGAATTTTAAAAAAGACCTATTGCTCGTTCAATTTTGAAGGAACCTTCGAGAAAGATTACAAGTACCAGAGGCTTTACATCAACCTGACTCAGCGCTTTTAAGCGAAGAAATAAAATCGATCACTCCTGGCTTTGGATGTTTTATGCACTGAATTTGAAATGGCTGGCATCGAACTGAAGTCGCAATGCGATGAACTTAAAACGAATTTTCATCAAATCCGATTCCAGCCTGCTTCGGGTAAATAATAAATGCAGCCTGTTAAGGCTGCATTTAATAAAACGAGCTGTCTAATTTTTTTTTACGTCCGGTTAAAAAACCTTATGGCTTTTTGTTGCCTATACGTGACAAATAGCGTTCCTTGGCTTCATGAGGATCCTCATCAAGGGCAATGTAAATTTTAGTTCTATGGTCAATGACAACTACCTGCAATTGAGCAAGGTCAGGCGACACAAACGCAGCCTGTTTTTTTTCATACATAAAAAATTTCCTTTCTAATTAATGTGATATTCAATAGTAAATGAGGTAATGGTTTTCAAACAAATAATGTTCCTTGTAAATCTGCTGTTATTTCGTGTAAGTGTTTTTTTTGGTTCGTAAACACAAATATTGCAGAATCGTGGTAAGATACCACTTATTTTCGAGAAAACTGAAAAAGAAGATTTAATTTTTTTTAAAATCAATTAACAGAACCAATAATCGCTTTTTTTTATAAGTGTGAATCATGTAACTCTTAACCAGAATTATGTAATGTTTTTCAAGTGGCATGTATGGATCTTTGTGCAGTGAAAATATTTTCGCAAATTAAATATCGATACCATGAATACTACGGTGATAAAAGGAGGCTGGAAGGAGCAAAAAGGGCGGCTAAAGCAAAAATTCGCGATACTAACAGATGACGATTTGCTTTTGGGAAAAGGTAAAATGGATGAGCTGATTGGTAGACTTCAAATAAAGCTCGGCAAAACCAAAGAGGAAATGCAAAAGATTTTTTCCGAGCTTTAACGAGCACTTTATCTGGAACACTATTGTTGATGGTTATTAATCGAAGAAAAACTATTTATGCGATCTCTCAGCCGGTTTATTGTCAATACCAACATTGTCTACCATATACTATACGAATTACTTAACGTCCCTCAAAAAAATTTATCAACATGAAAAAAACGTCAGGAATTGCCCTTGTTATCATTGGAATAGTGATGATAGCTTATACTGGTTTCAATTACGTAACTACTGAAAAAGTGGTCGATCTGGGCCCAATTGAAATAAACAAGGAAAAAAACCACTTTGTGCAATGGCCGCCAATTGTTGGGGTGGTGTTAATAATCGGAGGCGTTGTATTGCTGGTCTTTGATAAGAAAAGCTGAATTTAATCCTTATAAAAATCAATAAAAGCATCCTTCAATGTGTGAATCATGTAATTCTTTTCGTGAAATGTGTAATAGTTTACGGAGGAATTCAAAATACTTTTGTTTAAGTTAAAATCATTAAAACTAAAATTTTTACCCATGAAAAAAATCACTTATACATTGCTTGCCTTACTCATGATGGTAGGGCTTACCACCACAGCTCAGGAACGTGCCTATCCTGAAAAATTCGGCAAAACACTAAATCTGGGCTTAGGATTGGGATATTACGGTTATGTAGGCCACCCCTTGCCAGTCTTTCATGCCGATTTTGAATTTGATGTAGCACGGAATTTTACTTTGGCTCCTTTTATCAATTTTTATTCGTATCGCAATAAATACAAACACCAGGACAATTACTATTATTATTATGAATCAGTAATCCCTATTGGGGTGAAGGCAACTTATTACTTTGATGAATTGCTCAAAGCCAATAACAAGTGGGATTTTTATCTTGCAGGCTCACTGGGATTTGCTATCAGAAATTCGCACTGGGATGACGGATATGATGGTGATCCGGATAATTTTCATGGAGCCAACCCTTTATACATAGACCTGCATGTTGGGGCAGAATATCACTTTAACAATAAGCTGGGTGCGTTTCTTGATTTATCTACCGGCGTATCAACGATAGGTTTAGCAGTTCACTTTTAAAATAATTACAACATGGGAAGTTTACTTTATATAATAGCCATCATCTTATTGATAGGATGGGCCATCGGTTATTTTGCCTACAGTGCAGGGGAAATGATTCATATTCTACTTGTGATCGCCGTTATTGCCATCTTGTTCAGGCTGATCAGTGGAAGAAGAGTGTAAAACCAATTTCTAACCTCTAAATATTATCATGATGAATTCAGGAAAAGTTTTTCTGGGAATACTGGCCGGACTTGCTGCCGGTGCCATGTTAGGACTGCTGTTTGCCCCTGAAAAGGGTGCTGATACCATTAAAAAAATAACGCATATGGGAGATGATTTTACAGATGATTTAGATCAGAAATTCGATCATTTTCTGGATGTTATTGCAAAAAAAATCGATCATTTAAAGGAAGATGTTTCTGCAATAGCTAAAGAGAGTAAGTAGCAGCCAATCAAACCTGGCAAGACGCAAGGGTACTCAAATAGAATCTGATGGAAAAGGGAGCGTTAGTGCCTTTTCTTTTAGCTTACGAAGTAGACGGCATCCAAACAAAAATTGAATTGTTGACACTATGAAGGATCATCATTTTACACTGCCTTTTTATGCCAGGGCATCGGTATTTTTTGTTGGACTGTATATTGTTGTCTCCATTTTGTATATTATACAAGGTATTGTTATTCCTCTTATTTTCGCCCTGATTATCTCCATTGTGCTTCATCCGGTTGTCAACTTTTTTGTAAAAATAAAAGTAAACAGGATAATAGCCATTGTGATAACACTGACACTAACAATAGTGGTAATTGGTGGTTTTGGTACGTTATTGATTACTCAGGCAAGCTTATTTAGTGAATCATGGCCAAAGTTTGTGGTCAAGTTTACTGAAATCTTTAATGAGTCAGTTACCTGGGCTTCGGGTTATTTTGATATCAGCCCTCAAAAGATCGAGGCATGGATTTCAAAGACCAAAGGTGAAATGTTCAATACCAGCGGTTCATCAATTAAACAAACAATCTCCAGTGTAAGTAGTGGGGTGGTGACCTTGTTTATCATACCGGTTTACATCTTTATGTTTTTGTATTATAAACCGCTGCTGCTGGAATTTTTTCACAAACTATTTAGTGAAGAAAACCACACTGCGGTTGGCGAGGTCATTAACCAGATAAAAACGGTTATTCAACGATATCTCATTGGATTGGTACTGGAGGTCATTATTATTGCCACGCTTAATTCTGTTGGTTTGTTGATATTAGGAATTGATTATGCCATCTTACTAGGGATTATTGGTGCATTGCTCAACCTGATTCCGTATATTGGCGGACTTGTTGCGGTGGCATTGCCGATGATGATTGCCATCGTCACCACTTCTTCGCCAATAAATGCGTTGTACGTTCTGGCCATATATTATTTCATTCAACTCATTGATAACAATTACATTGTTCCTAAGATTGTGGCATCAAAAGTTAAAATCAACGCGCTTGTCTCCATTATTGCTATCTTTGCATTTGGTGTTTTGTGGGGCATCCCCGGCATGTTTTTGTCAATTCCGCTTGTCGCCATTCTTAAAGTCATATTCGATCATTTTGAATCGTTAAAACCCTGGGGATTTTTGTTGGGCGATACCATGCCGGTAATAGATCTGTTTAAACTTAAACTTAAAACCAAAAAAAAAAGCTGAATAAACGCCCATGGGCAGGAATTTGACTTAGTAGATTAACTTAGACTTGCGGTATGAAAAATTTACATCCAGTTATAAAAATAAAAAGTTTTGCTACCGGTAAATCCGTTAAGATCAGCGAAAAAACGCTTGAGAAAACACAAATGGCTACTGAATTCTTTTCCGACATAGGGAATATGGCAATCTTTATAAAAGAAATTTTTAAGGAAACATTTTCACGGGATTTTGAATTCAAGGAGTTTTTACGCCAGTGTTATGAAATAGGAAACAAATCGTTGCCGCTGATTGCCATTACAGGAGCCATTATGGGGGTGGTGCTCACGATTCAATCGCGTCCGGCGCTTGAAGATTTTGGAGCCGTTACCATGCTTCCCGGAATGGTAGCCATATCCATTATCAGGGAAATAGGTCCGGTGATCACGGCGTTAATTCTTGCAGGTAAAATCGGTTCAGGAATGGGGGCTGAATTGGGATCGATGAAAGTTTCAGAGCAAATAGATGCCATGGAAGTTTCGGCAACCAATCCCATGCGCTATCTGGTTGTAACACGAGTGCTTGCTGCCACATTCATGGTGCCTATTCTTGTATTATTTGCTGATGGGTTAGGACTATTTGGAAGCTGGGTAGGTGTGAATATAAAAGGTGATGTTAGCATCGTTTTGTTCTTGTCGCAGGCCTTCAGTTCAGTTGAATTCATCGATTTCTTTCCTGCATTGGTCAAATCGTTTTTCTTTGGAAGTGTGATTGGCATTGTTGGATGTTACAAGGGGTATAATGCCGGACGAGGTACCGAAAGCGTTGGCGTGGCCGCGAACTCGGCGGTTGTTTTATCATCGCTGCTTGTTATTGTTGTTGACTTGATTGCAGTACAAATAACCGATATGATCTTATGAAAAACCTGCAAAAAGAACCGGTCCCTACTATTTCTATGGAGGAAAAACCCGGTAGAAAGATGATAGAAATTATTGGCCTGAAAAAAGGTTTTAACAACCAGGAGGTGTTAAAAGATATTTCGTTACAACTTTTTAGTGGCGAAAACCTGGTAGTACTTGGAAAATCAGGATCAGGTAAGTCAGTCCTGATTCAATGTATTATTCGTTTATTGGTTCCTGATGCCGGATCCATTGAAGTGCTTGGAAAGGATGTCAATTCACTTAACAGGTATGAACTGGATGAGTTAAGAAAGAAAATTGGTTTTCTTTTCCAGAGTGGTGCCTTGTACGATTCGATGACGGTGAAACAAAACCTCGAGTTTCCACTGCGGAGAATAAGAAAACACCTGACCGAAAAGGAGATTAAAGAGAAAGTGAATGAAGTGCTCGAAAATGTGGGCCTGGCAGATGCTTTGGACAAGATGCCTTCGCAACTTTCTGGTGGTATGCGCAAACGGATCAGTTTGGCACGAACCATAGTGATCGACCCATCGATCATGTTATATGATGAACCTACCACTGGCCTCGACCCGGTAACATCCGATGAAATAAGTGCACTTATCAATGAAGTACAGAAAAAATATAAAACATCTTCCATCATCATCACACATGATATCGAATGTGCAAAAGCCACTGCTGACCGGATCATGATGCTGCAAGACGGAGAGGTGTATTTAGAAGGAAATATTAATGACTTTGAAAATTCAACTGACCCCATCATTAAGTCATTCTTTAAGTAACTAGAACATGATTATAAATTTCATTTTAAAGATATATTGTTATGAAATCAACACAATTTAAAGTCCGTTTGGGTCTGTTTGTAGCCGGTGGTTTTTTACTGCTTGCTTTAGCCATATTCATGATAGGAAAGCAGAAAAACCTTTTTAATCCTGTTTTTACTATCTATGCCAATTTCTATAATGTAAGCGGACTGCAGGTTGGCAATACCATCCGGTTCTCCGGGATCAATGTAGGAACAGTTGACAATATAAAAATAGTGAATGATTCTACTGTTAAGGTGGACATGATTATTGAAAGGAAGGTCCAGCCCTTTATTAAGACCGATAGTGAGGTTACCATTGGTTCGGAAGGAATTATCGGCGACCGTGTTTTAATTATTACTCAAGGCACCACCGATGCTCCATCGATCAAGGAAAAACAATTCCTCGACTCTGTGGAACCTGTTGAAATGGATGCTATTATGGCAAGTCTTGAAGTTACGGCTTTAAATGCAGAGGTCATCTCGCAGCAATTGGTAGAAATTATGATCAACATTAACGAGGGAAAAGGATTAATTGGAATGCTTATCAAAGATACAACCATAGCCGGGAATATCGACCAGACGATCGTCAACCTAAAAGCGAGCAGCAAGGGATTGGATGAAAATATGGATGCCGTTAAAGGCAGTTGGTTACTTAGAGGCTACTATAAACGAAAAGCCAGAAAAGCTGAAAGGGCACGTGAGGATAAATTGGATGAAAATAAAGCGGACTAACATAGAATCACAAAAAAATGAAAGTAGTTAAATTAATAATCGCTGTTGTATTTTCCATCGGGTTCGTGTTTGCAACTAGCTCATGTGCCACATTTGTTCATCAGGACAGTGGCAGGCATAAAGGATGGAACAAAAATTCAAATAACCCGCATCACTACAATACTACCAATCCCGGAAAAGCTAAGGGGAAGCATAAATAGAAAAAGTGCTGAAAGTGAACAATACATTGGCATAAACCAAGTTGCCAGTTTGTGCCGGAGTTGAAAAATGCTCTTCTGTTAGAACAATCTCTCTATAAGACAGAAACTACCGGAATAGCTCCTTAGGAGTATATCAGGAATAGTTTTAGCTTCTGATCAAAAGTTTTATCGTTAAATAAACAAAGGCCATTCAAACAGTAGGCTTTTAAGGTGATTGTTTTATATATATTGATATTCAGTCAAATAGAAATATAATGAGTTCTTGTTTTTTCATTTCCAGGTTGGATTGAAACGACAAGATTAAAAAAACTATTCATATATTTGATACTTTCTTGTTTTTTCTATTATATTTACCTCCAAATAAAAGCAGGAATTTGAAACTCTACATTCGATATATGGTCAGCCTTCGTTGCAAAATGAAGGTAAAAGAGGAGTTGAGTAAATTGGGCCTGCATTATATCCTTGTGAACCTTGGCACAGTTGATATTCTTGAAAACCTGACAGATAAACAGCGGCAGCAATTGAAAGAAAACCTACTCGGTTCAGGATTGGAATTATTGGACGACAAAAGAAGTATCCTGATTGAAAAAATTAAAGCTGTAATCGTTGAAATGATTCACTATTCGGAAGAACTGCCTAAGATTAATTATTCAGACCATATCAGCGAAAAATTAAACCTCGACTATACCTATCTTTCCAATGTGTTTTCTGAGGTAACAGGCATTACCATCAGGCAATATATCATCGTCCATAAAATTGAAAGGGTAAAGGAACTGCTTTTATATGATGAGCTTAACCTGACGGAGATTTCGTATCGGATGCAATACAGTAGTGTAGCCCATCTATCCAACCAGTTTAAGAAAATAACCGGGCTCACACCCACTTTTTACAGGCAATTGAAGAAAAGACGGGAGGGCAACCTCGAAAACCTCTAAAGATTTATCATGTCAAAATTTAGTGTGATTTAAGCGGTTAGCTATTTCATTATTGACCAGTAAGCTGGCAAGCAGCCTGATACAAAAGGTTCTCTAAGGCAAAGAATTTTGTTTTACTTAGAATGGATACCCAATGGCAATATTTAATACCAGGTTTTCTCTTCGCCAGGTAGAACTACCCGGGCTAATCTCATTAACGACCCACCTACTGTTTTCTTCAAGCCATGGTTTTCGCAATGGGATGGCCAAATCGAATCGCAAAACGAAGAACGAAACATCTATTCGCAATCCAACTCCTGCCCCAACAGCCACTTCGCTAATAAAATTGGAAAACGAAAATGAACTTCCTGTGTTCGCTGGATTTGATTTTAGTTCCCAGACATTTCCTGCATCAACAAATAATGCCCCTTTAAAAAAGCTGATAATGTTAAAGCGGTATTCGCCGTTCAATTCCAATTTTACATCACCGCCCAATTGCAGGAATATACCGCTATCGGTACTTTGATTGTAGTTTCCGGGACCCACGGAGTTGATATGAAACGCACGGATGCTGTTGGGCCCGCCACTAAAAAATTGCTTGCTGTAGGGGAGGGTTATACTGTTGCCATAAGGTACGGCCAATCCCATGAAAATCCTCGACACCAATTTATTCTGATCTTGTAAGTTGTAGTAACCACGCCCATCGACACTGATCCTTGCAAACTGCGAAAAGACCGATCCGACCACTTTTAAGGGCTCATCAGAGGATATTTTGTTCCCACCTATTATTTTTACCAATGACAAGGAGTTTCCCGCAAATTCTGTTGCTAAATGGAAATAGTATTGCATCTTTTTGCCCGGTAAAACTTGTTCGTTATACCTGAAGGAATAACTCCCCCCGGCGATAAATTGCTCTTCATAGCTTTTTTTAAGAAAAGGGTTGGATGCCAGTAATGCCACGAATTCAGCTGATTGGTTGCCAAAGGAAGAATAACTAACACTGATGGGGTTTAATTCATGTTCTTTTCTGATTTCTTCTTTCCATTTAAACCCGTAAATGATTTCGAAGGTGCGCATGTCGTAATAGTTTACCATTTTTAAAAAAGTAAACGAAAGTGAAAGACGGGTTTTTGGAGTATACATGCTACTTTCCAGTATCTTAAAAGGCAACAGAAAACGCGGAAAATACATCTCCACTTTGGGACTTATGGAATAAGAAAACAAATTTTTATTTTTCCCGCTTAGCTGGGCCTCAAATCTTCCATCGATTTTTAAATTAAGCAATTCAGCTCCTTTAAAAGTATTTCTATTCAGAAAACTCAAATTCAATTTTGGACCTGTATAGTTATTTGATTTTGAAATGATGTCCACTTCTGCCTTGAACGTGTGCTTTGACATGGGTGTCATGAATATGAACACATCCAATAATCTGTTGAGCACGGTATCACTTTCAGAAAATTTCACCCGTACAAATTTGAAATTGCCCATCGACATCAACCGGTTAAGTGTCATGCTGTGGTTCTTTCGTGAATAGAGTTCCTGTTTTTTTAAAAAAACCGATCGCAATATAACCCTTGGCCTGATTTCCATTTCCGCTTCCTTCCCCAGAAAAATAGTACCTTGATAATGGATTGTGTCTTTGGTTTGTCCACTATCAGCAGCAGCTAAAGAATAGTCTTGATCGATAATCACCTGGTTTATGCGATAGGCTATCGTTGCATTTTGTGGAATGCTG
>PCUL01000043.1:0-147 GCA_002771745.1 Bacteroidetes bacterium CG18_big_fil_WC_8_21_14_2_50_41_14
TTGATTAAAATAAACCCCGAAATAGCTAAGAAATACCTCACCGATCTCACCATTAAAAGAATGGAACAAACTCAGAAATTGTTTCAGGACTTACGGTTGGTGCTGATTTCGAAATATACTAATAATAAGCAGGGGATATAGTGAAAC
>PCUL01000043.1:193-570 GCA_002771745.1 Bacteroidetes bacterium CG18_big_fil_WC_8_21_14_2_50_41_14
AAGATCAATCTTACCATCTTCCAGATAAAAAATTATGGAAAAAAGTTGTGTTTTTATGATTGTTACGCCATAGGTGATCTACCAATAAATCAACTATTTTGTCATCGTATGGTTTTGAAAAATCCGGATACTTTTTCTTCAATTTTTCCAATTCATTTTTGCTAACACAGAAAACTCTCGATATTTTTGAGAAGGTGGTTTCATCTAAAGCCAGGTCAATATAGGTTTCCAGTTTTTTTTCGCTTTCTTTACTTTTTGTTCATTTGACTTCTGACTTCCGACATTCCTGTTATTCCAGATTCAACAGCTGCTTTAGTTGTATTAAGTAATTCTCAAATTCATTTTTCCCTGCATCTGTGACCCGGCATTCGGTATGA
>PCUL01000043.1:619-1017 GCA_002771745.1 Bacteroidetes bacterium CG18_big_fil_WC_8_21_14_2_50_41_14
AGTTTTGAGATCTGTACGCTCAGGTTTCCTTTGCTTGCCTGAGTGACTTCGATAAGTTTCATGAAATCAACCCATTCGGCATTGACCAGAAAACTGATGATAGAAAGACGAAGTTCCTGATGCAATATGGGATTAAGCTTTGTCATGCTCTGATTTTCGTAAGATAATACCTGGAATAACATAGCCAAAAAGGAAACTCCCGGCGAAAACCAATCCCTGATAGGGTTGATCAACAACAAAAGCACAAATAATAGCACCCAGCTCCATCACCAGGCCCCCCAGGATAAATGGATTAAACTTAGATATACCTCCACTGATGAATGTGGCCGAACCTGCCAGCATTAATATTAAGGCGTGTGGAGGAAGCTGGTGGTGCATCGTATAGGCAATGGAGAAGA
>PCUL01000043.1:1052-28028 GCA_002771745.1 Bacteroidetes bacterium CG18_big_fil_WC_8_21_14_2_50_41_14
GTGATCCGGTCGCCAGAGGTTTTCACGCCTGAACGCTTACTTTCCTTCATCCCATAAGCGAATGAGATAATTCCACCCATAATTCCCATAGCGGGCCAGATCATCCAAAAACTGGGATGCCCATACAGCAAGTATTCGGCTATGCCGGTCGGGATAAGCAAAATTCCCCACATGATAAAATAAAAGGAATTCCGATGTAGTGACTTCTTGTTCTCTTTGAACATGGCCTCAATAATTTCAATACTCTGGGTTGTTTTCATACGTACTAAGTTTTTAATTAATAATTCGTGGCAAATATAAACTAGTTTATAAAGTAAACTAAATATTTTCTTAAATATTTGTAATAATTCTGATTATTCATTCTCTCATCTTCTGTTAATTTTCTTGGTGGATTCTCCAATGGACATATAATCAGTGATTTTGGTCTTGAATCAATGCTAAATCCTGGTATAAGAAAGAATCATTTCACAATTGATTCTAATTTTAATCACGTTGAACTATAATTACTTAGAAAATACGGTAAAAGTCGTAGACTTTTTACTTTTCAGCCTTGTACCTTTGTTGTAAGAAATTAATAATTCCTTTTTGTCTTTCATAGTTGCATGTGTAAAGTATTGTAGCTTAGAAATATCACCTTAAAAAAGAAAGCTAATCAATCGTTATCATTCCTAGTTCTAACTAAAAAGTCTCAACTCATGAAAAAACTTGTACTGTTTATGTTTAGTTCATTTGTGTCCTTATGTGTACTTGGACAATGGACTCCAATTCCCATCGGTACGGCTTCCTCCGAAGCTGTTGCAATGGCCAGTTTTGCCGACACCGTGATGGTTGGTTTCGCAGGCGACGGGATCTTCCGTACCCGTGATTTGGGTAATTCATGGGAGGATATCAGTGGGGATTTGGCCAATAAAAATATCAATAGAATATTGCCGGGTCCCTGGCCTACTCTGTTTGTGTCCACCGACAATGGTCCTTATTTTACTATGGATCAGGTGTCTTATATAAACACCACTTCCACCGGATTAACCAATACCGATATTAGTCTGTATTCCATTGGGGGTGAGTTAGATATAAGCCATTTCATTGTCGGAACGAAGGGCGGTGGCTTTTTTACGGGTCCGGAGTTGGATGGACCATGGTCAGCAGCCAGCGATGGTTTGTCAGGCGGTGCTCTTTTTATAAATGACATGGGTGGATATCATGATGGTGACACCAGTACCTATATCCTGGCTACTGATGGTGGAGTTTATTATTCCAACGATAACTTCACCTCCTGGTTCTCAAGAAACAATGGGCTGGTGGGTGATCAACTTATTGTTACCGGTGCCATACTGCTTAATACATTTTCATTTATAACCACCGAAGGAGGTGCTTTTTATAGTCTGGATTATGGCCAAAATTGGATGGGTGTTATTGAAAACGAAAAATTCAATTTAATACAAATGCAGGTAAGCCAAAGCGGGGCTTTTAGCATTTTTATCTTGGGCGAAACATCCTATGTGTCAAACGATATGTTAAATTGGATACCAATTTCAACACCCGGTGAAGTCATCTCTGCAGCGCTAACTTCAAGTGATTTATTTATTGCAACCGAAGCAACCAAAGCCGATTTCAATTCAACCAGCGGGCTATACCGACAACCTGTTAGCTGGATTCTAACTGCATTACCGGAAAATGAGGCGGAAACCAACGTTTCATTAAAGCAGAATTATCCAAATCCATTCTCAAACTTGACGACCGTCACTTATTCATTGTCTGAGGAACAGCTGGTGGATATCAGGGTGTTAGATTTGCTTGGAAGAGAAGTTAAAATGCTTGTGAATTCGGTTCAAGAAGAGGGGAACCATGAAGTAATCCTGGATGCCAGTGACATGTTAAGTGGTGTGTACATGGTTGTTTTAAGATCGGAGGAATCGACAGCCACTATAAAAATAATGAAAGAATAAAGCCCATTATTTTTACGCCAGCAGCAAAGCCAACGCGTGCTTTACGCGCCCTGCTTCAATTAATTTCCTGGCAGTCTGGTGTCTTTTCTCGGTATCCCCATTGGTGAGAGTAAATTCGGGCTGCTCGCGAATAAATGCTATTTCCTGTGCTGAAGGCAGGTGTTCCAGGTTTCCCAGTCGTCCCAGGTCGTTTCCGGTTAAAATCCTGCTCCATCGGACGTGATCGGGTAAGGCATCTACTCCGATTCCGATGGTACTCAGTGGTTTCGGGACAACAAATTTTGAGTTGCCCGAGGTGCGTACATAATAATCTCCTCCCATCCGGCCCACAAGATCGATCTTGTCCACATCGATATCGCCCTGATCATCCAATACTTTTTCATCCAAATGCACAAACAGAATTTCACAAATGACGAGGTTTCCTGATCCTGCTTTGCCGCTGGTTTCAATAATTTCGCGTACTTTACATTCAAATTGCAAGGGCGATTCTTTCACCCTGAATGGTTTCACCAACTTACTTTGAAGTGGGGTCAACCCCGATTTTTCAAATTCGTTAACTCCTTTTGCATATTCGGTGCTGCTCAGGCTTACCTGATGCACCATGTTGTAAGTCACAGCGTTTATCACCACTTCCGGACGGGCCTTCAAATTTTCGAGTGTATGTTTGGTCGTGTTGTCGCGTCCACGACGTGCAGGCGAAAAGATGAGGGTGGTGGGATTGATGCCAAAGGCATTGTAAAAACTGAACGGCGACAAATTTGGGTTCCCAAATTCATCCATGGTCGAGGCCAAGGCAATGGGCCGGGGGGCTACACCGTTTTGTAGTATTTTCGACAGTTGTTGGTTGCCAAGATTGGCAGGATCTATTTCGATCATCTGTTTTAGTTTGCAGGAAGAATTTTCGTGAGGCATTCACCAAAACCGATTCGTAAGCGATTGTTTTGGCAATGCCCACGCATGGTGATGGTGTCGTTGTCGTGAATAAATTTTCGATCGCCACCCTCGTTCAAAGAGATGGGTTTGGTTCCTTGCCACGAAAGTTCCAGCATCGATCCATACGAATCGGGAGAAGGACCTGAAATCGTACCCGAACCATACATATCACCAATGCGGATGTTACACCCATTCACTGTTTGATGTGCCAGTTGTTGTTTTACGCTCCAATAAAGATATTTGTAGTTGGAACGACAGAGCGTTGTTTCAGCTCCATTGTCAGGTGTCAATGAAACCTCCAACTGAATATCATAATTGTCCTTTCCCTCTGATTTTAAATAGGGGAGGACAGGAGGATCTTGTTTAGGTCCCTCAACGCGAAATGGTTGCAAGGCTTCCATCGTCACGATCCAGGGCGAAATAACCGATCCAAAACT
Organism: Bacteroidetes bacterium CG18_big_fil_WC_8_21_14_2_50_41_14; assembly: GCA_002771745.1. Taxonomy (GTDB): domain Bacteria; phylum Bacteroidota; class Bacteroidia; order Bacteroidales; family F082; genus UBA6244. Next base: position 4,369 of record PCUL01000043.1, read on the forward strand.
TTTTGCCAGGAATGGCCCAAGAGGCACATATTCCCATTTTTGAATGTCGCGGGCTGATAAATCGTTGAAAAGGACCATACCGAAAATATATTCTTCGGTTTGTTCGATGGGGATGCTTTCGCCTAATTTGGATTCTTTCCCGGTGATAAATGCCATCTCCAGTTCGAAATCCACCAGTTTGGAAGATCCAAGCACAGGTTTTGAGGCATCCTTGGGCAGGGTTTGTCCTTTGGGCCGGTGAATGTTGGTGCCACTCACCACGATGGAAGAACTTCTTCCATGGTAACCCACCGGCAAGTGTTTCCAGTTGGGAAACAAGGCGTTGGCCGGATCGCGAAACATCACCCCCACATTGGTGGCATGTTCGATGCTGGAATAAAAATCAGTGTAGTCACCGACCATGACCGGCATTTCCATCACTACATCCTCAACCGGAATCAAAGCCAGGTTGCGGGCTTCTTCATTTTGCAGCAGCTCGGTACTCTCTAACCTGAATAAATCCGACAATGTTTTTCTGATGGCCGACCAAGCGGGTTTTCCCAGTGCCATCAATGGATTGAGAATGGGTTGGTAAAACACACTTAAATCATCGATATCCAGGTGGTCGAAAAAACCAAAATCGGCCAACACACTCAGGTCGATGGCAATATTTCCGATGCGGGTGGCCGGTCGTGGATCGCCGTGCACCGGGCGGATAATCCCAAAGGGAAGGTTTTGAATGGGGAAATCACTATCGGGTTCAACTTCGATCCAGGATTTTAATTCCGGGTTATTTGCTTCAATCATGGGTTTAACAGTTTTTATAAGGTGCCTCTGTTGCCTTGCTCCAGTTCGATGGCCTCGAACAATGCCTTAAAATTTCCCTTGCCAAAGGATTTGGCTCCTTTTCTTTGGATGATTTCGAAGAAAAAGGTGGGCCGGTCCTGAACGGGCTTGGTAAACAATTGTAATAGATAGCCATCTTCATCCCGGTCGATGAGTACCCGTTGTTCCATCAATTTGGACATGTCTTCATCAATTTCACCCACTCTTTCGGTCACGGTTGAATAATAGGTGTCAGGAACATGCAGGAAGTCAACACCACGTTTGCGGTGTGCGGTTACGGTGGCGAGGATGTCGTTGGTGGCCATTGCTACATGCTGAGGTCCCGGACCGATATAAAAATCGAGGTATTCTTCGATTTGTGATTTCTTCAAACCTGTAGCCGGTTCATTGATGGGGAATTTGATCCTCAGATTTTTACTGGCCATTACCTTGCTTTTTAGAGCAGTAAACTCTGTGGAGATATCCTTGTCGTCGAAGGAAATCAATTGATCGAAACCCATCACGGTGCGGTAAAAACCTGCCACGTTATCCATTTCGTCCCAATCCACATTCCCTACAATATGATCTACATACAATAATCCGGTATCTGCGGGTTTATATTCGGGTTCCCACTTGATAAATCCTGGTAAGAAAGGTCCGTTGTAATCTTTGCGTTCTACAAACACGTGCAGGGTTTCGCCATAGGTATAGATGGAAGAAGTCACCACTTTTCCGTGAATATCCTGCATGGTTGCAGGCTCCTGATGGCTGCGTGCACCCCGTCCGGTGGTTTCGGCCCAGGCTTTTGTGGCATCATCAACATTTAGCGCAATCACCTTTACGCCATCGCCGTGTTTTTTATGGTGTTCTGCCACCGGAGAGTCAGGAATAAGGGTGGCTGTGAGTACAAAGGTGATTTTGCCTTGACGGACAACATAGGAAGTACGGTCTTTTAGTCCGGTTTCGAGTCCCGCATAAGCAACCGGTTGGAATCCAAAAGCAGATTGATAATAATGTGCAGCCTGTTTAGCATTGCCAACATAAAATTCTACATAATCAGTTCCTGTAATGGGGAGAAATTCAGCAGTATTTGTCATTTTTATTCAGTTTAGTCTAATTTAATCGATTATTTTCCGTGATTTATTCGTGCAGCCAGCTGAGGTAATACTCAGATATCTCGAGGTTCAAAGCTGTTTTGGTTAGTTTCAGGGGTTTGAAAGTATCAACCATCACTGCCAACTCATCGGTCGATTTTTTACCGATACTTCGTTCGATAGCACCCGGGTGCGGTCCATGGGTGATTCCCATGGGATGCAGTGTGATTTGACCATGTTCGATATCGTTTCGGCTCATAAAATCACCTGCTACGTAATATAACACTTCATCCGAATCGATGTTGCTGTGGTGATAGGGGGCAGGTACCGATTGAGGATGATAATCGTAAAGCCTGGGTACAAAAGCACACATCACAAAACCGTTGGCTTCAAAGGTTTGGTGGACGGGAGGTGGTTGATGAATGCGGCCTGTAATGGGTTCAAAATCGTGTATGGACAATGCAAATGGGTAGAGACACCCATCCCAGCCAATGGCATCAAAAGGATGGGTTTTGTAGTGGTACGGGAAGAGCGTTTGCTGTTGCTTGATTATCACCTTGAAATCGCCCGTCTGATGGTGAGTAACCAACTTCTCGGGTGTGCGTATGTCGCGTTCATGAAAAGGACTATGCTCCAATAACTGTCCCGATTTGTTTAAATATCTTTTTGGGAAATTCAAAGGGGACATCGATTCGACAATGAACAGCCGGTTGTGTTCGTGAGCAAAGGTGAGCTGGTAAATGGTGCCTCTTGGTATAATCACGTGGTCGCCTTCATGAAATGGCAATTCTCCATAGATCGTGTCCAATATGCCGCTTCCTTTGTGGACAAAGATCATCTCATCTGCCTGGGCATTTTTAAAAAACCAGTCACCCATCGATTTTTTCGGGGCGGCCAGAATAATCTGTACATCCTGATTAAAAAGAACAACTTGTCGGCTTTTCAAATAATCATCCTCTTCAGGCAAGTCGAATCCTTTAAAACTTCGGTGTTGCATATTTTTATCAACCGCAATTTCAGGACTTGCTTCGATAGGCAAATCAATACCAGTTACCTGTGTTGGAGGAAATTCATGATAGATAATGGAATAGATGTCTGAAAAACCTTCCGATGAAACCAATTCTTCGGAGTAAAGGCTTTCATCGGGCTTTCTGAAAATAGTGTGTCTTTTCGCCGGAATTTGTCCCCTGACCTGATAGTGTGGCATGTTTATTTAGATTTAATTAACAGAATGACAAAAGTATAAAAATATCAGGAAATTCACGCTTCATTTTAATAAAGCTTGCATTGTTGCAATCGATTGTTAACAAGAATTAACACGTAAGCATACTATAATCATCCCGGGAAGGCTCGCTACAGGTTTAAAATATACTGAAAAGTGATATTCCGCATGGGCTCTGCCTTTAAAGGTCTCAGCGAATACATCCGGTTAAGCAGGTTAGAGCTGATGAGGGCAAATTCGTGCCGAATCATCCATTTATAGCTGATCCGTGCATCAACAATAACATTTCCGTTGTTGTGATGCTCGTAATAGTTGCGGTACAAGATGGGTTGCATGGTGCCCCCCGTACTGACCGTTGCATCCTCGAAATCGAATATGGCCCTGTCCAGGTTATCGGTTTTGCTAAAAAATCGCACGCTGCTTCCCACACTTAGGTTTTTATACACAAACTCAATATCGGCTTTGAGTGTATGAAGATAGCGGTATTTGAGGATTCGTTTTGACGGATTAACGCTCGAACTCTCATATGAGAATTCAGTCTGACCGCCCGGATTAAAATCATGAGCAAATATATAATCCGGTTGCAGGGTTACCGGCATCACATAAGTATAGCCAAACATGGTGTTGATTTCGTAATATTTGCCAAACCTGGCTTGTCCGTTCAAACTGATATCGATTCCTGTGATTTTTGATTTTCCGGTATTGACGAATTTAAACCCTGCGGGTGCGAAGGTATAGGTTGAATCCCAAAACCCAAATAAATATTCAATGGTGTTGTCATATTCCTGGTAAAACAAGGCCATGTCGAGATAACCATAATAGTTTTTAAATTTAAATCCCTGCTTGATGCCAATTTCTGAGTTCCAGCTGGTTTCGGATTTCAAATCAGGATTGTCGAAGACACCAAATGAGCCAACGGTAGTACGGATATATCTTTCAGTGATGGTTGGAAATCGATACCCTTGTCCCAGTGAGGTTCTTAGATAGGTTTCTTGTCCAAGTTTGATGGAGGCTCCAACGCGCAAAATTGGTTTCGTATCGGTGATGGAATCATTAAGTTGATAATTTTCCATCCTGATTCCTCCTGACAAGTTGAGGGCATCGCCGAATTTTTTTTCAACTTCCATAAAAACAGAAAGATTCCAAAGGTAGTTCAAGGGTGCTCCGGAAGCTTCATACATATTCGCGTAGGAACGTGTGTACTGACTGGTGACTCCTCCAATAAAATCCAGGTTTCCAAGATTACTGAAACTTTTACTAAACTGGTAAGCATTATATATATACAACGATTTGGTGCTCTGGTCATTGTTTGCCTTGTTGTCGCTGTACAAAACACGGTTCGAAAATTCGTGCTTCAACCCGAGGGAAGAATAAAAGTTGATATAAGGATCAAGATAGAATGTGATGTTGTCCGATAACAAAACGGCTCCCGGATAGGCTCTGTAAAAGTTGATGGTGTCATCAAGCCAGGCAAAGACAGTACTTGCTTTTTTGGCCATGAAATTTCCATTTAGACCAAAATGTAATCCTGTGATTTTGTTCGATCTGCGCCTGAAGTTGAAATTGATCCGTGCTTTGCGGTTTTGCATTTGGTTGTCGTTTATAGGCACGGAGTCGATAACCAGAGGCCCTGGTCTTGGAGCTCCCAGATAGCTTTTATCGGAAGAAAACATGCCACCAATAACCAAATCGGTATGTCCGTTGCCCAGTTGCCGTGAATGCAGAAAACTAACTCCACTGGAATAATTCACACCTTCCCACCACCGGCTTGCAGGCGACTGAGGTGGCGACATCCAACCGGCGTATGTTTTAATCTTTGTCTTTGGCTGAATGTCAGGATAGTTGGTGCGAATATAGATGGCTCCACTCAGGGCAGAGGAACCGGATAACACCGAGGCGGCACCTTTAACCACTTCAATTTGTTTGATGTTTTCTACCGGGATCAACGACCAGTCGGGTTTGCCTGCATCGCCTGATATCACAGGTAAATTGTCGATAAAAACAGCCACTTTGCTGCCCACGCCAAAAGTAAACCCACTGCCTCCTCTGATTTGAGGCTCTTCGTCAAGGATGGTCAGACCGGGTACCATATCAAGTATGGTTTCAATAGATGTGGTATTGCGTGCATCGATTAACCTGGGTTTAATCACCTCAATGGAGACAGTCTGATCTTCCAGCCTTTTGTCAAAACGTCCGGCACGTACCACGACTTCATCGAATTGGGTACTGAAGGGTTCCATCTCCACAACTCTAAAAGGGATTTCATTTGTCGTTGCATCTACTTCAATGGTCTGCGATTTCATACCTGTGAACGAAACAATAAACTGATACTCGCCCGATGCAACTGGTATGGCAAAATATCCGTTAAAATCGCTTACCGAGCCTATGCCCATGTCTTTTTTAAGGTAAATATTGGCGCCAATGAGCGACTCTTTGGTGTATTTATCAACGACCCTGCCGCTAAACACCGTGTTTTGTTGACCGGAAGCAAAGTCGAAAACCCCCAGCATCATCATAAGCAGAATAATCCTTACCCGGATAAACAGGTTGATGTTATGCCTGAGATAGAAAAGCCTCGATATGCAATAATTCGCCCTTGCAATCATGAGCTATTTGTTAATGAAGAATGATTTTACGGGTGATCACTTGCCTATTATACTGAGCTACCATAATATACAAACCTGAATTAATTTGGTCTGTATTGATTTCAATGCGGTTTCCTGACTCGGCTTTTTGGTTGAAAATGACCTGGCCATTCGTATTTAGGATGCTCAACTGGTAATAACGGGCAGGGATATCATCGAGTTCAACATGTAGGGTATTCTCATATTGAGAAGCAAAGAAATAATGGATGGAATTTTCATCAATATCACTTGATTTGTACACGAAGGCAAAATCATCATACCAGACTTCACTTCCATCAAGTGCATCAACACCGTTGCCTGATGTGATCACACTTAAAAAATATTCAGGGGTTTCTTCTGAAACATAGTTAAATGGAACCGAAAAGCGTGTCCAGGTAGTTACCACGACATGGGGAAGCTCATAATATGCGGTGGCAATGAGGTTTGCTTCATCGCCCGGTAATTTCAAATAGCCTTTGTGAAGAACAAATTTCACAGTACCAAAATCCCCTTCTGCAGGGTTGCACTTAAACCATCCGGTTAAACTATCGGGCCGTTGGTCGAAAGCCGTATGAAAGAGGTCGTTTTCAACATTGGTAAACACATATCCCAGGTTTGGATTAAAGTCGGAGTGGACTTGTCCGTTGGTGATTGTTCCTGTGGCGACAATACCAAAGGTGCTTACATTGAAGAGTTTCAAACTGTATTGTCCCGAATGGGCATCGGTACTCTTTTCCCAAACCACGGGAGCCAAAGGGTTTAAATTGATGTTGTCGCTGGTTTTTATTGAGCTCCAATGGGTAGGTTCGTCAGTCCCGATACCTACATCCTCCCATGTTTCAAATCCGGGATTGTTTATTTGCTGTTGAGAGAATGCCCCAACACCCATAATAATCGAAACAGCAGTCAAGAGTAAAAATCTGGTCATATTTGGTGCTTTTAGTGATGAATAAAAAGATATTCCCTGAAAAACATCTGATCAATGGTGTTCTTAACAGCAAAGCTAGTATTTTTCCGATACCGGTCAACGGAGAAAAAAGTTCAAATTATTGTATGGTTTCTGTTCTTCCCTGGCGTTTTCCCTGAAAATTCAAAGTGATGCCTAAATATACGTTAAAGCCAAAATAATAGATGCTCATGTCGTTTTTCAATGGACCTTGCAAAATCCGGTTATCGATGGGATCGTATTCTACCGGGTTGGTAAAATTTGCTACCTGTTCCAGGTGGGTATCATATCCGAACGATAACTCTCCTCCCGCGATCAGCTGATATTTTTTAAGCACCAGAAACTGAAAACCGGCCGTATAGTGATAAATATCGAAATTGGTGGTATTGATTTTGTTCAGGTCATTCAAATCGCCATAATTAACATACTTTACATTATTAAAATCGGTTCTGAATCCATTCAGAAACAACAGGTCATTTTTTAACCGCCACCGATAAGCTACGGCGAGATTGACAACCTGGTTAGAGGCATCTGCTACCGAAAGCCAATCTTTGTTTTTTAGTCTGTCATAAACGATTGAGGAGGTAATATCATCTCGTATGGGTGCATCCACCATGCGGTAGGGTTCAATTTTTGAGAAGTATTCCACCGTAAAATACAGCCTTTTTTTTCCTTTCTTGACGTCATAGATAAAACCGGCAGAAACTGACCTGGGGTATTTGAGACTTGTATTCACATCATTGCCTATCAATCCATTGGTGATCATGTACCCATTCAAAAATTCCCCGTTTTCGGGATTGGTGATGTCGCTCACACGCTGTGTACGAAGCGCTTCATTTTTAACTGAGAACAGTGGAAACGATTCGGTAGTAATGTTGAGTCCGAACCTCCATCGATCGGCGACATAAGAAAATCCCAATTTGCCTATTAACCTGACGTGGTTAAATCGGTACGATTCATTGTAGCTGCTTTCGGCAACAAACGAAGGGTTTGGAACTCCATTCACCCAGAGTGTGTCGGAAGGTGAAAAAGCTACTGCTGAGTATTGATTTTTATAATTGAGTTGTGCGATAGAGACAAATAAACTGGCTCCTACTTTAAAATGTCTGGAAATATCATACGAACCTGCCATGCCAATCCAATTGTCGATGAAATTTAACTCATAACCATAGGATGTACTGTAGTTCTCTTTTCCGGGAATTTCGAGCAGGATATCAAGAGCCCGGGAGTTGTAGTAGTTGAGGTTGATATTTTCTTTTAGCCGTGTTATGGCAGTAAGTGCAAAACTAAGTTTGCTGTCGTTGCTTCTGACACTATAGGATAAAAACTGAGGAATTACATTGAAATTAGTTCCATTCAGGTGAATATCATCGCCCAATGCATTTCGATAAGAATATATCCCCCATGAAAAAAGGCTGGCAGCAAACGAAAGGTTCGATCCTTTTTCAATTTCAGAAATGGTGGCCGGGTTGAAATAAATGGAGGCATTACCAGCATCTCCTGCAACAACAGCACCTGAAAGAAGCGAGGACTCTGAGTTGAAATTTAATGTCCAGTAATGATTCATAAGTTGAGCCTTTGCCGGAATGGCAAAAACACAGAATAATACTAGCAGGAAAACAAGAAGTATAAACCCCGGGTGTTTCAATTGGACTAATTTTTTGACCAAAGTACGAAAAATGTATAAGACAGGAATTCCCTGCAGGGAATTTAATTGGTTCGTTAATTGATCAACCTACTGCCTCAGTTAATTTTTTAATTTTAAACTTGCCTGCTTACCATGCCTCCATGCCTCCATGCCTCCTGCCTTCGGCAGGTGAATCGGCAGGCAGGTAACTTTTAACTTTTAATTTTAACTTTTAATTTTAACTTTTAACTTCCCCTCCCCAACTATTCAATTCCCGAAAAATATTTCATAAACTGAACGCGTTCCCAGGAAGCTGTGTTATTGGAGTTTTTAATGCTCATGATTCCCCTAAAATCATCAATGGTTTTGAAGTCTTTTTTCTTCATCCAACTTTCAATTTCCATCAGCATGATGTTGATTTCCTTGAATCCCTTTTTGTAAAGCACAGAGGCAATTTGTACTACTCTGGCACCGGCCAATAATTGTTTAATCACAGCAGTACCATCGTGTACGCCGGTAGAGGCGGCTATATCACATTTCACAACATCCGAAAGCATCGCTACCCAACGAAGAGAGAGCGACAAATCAGAGGGTGAACTGAATATATTAGAACTTGTTATTTCCAGTTGGTTGATGTCGATGTCGGGTGAGTAGAACCGATTAAAAAGCACCAATCCTTTGATATTGGTCCAACTTAACATGGTCATGGATTTGGCCAGGCTCGAGAAATAATAACTCAGTTTCAGTGCTACAGGAATTTTGACCAGGGAGGTTATTTTGTTGGCGATGTCGAAATATACCTTTTCGTTTTCGATGCTGTTTTTCTCCAGGTTAGAGGGTAAAACGAACACGTTGAGTTCCAGTGCATCTGCTCCGGCCTGCTCGATACGTACGGCAAAATCCATCCATTCGCTGTCAGAAATACAGTTGATGGAGGCTATAACCGGAATGCTGACGTTCTTCTTACAATCTTTAATCAGGTTCAGATAAATATTGAGCTCGTTTTCTTTGTGGTAATGGTGGATGTAATCCTGGGCTTCGGGATAGTAATTGGTAAAATCGCCTTCTTCAAATGTTTTGCTTGAAGTAAAAAGGATTTGTTCTTCGAATAGAGATTTCAATACCACAGCACCGGCTCCGTTTTTTTCGAGCTCAATTACGTTGTCAACTGAATTTGTTAATCCTGAACTGCCGACAATAATCGGGTTTTTAAGTTTTAATCCCATGTAAGTTGTTTCCAAACTGATCATATTTCGTAACTTTTATGTGCAATATAAATCGGAAGCGTAAAAATAGTAACTTATATACATCCTGGTTCAGGATCAGAAAATTAAAATCAATTCTAAATAATGAGTCCGGTCTAAAAAGGTAATTGAACGATTTCAGCCACTTTTACCCCTCCCTGCCTACCGGCAGGCAGGAATCCCCTAAAGGTGAAGTGGCTGAAAATCAGAACTCCCTTTAGTCCCGATGTCAATATCGGGAGGGGTGAAAACTGATTTTCAATTATTTTCATGATTCACCTTTTTAGACCGGACTCAATAATGCAATTTTGCTGATTTGTGCTATTGAAGCATAGCGGGGATTCATCTTTCATTAATTTTGCAAAAAAAGCAATTGAAAAGAATACTGATTATACAAACTGCTTCGCTGGGGGATGTCATTTTAGGCACACCGGTCATCGAAAAGTTACACCGGTTTTATCCAACGGCCAAAATCGATTTTTTACTCAAGTATGGCTATGAAGAAGTCTTGCGTTATCACCCATATCTTCATCAAATAATCGTTTGGAACAAAAAGGAGAAAAAATATACACATTTAATTGAGTTGATTCGGTTATTTCGCGCCAGGCGATACGATTTAATTGTAAACGCACAAAGATTCGCCTCATCAGGATTAATCACCATTACTTCTCAGGCAAAAAGCACCGTGGGATTTAGTAAGAATCCCCTCGCTTTGTTTTTTAACCATCGAATTAAGCATGTAATTGGGAAACAATCATTTCTGATACATGAAGCGGAGCGTAACCTGAAGCTTATTGAACATGTCACCGATGATTCGGTCGGTTATCCTGTTAAATTGTATCCAACACAACTTGATTATGCAAAAGTAAGTCAATACAAAACTCGTCGTTATATTACTATTTCACCGGGTTCATTGTGGTTTACCAAACAGCTGCCCAACGATAAATGGATCGACTTTATAAAAGCGATTGATAAGGATTTGGTAATTTATCTGTTAGGTTCAGGAAAGGAGACCAACTTATGTGCTCAAATAATGATGGATTCAGGACATGCAAACAGCCTTAACCTGGCAGGGAAGCTTACCTTTTTGCAATCGGCCGCCTTGATGAAAGATGCAGCCATGAATTATGTGAACGATTCGGCACCCATGCATTTTGCATCTGCCATGAATGCGCCGGTCACGGCAGTTTATTGCTCAACCATTCCTGAATTTGGATTTGGCCCGCGATCAGATAATTCCCTGGTAGTACAAACAAGTAAACCTTTAAGCTGCCGTCCCTGTGGATTGCATGGGTTTCATTCATGTCCGGAGAAGCATTTTGAATGTGCCACCACCATATTAATAAAACAATTAATTCAAACACTACCTACCTAAACAAATCCTTGTTAATTTTGTGGGATGAATTTGCAGGAGGAAATACTTAAATCAGTTGAACTATTTCGCAAGGGGAAGGTGCTACTTATTCCAACGGATACAATATGGGGAATTAGCTGTGATGCCACCAATGCCAAAGCCGTACAACGAATATTCAAGATCAAGGGACGTGAAGAAAGCAAAAGCATGATCATTTTGCTTGACACGGTTGAAAAACTTGAGAAATATTTAAAAAACGTTCCGCCTCTTGCATATGACCTACTGGCCAATTCAAGATCGCCCCTCACCATTGTTTATTCGGGTGCAAAAAACCTGGCGAGAAATGTCATTGCGAAAGATGGGACTATTGCCATCAGGATTGTGAGCGGCGAATATTGCAGTGAAGTGCTGCGACTTCTTGATCGGCCTCTTGTGTCCACCTCAGCTAATTTAGCGGGGCAGCCCACAGCCACACTTTTTGAGGATATCAATCCGGCTATTATCCATCAGGTTGATTATGTAGTGGAAGCCTTTCGCGACAGGGTGCGCTCGGTAAAGCCATCTACCATTATAAAGCTCGATGAAAATGGATTGTTTAAAGTATTACGGCCCTGACCAACTTATACAACCGACTGGTCCGTAGATGAAACTCTCTTGTTTCGATACACGGTAGCGAAACAAGATATTGGAGCGCCCTGATGAATCAACCTCAATTTAAAGTTATATTTTTTTATGAGCTAAATATCTGTCATCCAGCGAAGAAGAAAATAATTTAAAAAAGTGTTAAAAAAAACCAAAGATTTGTTGACAGGATTGAAAATACATTGTATATTTGCAGTGCTTGTTTTGTTTGTTTTTCATAATTGGGCCCACCCTAAAGACCGCCCGGTCGAGGGTGGGTTTTTTTTTCGTCATGTTTTTCGGAACAGAATGATTGATATAGCAAGCATCCGCTTATGGCCATTTGATAAATCGCATGCACATGTTAACACCAGTTGGCAGGAGGCTTGCTCGATAATGTTTTTAATTGTTATTCAATTTGATAACAAGTGCCTTCTTCGCTAAGGTAAGTTTCATGAAATATTTCGCGGGCTTCGAGAAGTAACGGGTTGAGGTCTTTATAACGGGCTGAGAAGTGGCCGATCAATAATTTGCCGACTTTTGCTTTTTGCGCCACCAAGGCGGCCTGGCGTGCTGTGGAGTGGAATTTTTCTGCTGCAAGTTGTTCCAACGTGCTATCAAATGTAGCCTCGTGGTAGATTAAATTAGCGTGTTGAATTTCGTTGATGATGGGTTCATAAAAGGCCGTATCGGCACAGTAGGCGTAGCATCTAATTGATGGAGCTTCCCCGGTGATATCTTTGTGCAATAAATTATGCCCATGGCTTGTATTGAATCCTTCGCCCAATTTTATCGCTTTAATTTGAAGAATGGTGGGTCGGTATTGCTCGATAAAGTCTTTCTTTATCTTTCTGCGTTTTGGCTGTTCGGTAAATTTAAATCCCCAGGTGGGGATTCGGTGATTTACCGGGAAGCATTTTATATTTAATTGTTCATCGTTTATCAAGGATTCGCTTATAAAGTCTTCCAGGGCAACAAACTCAATAGGGAAGTTAATCCTGGTGTCCGAAACCCTGAATACTTCCTTAAGGAGGGCTTCAAGTGCTGCCGGGGCGTAAATAGTCAGAGGCTTTTCTCTTCCAAATAAGTGCAGAGTTGATATTAAGCCAAACAGGCCATAAAAATGATCTCCATGCAAATGACTGATCATTATCTGATCCATATTCGTTTGTTTCACATGTAATTGTACAAAGCGGTTCTGGGTGCCTTCTCCACAATCGATCAGGAAGCGCCGGTTTTCATATGTTACTAACTGGGCTGTCAGGTTGCGGTTGTTAGTAGGGGCGGCTGAACTGTTTCCTAATATGGTGACAGAAAAAGGCTGAAATTTACTCATGAATCAAAATTAGTGTTTTACATGACCAGTGGAAGAGCAAAGCAAAAAAAAATCCTTCCCGTTTCGGGAAGGATTTTGAGAGATAAAAGAATCGGCTTATTTAACTTTGTCAGCTTTTTCTTCTTTTTCAAGATCTGTTTTTAAGTTGGCAAGCACATCCAAGTCACCAAAAGTGGTTTTTTCCAATTTTTCGGTTACTTTTTTCATGGTGCGCTGTGTTTTCTGATCCTCAGCTTTTGCAGTTTCTACTTCTTTCACCTTGGCAGCTCTTTGATCTTCTTCAAACAACCTTGAGTGCGACAAAATGATCTTTTTGTTTTCTTTCGAAAATTCGATTACTTGGAAATCGATCGATTCATCAGCTTTGATGTTGGATCCGTCTTCTTTTTTTAGATGACGTGTTGGAACAAATCCTTCAACACCATAAGGAAGGGATACAACAGCACCCTTATCGTGAATGGCCGTAACAGTTCCCTGGTGGACAGAATCAAGGGTAAAAACACCTTCAAAAATATCCCAAGGATTTTCTTCCAGCTGTTTGTGACCCAGACTTAAACGGCGGTTTTCTTCATCAACATCCAAAACAATTACTTCGATTTCTTCACCAATTTTAGTAAACTCGGCAGGATGTTTGATTTTTTTCGACCAGCTCAAGTCGCTGATATGTATCAGTCCATCGACACCTTCTTCAATTTCAACAAATATACCAAAGTTGGTAAAGTTACGCACCGAAGCCTTGTGTTTCGATCCTACGGGATATCTATCGCGGATACTACTCCATGGATCAGGCATCAGTTGTTTCATGCCCAGCGACATTCTTCTTTCTTCGCGATCGAGCGTCAAAATAACGGCCTCTACTTCGTCTCCTACTTTGAGGAAATCCTGAGCAGTCCGCAGGTGTTGCGACCATGACATTTCACTTACGTGAGTAAGACCTTCAACGCCGGTGGTGATCTCAACGAATGCTCCGTAATCAGCCAATACCACTACCTTGCCTTTAATTTTATCACCTACCTTAAGTTCTGTATCGAGAGAATCCCATGGGTGGGGGGTCAATTGTTTTAATCCAAGTGCAATGCGTTTCTTGTTTTCATCGAAATCGAGGATCACGACTTTCAGTTTTTGGTCGAGTTCTACCACTTCTTCAGGGTGTTTTATACGTCCCCATGACAAGTCGGTAATATGGACCAAACCATCTACGCCACCCAAGTCGATAAATACCCCGTATGATGTGATGTTTTTGACTGTTCCTTCAAGTACCTGACCTTTTTCGAGTTTGGCTATAATTTCTGAACGTTGTTGCTCGAGTTCGTCCTCTATAAGGGCTTTGTGCGAAACAACTACGTTTTTATAATCGTGGTTGATTTTAACGACCTTAAACTCCATGGTTTTGTCAACATAAACATCGTAGTCGCGAATTGGTTTAACATCGATTTGTGAACCTGGTAAAAAGGCTTCGATGCCAAATACATCCACAATTAAACCACCTTTGGTTCGGCATTTAACATAACCGTTGATGATTTCATCGTTATCATGCGCGGTATTGATGCGATCCCATGATTTGAGTGTGCGTGCTTTTTTATGAGAAAGAATCATCTGACCCGTAGCGTCTTCCTGATTCTCAACATAAATATCCACTTTGTCGCCTACTTTCAATTTTGGATTGTATCTGAATTCATTGAATGGAACCACGCCATCGGATTTGTATCCAATATTGATGACAACTTCCCGTGAGGTGATTCCAACAACTGTACCATCAATCACTTCATGCTCTGTTATTGAGCTTAAAGTATTGCTGTATATGTCCTCCAGTTTTTCACGTTCGGTGAAGGAATAATGATCTTGTTTCTTTCCAATGGAATCCCAGTCGAATACACCTGGAACCTGAACTTGTTTTTCTTTAACTTCATCATGCAAAAGGGTGGTTGTTTCTTCCACTTCTTTTTTCGAAACTTTAGCAACTACTTCAACAGGTGTTTCTTCAACTACTTCAGCAGGGGTTTCTTCAGCTACTTCAACAGGAACATCTTCAACAACTTCAATTGGAGCATCTTCAATAACATCTTGTGATTCTACTTGCGCTTCAGGGGCTGAGGTTTCTTCAACTACAGCGGTTTTTACTTCCGGTTCGGAAGATTCAGAGAGTTTTTTTTCTTCTACTGACATGTAATAATACTTGTGTTTCATTGCCGACCATCCGGTACTTGCGGTTTTGAAACTGGTTAGACATTTGATATTAATGTTTTTATGAATCTGATTCAGATTTCCTGATCAAATCCCGGATACCTTAAAAACGGGCGCAAAATTACAACAATTATTTGAAAACTAAAATTATACCGGCAAAGAATTTATGCCGGGCTTTTTGTTTTATCTTTGCGCACGCTTTTAAAAGTAAAAAGCAATTATAACACATTGTAATTCAGTATATATAATAGGAGTACGCTATGGCGCTAAACTGCGGAATCATTGGGCTGACCAATACAGGAAAAACAACTATTTTTAATTGCATGTCGAATACCAAAGCAGAAAGCTCCAGTTATGCTTTTAGCGCGACAAAAAGCAACATTGGAGTGGTGGATGTAATCGATCCGAGACTGGATGCCCTTGATGCTCTGGAGCATTCAGAGAAATTAATTCCGGCAACAGTAGAAATTGTGGACGTTCCTGGTCTGGCCAAAGGTTCAAGCCAAGGAGAGGGTGTGGGAAATAAATTTCTGGCCGATATCCAGCAAACGGATGCCATTATTCATGTGTTACGCTGTTTTGATGATGAAAGCCTGCCCCATATTGAAGGATCTGTGGACCCTGCCCGGGATATGGACATCGTTGATTTTGAACTTCAGGTACGTGATCTTGATCTCGTAAACCGAAAAATACTACGTACCGAAAAATTGGTAAAAACCGGTGATAAGGAGGCAAAAAAAGCACTCGAAATCCTGGAAGTCTATAAAGGCTACCTGGAAAATTTTGGCAATGCCCGTACTGCACCTGTGGGCGAGGATGATACCTATGTGATACAGGATATGTTGCTGTTAACAGCCAAGCCGGTTATTTATGTGTGTAATGTGGATGCCGCTTCAGCGATTAGTGGCAATAAGTATGTTGAACAGGTGAAAAAACAACTCGAAGGATCAAACAGCCTTATGTTGGTTATTGCCGGCGAGCTGGAAGCTGAGATTGCTGAATTGGAAGATATTGAAGATAGGAAAGCCTTCCTGGAGGATGCCGGCTTATCAGAACCTGGTGTAAACAAATTGGTTCGTGCGGCTTACGATCAGCTGAACCTTCATTCTTTTTTTACCGTGGGACCAAAGGAAATCCGGGCCTGGACCATTAAAAAGGGTATGAAAGCCCCGGCGGCGGCTGGTGTTATTCACAGCGACCTTGAAAGGGGATTTATTCGTGCCGAAGTGATGAAGTATGCCGACTACATCCAATACAAAAGTGAATCAGCGGTTAAGCTGGCGGGTAAATTCCATGTGGAAGGCAAGAATTATGTGGTGGAAGATGGCGATATTATGAATATTAGGTTTAATGTATAGATAGCTTAATGTAAAACAACATCGTTGTTTCAGATTCTCCCTAAAGCAATTGTCTGTTCATTTCGATGATGCAGGAGGGGATGTCTCGTCGCTGCGCTTCCCTCGACATGACAGGGTAGTGTTTGGGGGATGTCTCATCGCTGCGCTTCCCTCGACATGACAGCATTGATCAATGAATTATCGCACTTTTCTTTTATTTATTCCTGAACACCAGCTTATCTCCTTCAGCATCTACAAGGATATGATCGCTGCTATTGAGTTTTCCGGCAAGGATCATTTTAGAGAGTTCATTCAGCACCTCGCGTTGGATAACCCTTTTCAGGGGACGTGCACCAAAATGTGGGTCAAAGCCAATCTCAGCTAATCTATCGGCAGCCAAATCGGTGAGGGTGATGTGGATGTTGTTTTTCTCCAGCATCTTCTGTACACCTTTAAACTGAAGAGTGACGATTTCCCTGATTTCGTTTTTTGTCAATGGTTTAAACATGATGATTTCGTCTACCCGGTTTAAAAACTCGGGACGGATGGTTTGGCGAAGCAGGCTGAAAACTTCTTTGCGTGTTTTTTCTTCCACCTCTTCCATATTGCTCTCGGTTAAACCGGATAGATTTTCCTGGATGATATGTGATCCGATGTTCGAGGTCATGATGATGATGGTATTTTTAAAATCCACCAAACGACCTTTATTATCTGTCAGTCTTCCATCATCCAGAACCTGAAGGAGTATGTTAAATACATCCGGATGGGCTTTCTCGATTTCATCGAGAAGGACCACCGAATATGGTTTGCGGCGCACGGCTTCAGTCAGTTGACCGCTTTCGTCGTATCCCACATACCCGGGAGGTGCACCAACAAGGCGTGAAACAGAATGTCTTTCCTGGTATTCTGACATATCAATCCGCACCATGGCGTTTTCGTTGTTAAAGAGGAAGTCAGCCAGGGCCTTGGCGAGCTCTGTTTTTCCCACACCGGTTGTCCCGAGAAAAATAAAGGAACCAATGGGGCGCTTTTCATCCTGCAAACCGGCACGGCTTCTTCTGATGGCGTCAGCAATGGCAGAGATGGCATCTTCCTGTCCAACCACACGGGTATGCAACTCGGCTTCCAGAGACAGTAGTTTTTCGCGTTCGCTTTGCAACATCCTGCTTACAGGTATACCGGTCCATTTGCTTACGATGTCAGCAATATCTTCTGCGCCTACCTCTTCGTTGATGAGTGGTTTGTCACCCTGAAGTGTTACCAGCTGTGCTTTGTAGGCATCGGTATCGGCCTGCGCCTGTTGTAGTTTTCCATAACGAATCTCAGCTACACGGCCATAATCTCCATCCCTTTCGGCGCGTTCTGCTTCTAGTTTTAATGACTCGATGTCAATTTTTTTCATCTGGATTTTATCGACCAGATCTTTTTCAGCCTGCCAACGGGCACGCAGGTCGGTACGGACTTCATTTAGGTTAGCCAACTCCTTGTTTATAGTTTCCAGCTTGAATTGATCATTTTCGCGTTTGATGGCTTCTTTCTCGATTTCAAGCTGGCGTACCCGGCGGTCTGAGGTCTCCAACTCTTCGGGCAGTGAGTTGATTTCCAATTTTAATTTGGAAGCTGCTTCATCAATCAGGTCGATGGCCTTGTCGGGCAAAAACCGGTCGGTGATATAGCGTTGCGACAACTCTACGGCGGCCACGATAGCTTCGTCTTTGATCCTCACCTTGTGGTGGTTTTCATAGCGTTCTTTCAATCCCCTCAGGATCGAAATAGCTGAAATGGTATCAGGCTCATTTATCAACACGATTTGAAACCGGCGTTCCAGGGCCTTGTCTTTTTCGAAGAACTTTTGGTATTCTTTTAATGTGGTAGCTCCGATGGCGCGCAATTCTCCCCTGGCCAGAGCAGGTTTGAGGATGTTGGCTGCATCCATGGCACCTTCTGATTGTCCGGCTCCAACCAGGGTATGTATTTCATCGATGAACAGGATGATTTCCCCATCAGAACCAATCACTTCCTTAACGACACTTTTCAGTCGTTCCTCAAATTCCCCTTTATATTTGGCTCCTGCGATCAACGACCCCATATCCAATGAAAAGATCAACTTTGATTTTAAGTTTTCAGGCACGTCGCCATTCACGATGCGGTGCGCCAGCCCTTCTGCGATGGCTGTTTTACCCACTCCCGGCTCGCCGATGAGGATGGGGTTGTTTTTTGTGCGACGTGATAGAATTTGCAGCACGCGCCTGATTTCATCATCCCGACCGATGACAGGATCGAGCTTGCCTGAGTTGGCCAGGTCGTTGAGGTTTTTCCCATAGCGGCTCAAGGCGTTATACTGGTCTTCAGCACTTTGGCTGTTGGCCGTTGCGCCCTTGCGTAATTGTTTGATGGCTGCAATCAAGTCATTTTTATTGACCTGATTGTCTTTTAATAGGGTCTGTGCGGTACTTTTCTCCTGGAGCAGAGCCAGTAAGAGATGTTCGATAGAGATAAATTCGTCATTGAACTCTTTGAGGTATTTACGCGCGGAATTTAGAACCTGGGTGGCCTCATTGGAAAAATATGGTTCCCCACCACTTACTTTTGGGAGTGATTCGATGATTTTGACAACAGCTTGTGAAAATACGGGGAAATTTACATTCAATTTCTTGAGCAAAAACGGAGTCACATTTTCATCAGATTCGATGATTCCACGAAGCAGGTGGATGTTTTCAATGGCCTGATTCTGATGACTTACAGCAATCTCCCGGGCTTTCTGGATGGCCTCTTGCGATTTGATGGTGAATTGATTTAAATTCATTTTATATTTTTTTTTCTGAAATAGATTCAAACATTTTTCTTTCTTTTTTGGTGCAACAAATCCGAAACCAAATAGAAAACAAGATTGTTTTCGGAAGTTATGGCGTAGAAAATTTTATTTCCTGACAGGATGACTGATTATTAACCCATTATTTAAAAAATAAAATCATTAAAAGGTCGTTTACTGAATAGTGTTATCTTTGCCGTAGCAGATGACAAAGCTGTGATAATTCTTACTTTATGACAAAAAAAACGTTGGTACTTGGGGGAAGTTTAAAACCTGAACGTTATTCATATAAGGCGATTAAGCTGTTGATCGCCAATAGACATCCGGTTGTCTCTATCGGGCTTAAACCGGGCCGGGTGGGAGAAGTGGTTATTGAGACTGGATTCCCTGACTTTAGGGACATCCATACTGTCACCATTTACCTGAACCCGTTCAACCAACAGGAATATTATCAGTATGTAATCAACCTGCATCCAAAACGCGTGATTTTTAATCCGGCCACTGAAAATACGGAATTTGCAAAGAAATGCAAAGCTGCTGGAATTGAAGTTGTTGAGCATTGTACCCTGGTGATGCTCGACTCAGGAATTTTCTGAAACGCTTAACCATGAACCCTGAAAATATATTTTACTACCTTTGCACCGCATTTTTCAACCATTAGCCGGACATTTTTATGACCATAAAACGAAGCATATATAGCGCCTTTAAAGTTGTTTTTAGTTTCGCTTTGGTAATATTTGCCTTTTCTGCAAAAGCAGAAGTGTATTGTGAAATTTCCATTGATACGCCAATGCCGGTTTGTCCGGGGACCTATTTTGAATTAAGTGTTTTCGAAGGGCCAAACCAAGTGTTCGACTGGCAACGTCAGGAGGGAAGTGGTTTTGTTTCGGTAGGCAATGAATCGATATTGGGTCTGCAATTGCAGGATAGTACTACCTTTCGGGTTATTGTTATTGATACCCTTACCAACGATACCTGCCCGAGTGAATTGTTTGGAGTAAGTGTTCGTCCTCTCATCCAAATTGAATTTTTTCAGCTCCAGCTGACTTGTACTAACGGAGATACGACCAATGGGAGAAATGCCAAGGTGAAGGCTACAGCCTCCGGAGCATTCCAGCCCGATGAGTATCACTATGTTTGGGATGTGTTTCCCCTTCAACTGGCTCCCGGGGATTCTTCGCTCGCCATTGGATTGAAAGCCCATCAAAACTATGCCATTATGGTAATGGACAATTTTGGTTGTATGGCCCGCGACACGTTTTATACCAGGGCATATCCGAATCCGGTCATCGAAATTTTTACGGATCCGGGTGATACCGTTTACCTTCAAAACCCTTTGATTACCTATTCGTTTGATAACCTTTCTGTTGACAGTATTCCGTTAACGACCCATTCCTGGGAAATTATGGAGGGTGATACTGTTTTTTCTTCCGAATTAGATGAGCCCACCTACAAGTACAACAGTGTTGGTGAATTTTACACCTTTCTTAAAGTCGTCAACCCTCAGGGCTGTGATACTACCTATTCGACTCAGGTTACGGTAAAACCTGTAGAGTTGTTTATCCCAAATGTCTTTAGCCCGGGCAATGGAGATGGATCGAACGACAAGTTTGAGATAACGACAGCGGATAACAAAGGAAAAGTTACGGACGAAACTTTAGCGCGTTATTACGAACAATCGAGGTTGGTTGTTTTTAACCGATTGGGAAAGAAAGTGTTTGAATCAAACAATTATCAAAATGATTGGGAGGGCGATAACCTTCCTGATGGCGTGTATTATTATGTACTTGAATGCCATGGTGCAAAAAGTACAGATATATTTAAAGGTTCAGTTACCATCATCAGAAGTAATTAAAGGAGTGATACTATGAAAAATTGGATTTGGTTAATGATTTTGGTGTTTTTTTCCACATCATGTGGCAATTCGGGATCGAAAAAGATGAGCACCGATTTGGTTAACAACCCCAGTTCAGCGGAAACATCCGCTACCGACTCGCCGCAGATAAAATTTGAAAAAACAGAGCATGATTTTGGCCGGATTATACAAGGCGAAAGGGTGACCTATCAGTTTAAATTTACCAATACCGGTCAATCTGATTTGTTGATATCGAAGGTCAGCACCAGCTGTGGTTGTACTGTTGGAAAATACCCGAAAACACCCATCGCCCCGGGCAAAAGTGATTATATAGAAACCTCCTTCGACAGCGGTGGACGCAAAGGAATTCAAAACAAAACGATTACTGTACTAACCAATACACAACCCAATATTACTACATTGAGAATTAAGGCTGAAATTGTGATGCCGGAAAATAATTAAACTAAATAAATTTATTCGTTATGAAATTAATGCTTATTTTATTGCAGGCAGCCGAATCATCCGAAAGTAGCTGGATGTCGATGTTGCCCTTGTTTTTAATTTTGATCGTGTTCTATTTTTTCTTTATCCGTCCTCAAACAAAAAAGACGAAGGAACAGAAAAAATTCAGGGAAGCACTTCAAAAAGGCCAGAAAGTGGTTACCTTGGGGGGGATCCATGGTAAGATAGTAGAAGTAAACGAAACTACCGTGGTTCTTGATATTAGTGGAGGACAAGTGAAAATTACCGTTGAAAAGAGTGCTATTGTTGTGGACATAACCGAGGTAGGCCAGACCAAGTAGTTTATTTCAATTTTATTGAAACAAAATTAACCTCCCGGAGTATGACCATTCAGGCTCCGGTTTTTTTATGAAAGAAAATACCAAATACACTTTAGTGACAAAAAAGGCCACGGATTATTTTCGCTTTTTCAGGAAAATTAAACGCGATCATTTCATATTTTTCATGTGTATCGTTATTGCTTCTCTGTTTTGGTTGTTGATCAAACTTTCGGAAGTATACACGGTAACCTATATTTTTAATGTTAATTACAACCATGTGCCTGTAAAAAAGCGACTTACATCGCTTGTCGACAGTTCACTAACTGCTGATGTAACTGCGCGTGGTTTCGAGTTGATCAACATGGGTTTCGGAAAGGAAACGATCACTTTATCCATTGACTTGAGAAAATATCAACTTATTCACGACAAAGGTACTTCCTACTATATTTATGCCCAGGAATTAAGAAAACGGCTTGCGGAACAATTGAGCGTTGATGAATCGAATATTCTGTTTTCAGAAAACAGGGTTGCTTTTGTCCTTGAAGATTTGAAGAGTAAAAAAGTAAGCGTAGTGCCACGATACACAATTCATTTTAAGGATGAGTTTGGTGCCTACCTTGATGCACGCGTTGTGCCCGATCAAGTGGAGGTGTTTGGACCGGCATCTGCCCTCGACACTTTATCATCGGTTTACACACGCGAAAGTATTTTTAACGACGTTGAATCCGATATAAAAGCGAATCTGTTACTAGAAAATAAGCACCCGGATGTATTCAATTACAGCATTAGTAATGTTTCGTTAGATGTTGATGTGGAGCGTTTTACAGAGTCATCACTGGTGGTTCCAATCGATCAGTATGCCGGTTCAATTCCAATAAAGACATTTCCTTCCTCCGTAAAGATATTATATAAAGTAGCCCATATTGACTTTAACAAGATTCAGGTAAGTCAGTTTAATGTGTCCTTTGATCTTAGGGAAGTAAACTTGAAAGAGGCTACAAAATTGCATTTGATACTTGATAAACAGCCGGCTAGCGTGTCGAATATCCGAATGGAACCTGTAGACGTGGAATTTTTGATTATTAAATAGGAATGAAGCGCATTGGTTTGACCGGAAACATGGGGAGCGGCAAGTCGACAGTTGCCAGGATTTTCGAAGTACTGAAGGCACCTGTTTTTTATTCCGATGAAATGGCACGCCAACTTTATCAAAGAAGTGATGTGAAAAAAGAACTGGCCCTGTTGTTTCCTGACAATGACTTTTATATGAATGGAATTTTCCAGAAATCGGAATTAGCGGCGTTGGTGTTCTCGAACCCGGAATCTCTCCAAAAGATTAACCAACTCATCCATCCGTTGGTGGAGCAGGAGTTTCAGACGTGGGCGATTGCTTTTAAAGATAAGCCTTATGTGGTTCATGAAAGTGCCATCATTTTTGAGAACAAACTCCAGAAACGATTTAACAGCATCATCCATGTAGCTGCCCCGGAGGAAATTAGGAAATTCAGGATCATGCAACGAGATCAGGTAGATATCCAAAAAGTAGAAGCCAGGATGAAGAACCAACTTCCTGAAGAGGAAAAACGCTTGCTTGCTGATTACATAATAGAAAATGATGGTGACCAGTTGCTTATTCCCCAGGTAATAGAATTGCATCAGGTGTTTTCAGCAGCTTAGTTATTTGAATACGCTTCAAGTAAAAAAGCCTGCAACTTATATTGTCGCAGGCTTTTACTATCAATGAAACTTTTTTTTAGTTCTGTGGGATGTAAATGTTCCCTGTTACCCGGTAACCTGTCAGGTCTTCGTACCAGTCGT
>PCUL01000340.1 GCA_002771745.1 Bacteroidetes bacterium CG18_big_fil_WC_8_21_14_2_50_41_14
AGATTACTATGCAGGCGGGTCTTTAATGCCTGGAAGGAATTATAATCCCGATACTTACCGTTTTGGGTTCAATGGCCAAGAGAAAGACGATGAGATTGCTGGAACAGGCAACTCTTACACAGCAATGTTTTGGCAGTATGATCCTAGAATCTTAAGAAGATGGAACAGAGATCCTAAGCCAAATCCTGCAATAAGTGTATATGCAACTTTTAGTAATAATCCAATATGGTTTAGTGACCCACTTGGTGATACAATTATTGTTGGTAAAAATGGAGATGTTTCCCGTGCCGATAGAGACAAGGATGATAACTTAGTTGACAATCTTGTTTTTACACAAGGAGAGAATGGGATCCTCAATTCTATAGGAGAGCTTGGGGCAGAAATAGATGTATCTGAAATTTTCCCAAATATAATGCAAGAGAATAAAGAAGAAGCTAAAGAATTAGGTATACTGGGTTGGGCTTGGAATGTAAAACCAGAAGGTAAATGGGATTATAAGGCAAATAAAAATACAATATTTGGCTTGGCTTGGTCAGAAACTTTAAAGAAACAAAAAATAAATCCAGATGCCAAACATACATCATTTAGAACAGAGGGATTTACATTTCAAGATGCTTCTGATGTAGGAAACTATAATGCGGGTTTTACAGGATCTTGGACTTATAACGGTGGAGGAATTTACCCGGTCTTACAGGTTGTTGGAGCAGGATTTGTAGAAACATTAAAGGATTTTTCTAATGGTGATTTTCATGATGCTTTTAACCAGACTAATCAGTTGTTTGGTATGCCACCACTTCCTCCGTTTGGAGATGAAGTTGATGATTTCTTTTGGAATACTTTTGGCATGAGTTCGTCTCTTAAGGAACAGGGAAAGTTAAAATAAATACAGAAAACAAATAGACAAATGAACTTTTTACGAAAAAATATTATTTATTTCTTTGGATTATTATTGGTGTATTCTTGTAGTAGACATGATAAATCTAATCATGAATTTACAACTAAAATCACGGATGGTATTTATTTGGAAACTTATAGCATATATAGACAAGGGGCATGGGGGACTGATATCTTTACTGATTATTTGACTGATTCAACCTCATTTAGATTGTTTATTGATACTTACGATACAGAAGATGAAGCCATCAGTTTCTCAGTTAAAGAGGATACAATAATTTTAACAAAATATCACTTTACGAAGGATAGAGAAAAAGACATTGTTTACAAAAAGATATTCCCCATTGAAGAATTAAAGTCGATAAATAGATTTGAATAATTCCAGGGCTCTTGATGTTTACACCGTCAATGTTACAAGTATAAAAAAGCCTCACAGCAATGTGGGGCTTATTTCATTCCACATCCTTCAGCACGCTGGCCAGTGCATCCTTAAGTTTTTTCTTGCCAAGGAAAGCATCCAGCATTTTGTAAATGGTGGCTTTTTCTTCTTCGGC
>PCUL01000239.1:0-1934 GCA_002771745.1 Bacteroidetes bacterium CG18_big_fil_WC_8_21_14_2_50_41_14
CAACCTTATTCGGGCGAAACAGAGTTGCGATTACGCAACATATAGGCAATATTTTTAAAGAAGGTGAACTTGATGAAGAAGTGGTATGTAAGGATTTCTTACTAACCACTCAACATGGGGCTATCAAAGGAAAATCCCAAACCAGAAAGATAAAAATATACAACCTTGATGTAATTATATCTGTTGGTTATAGAGTTAAATCTAAACAAGGTACACAGTTCAGAATATGGGCTAATAAAATACTTAAAGATTATCTGCTTAAAGGTTATGCAGTTAATAAAAGAATAGATAGAATTGAAGATAATGTTCATGCGCTGATTGGAAGAGTTAATGAAATTGATTTGCAAATAAAAACCAACCTGCCACCTAAGCAAGGCATTTTTTTTGACGGTCAAGTGTTTGATGCTTATACTTTTGTAACAGACATATTAAAACAGGCAAAGCAATCCATTATTCTAATCGATAATTATATTGATGAATCGGCGTTGGTAATGCTTAGCAAAAGAAGTAAAAATGTGAATGCAACCATTTATACGCAACCTAACAAGCAATTAGATTTAGATATAAAAAAGCACAATCAGCAATACGACAAAATAGAGGTTAAACTACTGAACAAATCTCACGACAGGTTTATAATCATAGACGAAAAAGAAGTGTATCACTTTGGGGCAAGTTTAAAAGACCTTGGCAAAAAGTGGTTTGCTTTTTCTAAAATGGAAATAGAAGCGAAAACCATTTTGCAACATTTATCTAATAATTCAAAGAAATAAGATATGGAAAATTTAAACAAGCTTTTTGCCGAAAGCAGAACCTTGGAAACCGATATTCAGAATAATTTAAAAGGATTGCGGTATGAACAATAAATTGATAAATAGTAATCTATTTGATAAAATTGCAAACTTAATAGAGTTGTCTCGCAAAAAGATTTCCGCTATGGCAAATCTCACAATGGTTTACACCTATTTCGAGATAGGGAAAATGATTGTTGAGGATGAACAGGATGGAAATTTGAGGGCAGAGTATGCAAAGTCTGTTTTGAAAGAATTGTCAGCAAAACTTTCTGAAAAATTTGGAAGAGGATTTTCGGAAAGGAATTTGAGAAACATGCGTCAGTTTTATATCACTTATTCCCAAGTTCAGATTCAGCAGAAGCCTTCTGCCGATTTGCAAGTGTCAGATAATCTGAAAGATGTAATTTGGCAGAAGCCTTCTGCCAAATCTTCAACCTTTGCTTTGAGTTGGTCGCATTACCTCGTTTTAATGCGTATTGAAAATCCCGAGGAGCGAAGGTTTTATGAAATAGAAGCACTCAACCAGCAATGGTCAGAGCCCCAGCTTTCTCGCCAATATCATTCGAGTCTGTATCAACGATTGGCGCTTAGCCGGAACAAAGAAGAAGTATTAAAACTGTCTCAAGAAGGACATACCATCGAAAAATCTAGCGATATAATTAAAAATCCACTAACATTAGAGTTTTTAGGATTACAGGTAAAGCCCGAATATTCTGAATTAGATTTAGAAACGGCAATATTAGGAAAACTTCAAAATTTTTTACTAGAATTAGGGAAAGGTTTTCTATTTGAAGCTAGACAGAAAAGATTTAGTTTCGATGAGGAGCATTTTTATGTCGATTTGGTTTTTTACAACCGCTTGCTGCAATGCTATGTAATCATCGACCTAAAAACTGATAAACTTGTTCACCAGGATTTGGGACAAATGCAGATGTATGTAAATTATTACGACCGACATGTAAAGCTCCCACACGAAAAACCTACCATTGGAATTTTACTTTGCAAGGAGAAAAAGGATACACTGGTTGAGCTAACTTTACCTAAAGATGCAAATATCTATGCCTCTGAGTACAGCTTATATCTTCCCGATAAAAAACTACTACAAGCACGATTAAACCAATGGATTAATGAGTTCGAAAATGA
>PCUL01000239.1:1960-2654 GCA_002771745.1 Bacteroidetes bacterium CG18_big_fil_WC_8_21_14_2_50_41_14
ATATCAAAAGGCAACTCGGCATTGAAAACCGAAATTCAGAATAATTTAAAGGGATTGCGGTATGAGTAAGGTTCAACTTTCAGATATTGCAAAAATTGTGATGGGTCAGTCCCCGAAAGGTGAAACTTGTAATTTAGTCGGAGATGGTAAACCGCTTTTAAATGGTCCCACAGAATTTGGAGACTTTTATCCAATTGCAAAACAATTCACCACTGCAGGAAATAGATTTTCAATTAAAGGAGACATATTGTTTTGTGTAAGAGGTTCAACAACCGGCAGAATGAATTGGGCAGACAGAGAATATGTTTTAGGTCGTGGTCTCGCATCAATTCGACATAAAAAAGGAAATAACTATAATCACTATTTAAAGTATTTAATTGATACAAACTTAGATTCAATTCTAAAATCAACAAGTGGTTCTACATTTCCAAATCTAACAAGTGAGATGCTAAATTCATTTGTGATAAATGTTTTATCTGATATAAATGCTAAAAAGGTCAATGATTTTTTAAAAAATATTGACGCCAAAATAGAACTCAACAACCGCATAAACCGCGAGTTGGAAGCCATGGCAAAAACGCTGTACGATTATTGGTTTGTGCAGTTCGATTTTCCCTGTCTTCCTTCGGACTATCGTCCTTCGGGGCAGGTAAACCCGAACAGCGATTTAGCAGAAAAAATAAAAGCATTTTCT
>PCUL01000239.1:2684-9104 GCA_002771745.1 Bacteroidetes bacterium CG18_big_fil_WC_8_21_14_2_50_41_14
CATAAAATGGTTTGTATATGTAATACTTTGTGAAGCTGGTTCTTTTTACAAAGGCATGACAAATGACCTATACAGAAGATTTTACGAGCATTATACAGGTCAAGGTGCCGATTGGACAAAAACACATAAACCTAAAAAAATAATCCATTGGGAACAGTTTAATACACAAGATGAGGCACGAAGGCGAGAAGAAGAATTAAAAACAGGTTTTAGCAGAACATGGCTCCAACGAGAATACGAAAAAATTAAAAAATATGGATACAAGGCAATAGACGGTTTACCTGCGCATCAAACGCGTTTGATGCCTGCAGGTAAAATGGTGTATAATGCCGAATTGAAAAGGGAAATCCCTGAGGGATGGGAAGTTGGTAATATTGGGAATTATTGTATTTCAACAGGTGGTTTTGCTTTTAAATCAAGTTGGTGGACAAATAAAGGTGTATCTGTTGTGAAAATTAAAGATATTCAAGAAGATTACACAATTGATATTTCAAATCTTGCAAAAGTTGATTTAACAGACAAAAAGATTGATGATAAATTCAAAGCAAAACCTGGCGATATTTTAATTGCAATGACTGGTGCAACTGTTGGCAAATACGGTATAGTACCAATTACAGATTATTCAATATATGTCAATCAACGTGTTGGGTATTTTAATTTAGGAAAAGAACCAACTGATAAATTACCTTATTTAATCAATTCATTAAACCAACCGTATTTTAGAGAGATGATATTTTCACTTGCCAGTGGTGCAGCACAGCCAAACATTAGCAATGAACAAATAAATAGAATATCTCTAGTAATTGCTGATAGAACGATAGTAAATAATTACAATTTGAAATTTGCTCCATTTTACAAGACAATTTTAAATAATCAAAGGCAAAACCAACAACTTACAGAACTCCGAGATTGGTTGTTGCCTATGTTAATGAATGGGCAGGTAACCGTAAAAGAAGCAGAAGAAAGGTTGAGCATGGCAGCAGAGCCGAATGTTGAATATAAAAAAGGGTAAAAATATGAATAGCCCACGCTTCACAGCCACACACATAGCCAAGCCCCGTGAGCCAACGCTAAAGCCAAAGCTTGTCGGCAGCGTGTGTATGTCCCAACGCACGGCAGTCAGAAACGAAGTAGCAAACTGAAAGAAAAATGACAGGAAAAATGAACACCGAACGGCTAACACGCGGTATAGTTAATTGCCGGTGCAGTACGTATTCGAGCGGCATAGCTCGTATCAAAAGTAGTTGTAACTTGATATGAAATCGCTTCGAAATGCCAAACGTTTCATACACTCAACCATTACCGCCAAGTGTAAGAGACAGACAACGACATAGAAAAACAGAAAACAAACCATTGTGGAAGGACAGAAAAACGAAATATTGACAAGAAAAGAAAGCCGACCTGCCTACCGGACAGGCAGGCACTCATGCCGACCTGATGTTTTTTATTTTTTGCCCACCGCACATTTTTTAAAACAATTGCCGACCCACAATGGCACACCTGCCCGTCCGGCAGGCGGGTTTGCTTTTGCCCAGACACACGAAGCCAACCCTTCGGATAAATCAAAAGAGCCATTTTTATCTACCAACAGGACAGATACTACAAGAAACATATAATCCGAATTATGGAGAATGAAAACTTAAAAAAATGGGTAAATGAATTTACCAACGAACTCTATAAATGGGCTTACTATAAAACCTCTTCGACTGAAGCCTCAGAAGATTTGGTTCAGGAAACTTTTTTGGCTGCTGCTGAAAAGTTAAATACATTCAAAGGAGATAGTTCGCCTAAGACCTGGCTATTTTCAATTTTAAATCATAAGATAATTGACTATTACAGAAAGAATGTTAATAAACCTGTTGCCATTGAAAGCATTTCTATTTCAACTTATTTTGATGAAGATGGAGGCTGGCAACAAGAAAAAAGGCCCAAAGACTGGCAGGATAAAGAAAATCAGTTACTTGACAATGATGATTTTCAACAGATTTTACAAAAATGCCTTGACGCTTTACCCGAAAAGTGGAACACCTGCGTTAAGCTGAAATACTTTACTGAAAAAAGTGGCGAAGATATTTGTCAGGAATTAGGAATTACCTCTACTAATTTTTGGCAGATTGGCCATAGGGCAAAATTACAATTGAGAAATTGTATTGAAAATAACTGGTTTAAGAATTAAAAACATGAAAAAGATAATGTACATGTTTTTTCTTTCCTGTTTAAAAGCAACCGAGTTGATTGAAAAGAAATTTCATTTTAAACTTACGGCAAAGGAAAAACTACAACTTAAAATGCACAAGATGATGTGCACAGCCTGTTCAAAATATGAGAAACACAGCATTCTTATTGAAAAAGGAATATCAAACATACAGAAATCAGAAACCCCAACTATTGATGTTGAAGCACTTAAAACTAAAATTTCAAAGAAGATTGAAGAATTCAATAAAAACTAAATTTCTAACTTATCTGGTATTGGCAAAAGATAGGACCAGTTTATTAAGAGCCTTAAAAGTGGCTTTTTTTGTTGGTATAATTTTAAACTTTATCAATAATCCGCAGTTATTCGAGTTTTCTTCAAAATCAGAAATACATGGAAGTCGAATTGTATTGACTTTCTTAGTTCCTTTTTGCGTTTCCCTCTACTCTTCAGTTTTGGCAAACAGTAAAAAATAGTTCAGTTACTTGTCAGGTTTCAAAATCTACACGACCATTCCCATAATCGTAAAATTCTGAAACCATGAAACGAATATTATCATTTGCCTTATCTTACTTTTTCTTATTTACTGCCTGCGGTCAAAACCCAAATGTTAAGCAAGTAAATTCTATTAAATTTGAAAAACTTATAAAAGATTCAACTGGAACATTGCTTGATGTAAGAACCCTTGGCGAGTTTAAAAACGGGCATATTGCCGATGCCGGACAACTGAATTATTACGCTTTGGATTTCAGACGGAAATTATTGCTCCTTTCAAAAGATCAACCCATCTATTTGTATTGTAATACTGGATACAGAAGTCAAAGAGCAGCCGAAATTTTAGTTAAAAATGGTTACAAAGAAGTTTATAATCTGGAACACGGTATTTTGGAATGGAATCTGAAAAATCTTCCGGTTTTAGTTGAACCAGATGCCAAACCTGATACTGAAAACAAAATGGAACCGGACGAGTTTAACGCCTTAATAAATTCAGAAAAATTAGTCTTTGTTGATTTTTATGCTCCCTGGTGTGCCCCGTGCCGTAAAATGATGCCCATGATGGACAGCCTTAAAACAGAATACAAAGATAAGGTTACAATCGTAAAAATCAATGTGGATGCGAGCAAAAAACTAATGAAAGAATTAAGTATTGTCAGCGTTCCATATTTGGTTTTGTATCACAAAGGCATCATTCTATACTCAAAATATGGACTTACTGAAAAGCAAGAACTCGAAAAAGTATTCATTGAAAATAGTGCAATACATACTAAAGTTCAGGGCAATAGAAAATAATTGAAGAAAATTTAAAAATTTCTGTCAGGCTTAAAAAAACTTTCCGACTGTTTGACTGTTATCTCGCGTTCAGGTATCGGGCTTCATATGATGTGGTCGCCTATGATTACGCAAATGGCCATGATGGAACCGCCTGAATTTGATGGATCATATACAGGCGGCATGGTAAACGGATTCAATGAAGATGATGAACTAATGAAAACGATTGCCCATTTTAGTATGCTTGCCAATCAAATGGCTCCAGCAAATCCCTGGCCGCAGTTTGCCGAATTTGAAACCGGAAATATGCATCTGCCACAGACTGTTGCTGCCGATTTTCAAATGGACTTTTCTTCGCTCCGCTGGGATAGAAGTAAAATGGATAAAACACTTAATCTTGCTGCAATGGGGCAAACAATGTTGAAACAATATTTTTGGGCAAAAGATATGTTAGGTGCTTTCCACGATTCAGAAGACAATACTATTGAGGCCGATGGAACAAATAGTCCCGACTCACTGAATTCACCCCATTTTGACCCATTCAACAATATTTATTATGGTGGAAACAATCTGGATGGATTTATTGGTCAAGTGCTTACTGCCGAATCTATAAACAAAGTTCTGTTTACAATCAATAATCTTGCTTATGATGGCACTTCACTTGGAATGGTTGACCCTATGACTTATAATCCACAAAACGGAATCCAATACTTTCCTCACCGCGTTGCGGTTACCGAAACCATACTGAATGAAATGTTGCCACCGGCTATGGATGAATTGGCCGTGACCGATGCCAGCAGCCACCTCTGGGACCAGTGGTCTTTTCTTTGGGCAGCTTTGGAATTTAAAAATATGATGGATCCAAACATCAACGATGCAGAGCATTTTGCCTTCCACGAAGTATTTGATGGCGACCCCTTCCCTGCCCCAATGGCCGTAACAGGCATGCCTGGCCCCTTTGATTTGATGATGGGAACCAGCAAGGTGATTTTTATGAACGCGATGACCATGCATTTTAATGCAACCGAAGGAACTTTCGTTGATGTTTCAAACCTGGATGGTTCAGGCCAGCCAGTCCCCGGAAATACCATCAGTGCCGAAAATGCAGGTTATGCGCTTGTAGTTCTGGCTAAATTCATTGAAGAATTTGCCTACACACCCTTAGAAATCATGGCCATAGAGGCCCTGAATGCCCAGACAAATTTCATCATTCAAAACCTAAAGAATCCTCAGGGTGGTTTCTTTAATAGCTACACCATCGGTAGCGGAGCTTCTGCTGATTCGCAATCGCTCGCTGCCCAGGCTGCAATACTCAGAGGATTGTATGTCGCGTATGCTGCTACTAACAACACAGCTTTTCTGGAAGAAGCCAACAATACCTACAACTATTTGATCAACGTCTTTTATGAACCATCACTGATTGTTTTTAGAACACAAAAGGACAACAATATCGCTACCTATGAGCCATTTACACTCGCAGTTCTGTCTGGTGCCCTAAGAGAAGCCTCACTTGTTGGAAATCAAACCGATGCTGCCATTCTTTATACCCGAGTGTTTAAAAGGGTATATAACAGCATGATTCTTTCAGAAGCCGAACAAAGTGGTGAAATAGGAAATGATTCGGATGGCGATGGTATTCCCTATATTGCTGGCGGCTCACTTCCTTTCGTTTTTGCTGCCAAAGGAACTTATGATTTGACCATTTCCGGTATCTCATCCGTAAATACTATCAATACTGAAATGCATATCTATCCTAATCCCGCGACTCTTTATGCTGATCTGCAGTTCAACTTAGAGCAATTGTCAAAAATTAAAGTAAACGTTTATGAGACGACTGGAAGATTGGTGTATTCAACTCCTTCTGCCTATTATCAGCAAGGTACACAGCGTGTGAGAATTGCGCTGGATTCATTCAAACCCAATATTTATTTTATTAGGCTATACGTTAACAACGAAATAGCAGGCACTCAAAAAATTGTAGTTACAAGATAAGGTGCAATTATCGATTATTAAAACAGGGTTCATCTTTTTTGAGATGAGCCCTGTTTTGCTTTGCGGCATTGTGAAAAACATTTGGTAGTATCTTTAATGAACGAAATTTTATAATTCGTTTCAGTTATTTCCATATTGGTATTTTGAAGTTATCCTGTGCTTTAACTTCATTAGCCGGAATTATTGAGAAAATTGTAACTGCTGCGATAAATGTGTTTATAGGCATTAATATTGTGGTTTTTGCCTTTTTTGCATAGTAACCAAGCTTGTTCATTGTATCAAATACTTTTATCATTTTAACTAACAGTACTACCCAATCTTAGGGCAGCTTTTGGTCAAAGTTGAGATATTTTATGCTTTTGGGATTAAACCTGGGTTAACTTCTTTTATCCATCTGTCAGGTTTGAGATTTTTCCCGACTGTTTGTTTGAAATTAAATATTATTCAACATTAAAAATTAAAAATTATGACAAAAATCGCAATCGTAGTCTTTGCAGACACAAACACCATGGAAGCCATGGGAAAAGTTTCAAACGCATTCGTACTGGCAAGTGAAGCCATTGAAGCAGGAGATGAATTAAAAATCATTTTCGAAGGTGCAGGTACAAAATGGATTGGTGAAATGGAAAAAACAGACCACACGCTTCACCAAATGTATTTAGGAATGAAACAACATATCACCGGGGTTTGTGCCTATTGTGCAAAAGCATTCGGGGTTAAAAACGAAATTGAAAAAGCTGGTCTTCCTTTGCTTGATGAGTATAAAAATCATCCGAGTTTAAGAAACTTATTTGTTGAAGGATTTCACGTAATAATCGTTTAACCGAAAAAACCATGACACCGAAAAAGAAAAAAATCTTGAAAATTGGAGCAATCCTGCTGATAGCAGGTTTGCTCATCGGTGGTGGAACAGTTTTATACATGTTCAATATGCCACACCGCAATGTTCAAAATGCTTCCACCGA
>PCUL01000112.1 GCA_002771745.1 Bacteroidetes bacterium CG18_big_fil_WC_8_21_14_2_50_41_14
CACCATACTCCAAAAGGGCTATCGGAATTTGTCTTCCACCAAAGCCATCGAAACCCTTGGCTTTACCCCGCGGCCTTTATCAGAAACATTAACCGACACACTGGCTTGGTTTAAACAAAACGGTCAATTATCATGATGTTAACACGCGAACATTTTTTTTATTTATTGATTGCCTGGATGGCGCTGGCAGTTATAATTTTCCCTTTATTACTGCGTGTTACGGTTCCTTATGGGCGCCACACGAAAACAACATGGGGGCCAACCATTCCGTCCAGGCTTGGGTGGTTTGTGATGGAATTGCCTGTGATAGTCGTTTTCTCGTTTCTGTTTTTTTTAGGAAATGTAGCAAAAACAGGACCTTTGCTGATCATCTACTCAACTTTCATGTTGCATTACGTTCATCGCGTATTTATTTTTCCTCTGGCCATTAAGTCAAAAGGAAAGCGCATGCCTCTTGTCATCGTGTTGCTGGCTTTTATCTTTAATCTGATCAATGGGTTTTTCAATGGATATTGGTTTGGCTGGCTCAGCGGAACCTATGAAATTTCATGGCTGACAGATCCCCGCTTTATGGTGGGAATCATCCTTTTTTTTGCAGGAATGTATTTGAATATCTCCTCCGATTATCAACTGATTCAATTGAGGAAAGGTGGGCGAAAAGGATATTTTATACCTCAAAAAGGGTTGTTCAAATCAGTTTCTTCACCCAACCTGCTTGGTGAAATGGTGGAATGGCTGGGTTGGGCACTCATGAGTTGGTGCCTTCCGGCGGCCTCCTTTGCCTTGTGGACCATGGCCAACCTGGTTCCGCGCGCCATCGATCACCACAGGTGGTATAAAACCAGGTTTCCGGATTATCCTGCTCACCGTACAGCTTTGATTCCGTGGAGCCTTTTCAGGAAAAAACAGGCGGGTTCATGATGTATTTTCCTATTCCGGAAATCAAAACCTTGCAACGCCGTTTATTTCTTTAAATTTGCAAGCTTAAAATTTGGTATCAATGAAACCTGAGCCGGGATCTCTATTGGCCTCAATAAATTCACCATACGACCTTCGCAAACTGGACAAAAGCCAGTTGAATGAGCTATGTGATGAATTGCGTAGTTTCATTCTGGATGTGGTTTCTGTTCATCCCGGTCATCTGGGGTCAAGCCTGGGAGCTGTAGAACTGACTGTGGCTTTGCATTATGTATACAATACACCGGATGATAAGCTGATTTGGGATGTGGGCCACCAGGCCTACGGGCACAAAATACTTACCGGCAGAAGGGCGATCTTTCATACCAATAGACAATACAAGGGGATTAGCGGTTTCCCAAACCGCACGGAAAGCGAATACGACGCTTTTGGCGTCGGGCATGCTTCTACTTCCATTTCGGCTACATTGGGAATGGCCGTTGCCTCAAAACTGAAAGGCGAAAATGACAGAAAGCACATTGCCGTGATCGGCGATGGGGCCATGACCGGAGGGTTGGCACTCGAAGGAATGAACAATGCCGGTGTTTCAAATGCCGACATTTTGGTCGTTTTAAACGACAATGGAATTTCCATCGATAAAAATGTAGGTGCGCTAAAAGACTACCTCACCCTGATGGCGACCTCAAAAACGTATAACCGCTTTAAGAATAAAGTTTGGGACCTGTTGGGTAAAGCCAGCCGTTATGGTCCCAATACACAACGCCTGGCACAGCAGGTCGAAAATGCCATTAAGGGAACGATATTGCGCAAAAGCAACCTTTTCGAGTCGATGAATTTCAGGTATTTCGGCCCTGTAGATGGACATGATGTTCAAAAGCTGGTGAGAATTTTATCGGATATTCGCAACATAGGCGGACCAAAAATACTTCACATCATCACTACCAAAGGCAAAGGTTTTAAACGTGCCGAGGAAGAACAAACCATCTTCCATGCGCCCGGTTTATTCAACCGTGAAACCGGGGCTTTGATGCATGTCGGTCACGAAGGCCCTTTTTCCACCTACCAGGAAGTTTTTGGAAGAACCCTCGTTGAACTGGCTCGGCAAGATAAAAAGGTAGTAGCGATAACCCCCGCCATGCCTACGGGATCGGCACTTCATTATATGATGGAAATTTTCCCCGATCGGGTTTTTGATGTGGGCATTGCTGAAGAACATGCCGTTACTTTTGCTGCAGGTCTTGCTACCGCCGGTTTTATTCCTTTTTGCACCATCTATTCTACATTTCTGCAACGTGCTTACGATCAAATCATTCATGATGTTGCTTTGCAAAACCTCCCGGTAGTTTTCTGCATCGACAGAGCCGGTTTGGTGGGCGAAGATGGGGCAACCCATCATGGAACTTTCGACCTGGCCTATCTGAGCGGGCTGCCCAATATGGTGGTGTCGGCACCCATGGATGAAGTGGCGTTGCGTAACCTGATGTATACCGCGGCCAATTACGGCAAAGGTCCCATCTCAATCCGTTATCCACGAAAAAAAGGAGTGACCAAGCATTGGGAAATGCCTTTTGAACAACTTGAATTGGGGAAAGGCCGGTTTTTACGCACGGGAAGCCGGGTGCTCGTTTTGTCGATTGGCGAGGTTGGAAACAGCGTGAAACGGGTGTGTGATGATCTGGCTCTGGAAGGGATGAAGGTTGGGCACGCAGACATGCAGTTTCTCCAACCAATTGACGAAGAACTATTACATGAGGCGTTTAAACAGTACCAGCAAATTATCACCATCGAAGACGGATCGGTTAAAGGTGGACTGGGGGATGCTGTGCTTCGGTTTAAAAATAAACACGGATACCCCGGAAGGGTTGCACTCATGGGAATTCCTGAAAAATTTGTCGAACATGGTTCCCTAAGCGATTTATATGATGAATGTGGATTTTCTGACAGGCAAATAAAAACGACCATTCAAAAGCTTTATAGCGAACAGCTTTAATCGGGATTTAAAAACGCAGGCTTTTACTATTTCTTATCATCGCATGGGTTTCGCTAAAATAGTAATGCAAAAATAGCTTTACGAATGGCATATACTCACCTAAATATTGTATTTTTGTCCGTTTGGGAGTTGTAAACCAGGTTGAAAGACTGACATTTCAATCCAAATTCCTATAAAAATCGATAATAAAGCTTATATGCTATGTATGATTATCTGAAAGGCCGGCTGGTTGAGAAAAATCCCACTTTTGTAGTGATTGATGTAAATGGTGTTGGTTACATGGTCAATATATCGCTTACTACCTTCTCAACCATTAAGGACCAGGAGAACATTCAACTTTTTACTCGTTTGTTGGTTCGGGAGGATGCGCACCTGTTATTTGGTTTCGCCGACAAGCGAGAAAGGACTATGTTTGATCACTTGTTGAAAGTTTCAGGAGTTGGAGCCAATACTGCACGGCTCATTCTTTCATCCCTATCGACAGATGAAGTTTTTACTGCCATTGCCAGAGAAGATGCGAATTTACTCCAATCTGTTAAAGGTGTTGGAGGCAAGACGGCCCAACGGATTATTCTCGATTTAAAAGATAAACTTCCAAAAACAGGCATTACCGTCGAAAAAACGAACAGATTCCACAATACGATTAGGGAAGAAGCGTTATCAGGAATGTTGATATTGGGATTTAATAAGGTACAAGCCGAAAAGGTAATTGACAAAATATTGGATAAAGGTTTGGTTGTTGATGTGGAAGGGTTGATAAAAGAGGCCTTGAAAGCATTATAGTAAACTGCCATGCAACTGATAGGTGAGATTTTAATAGAAGAGCATTGAGAAGGAAATCGATACACATCTTACTAATTAACTTAATTGCTGGATGGTTTGTTTTACAATCAACCGTGGTTTTGGCTGCATCGTACCCGGATTTTTTCTTTCAGGGTGTAATGGTTCCTGATTCAATTAGTCCCGATTCATCAAAAGTCGACCTGATTTACCCTTTTCAAGACTATACAGGAAATCCATACTTGGACCAACAAAGTCAAAGCCCGCTTTTTTTAAATCCTCCGGCCAATATCCAGCGCGAAATAACCTACAATCCAGAAACCAATACCTATGAGTTTGTGAGTAAAATTGGTGATTTTGCTTATCGTGCCCCCACGGTGATGGATTTTGATGAATACCAGGATTATGAACTTCAGCACGATGTAAACAACTATTGGAAAGAACGTGCCCAAACGGCAGGAACCGCCGAAGGTTCCAGGTTAATTCCAAAAATATACGTGGGAGGT
The DNA here is from genome assembly GCA_002771745.1 of Bacteroidetes bacterium CG18_big_fil_WC_8_21_14_2_50_41_14. Classification (GTDB taxonomy): domain Bacteria; phylum Bacteroidota; class Bacteroidia; order Bacteroidales; family F082; genus UBA6244. The sequence goes on from PCUL01000112.1 coordinate 4,195, forward strand.
GAAGCCTTCGACCGAATATTTGGCAGCAACACCATCGATATCAGGCCGCAAGGATCGGCGGAAGTAAGTTTTGGAGTGCTCTCCACCAAACGCGATGACCCCTCTTTGAACGTTCGACAGCGTAGAACCACCAACTTCGATTTTAACATGAAGATTCAAATGAATGTGATTGCGAAAATCGGTGATAAGATTGAATTTAAGGCCAACTACAATACCGAATCCTCATTCGATTTTGAAAATACGCTGAAGCTTAAATATGAAGGCAACGAAGACGAAATCATACAGTTAATAGAGGCCGGAAACGTGAGCCTCCCTTTACGGTCTACGCTCATCAGTGGAAGCCAGAGTCTTTTCGGGGTGAAGACGGAATTGCAATTTGGTAAAACGCATGTTACAGCAGTTTTCTCGCAACAGCAAAGCGAAACAAAAAATATTACCGTTCAGGGTGGGGCCCAAACCAGCCGTTTTAAACTTACGGCACTCGATTATGAGGCCAACAAGCACTTTTTCTTTACTCAATCGTTTAGAAGTCATTACGAAAGTGCCCTGGCGGCATTGCCTATCATCACCTCCGACATCAACATTACCAAGATTGAAGTGTGGGTTACCAACATTGGGGCTGCCACTGAGGAAAACCGAAGCATCGTTGCTTTCACCGACCTGGGTGAAGGAAAAAACGCCTGGATTCACAATCAATACATCCATCCCATGCCGGGGGGGTCAAATCCCTCCAATTATGCCAACGACCTGATGGCCAGGATGGACACCCTGCGTATTCGTGACATTAACCAGGTAACCAACTACCTCACGGGTGACCCATTGGGTATTGGAAAAATAAATTACCTTGTGGCAGGAGAGGATTTTGTTAAACTCGAAAATGCCAGAAAACTGAAAACTACAGAGTATTCCATTAATAAAAAACTGGGGTTCATTTCGCTAAATACCACCCTGAACACCGATCAGGTGCTGGCGGTTGCCGTTCAGTACACGCTTATTGGTAGCGACAGCGTGTATCAGGTGGGTGAATTTTCGGACCAGGGGGTGACCTCGCCCAAGTGCCTTGTAGTAAAATTGCTGAAAAGCAATAACCTGAGTACTAAAATCCCCATGTGGAACCTGATGATGAAAAATGTCTACTCCATTGGGGCTTATCAGGTACAGCGCGATAATTTCATGTTCAACATTCTTTATTCGGGCAATAGCGAGGGCGTTCCGACCGGTTATTTTACCGAAGGCCCCGACGACGTGATGGGTGTGCCTCTGGTCCATCTTTTCGGACTCGATAACCTGGATAATCAGATGAACCCCATTCCCGGTGGTGACGGCATGTTCGACTATATCGACAATGCCACCACAAACGGAGGTACCATTCAAGCCTCAAATGGGCGCATTTTCTTTACCAAACTGGAGCCGTTCGGGAGCTATGTGCACGATTATATCTTTCCAAACAATCCTGAATTGGCCGAAAAATATGCCTACGATTCGCTCTATACCTTAACCAAAGCCGGCGCAGAACAATATCCCGCTAAGAATAAATATATCCTGGAAGGATTGTACCGCTCTCAATCGGGTGCCGATATCAGCCTCAACGCTCTTAATGTGCCACAGGGATCTGTAAAAGTAACGGCAGGAGGTGTTCCACTTACCGAAAATGTGGATTACACGGTAGACTATACCCTGGGACGTGTAAAAATTATCAATGATGGAATCATGAACTCCGGCGTACCCATTAATGTTTCGCTCGAAAGCAATTCCATGTTCAATGTCCAGCAAAAAAGAATGATGGGCATCCATGTCGATCACGAGATCAACAAAGACTTTCATGTGGGCGGTACCCTGCTCAATTTGCATGAGCGTCCCCTAACCCAGAAAGTAAATTATGGTGACGATCCTATTTCCAATACCATGTGGGGATTGGACCTGAGTTATCGGACTGAGTCGCGCTGGCTGACCAAAATGGTTGATATGCTGCCGGGAATTTCAACCAAAGAAGTGTCAAAAATCAATATGGATGGCGAATTTGCCCAATTCATCCCCGGGCATTCAAAAGCCATTGGCAATACCGGAACTTCCTACATCGATGACTTTGAAGGTGCTAAGTCGACCATCGACCTGAAAAACACGAATAACTGGTCGCTGGCCACTACACCACAAGGACAACCCGATTTGTTCCCTGAAGCCATGATCAGTGGAACCACCGGTGAAAACGCCTTTGCCTATGGTAAAAACAGGTCCAAATTGGCCTGGTACATCATCGACCCCCTTTTCTATGATGAACGTGGTGGCTTAAAACCCAAAAACGTGGATAAAGAAGAAATTTCGAAAAACTCGGTCCGGATGGTTTTAGAGGATGAAGTTTTTCCAAACAGAGTCAATAATCAGAACAATATTAAACCCAACATCGCGGTACTTAACCTGGCCCATTATCCTGCCGAACGGGGACCTTATAACTTTGATGTAGCGGAGAATTATTATTCTGCCGGTGTTGATGCCGATGGCAACCTGGAACAACCTGAAACCAGGTGGAGTGGGATGATGCGAAAGATTGAATCCACCGATTTTGAAGCATCCAATATCGAGTATATCGAGTTCTGGATGATGGATCCCTTCACCGAAGACCCTGACAACAAAGGTGAATTGTACATCAACCTGGGGGAGGTTTCAGAAGACATTCTTCGTGACGGACGAAAAGGCTATGAAAACGGTTTACCCACCACGGAGGTTGTTGAAAATGTAGACACTACCATATGGGGGCGTGTGCCTTCACTCCAGGCGTTGGTCGAATCGTTCAGCAATGCCGGTGGTTCGCGTATCCATCAGGATGTGGGTTACGATGGATTGAGTACCGAGGATGAAAAGTCGTTTTATAACAGCCCTTTCCTGGAGCCACTCAGGTTGAAACATGGAGCCGGCTCAGTGGCCTACGAGCGTGCTGCCGCCGATCCATCGGCCGACGATTACCACTATTTCAGGGGCGGCGATTTCGACAATGAGGCTAAATATTCAAGCGTATCTGAACGGTACAAAAGGTTCAATGAATCAGAAGGCAACTCGCCCACAGATGATATCAACCCCGAAAGTTATCCTACCGCGGCCACCAATTATCCCGATGTGGAAGACATTAACCGTGACAATACTTTGAGCGAATCGGAACGGTACTTCCAATATAAAATAGTTTTGGATCCAAACAAAATGAAGGTCGGTGAAAACTATATTACCGATGTTTTTGAAGCCACCGTTGGCATACTCCCCAATAGTGAAACAGACCGTCAAACGTTTTGGTATCAGTTTAAGATTCCTGTCCACAATCCCGATAAGGTCATCGGCAACATCAGCGATTTCAGGTCTATCCGGTTTATGCGCGTGTTTATGCGTGGTTTCGAAAGACCGATCATTGCCCGGTTTGCTACTTTTGAGTTGGTCAGGGGCGAATGGCGCCGATATGATCAGGCATTGCCTGCTCCCGGTGAGTATATCCTCGGCGACGATGGCAGTGAAACCAACTTCACGGTATCAACGGTGAGCATTGAAGAAAATGGCGCGCGGGTGCCCATCAAATATGTAACACCCCCCGGAATTGACAGAGAGTCAACAATGGGAACTACAGCTAATTACCAACTAAATGAACAATCTCTCGAATTAAAAGTATCCAATTTGTTGGATGGCGATGCCCGCGGTGTTTTTAAAACCACCGACTTCGACTTCCGGCAGTACAAACGCATTAAAATGTACGTCCATGCCGAGAAAATGAAGGCAGAAGAGAACCTGGAATATGGTGACTTAACGGCGTTTATACGTGTCGGTAGCGACTTTACCAATAATTATTACGAGTATGAGGTTCCTCTGGAGTTTACGCGCTGGAAAGAAACCAGCCCTGATTCCATCTGGCCCGAAACCAATAACTTTGATATTAATCTCGATGAGCTTGTCAATGTAAAACACAACCGCAACATTGCCATGCGGCAACCCGGTTCCGACCTGGCGTTGAACAAACCTTATGTAGAGTATATTGGAAACAGAAAGGTGACTATTTTAGGAAGCCCTTCTATCAGCGATGTAAAGGGGATATTGCTTGGTGTCCGTAATCCTAAACGGCGCAACAACCTTGCTGATGATGGAAATCCGCAGAGTGCCATCGTCTGGTTTGATGAATTAAGACTCACCGATTTTAATGACAGAAACGGATGGGCAGCAACCGGAAGGATTGAAGCCAATTTGGCCGATTTAGGCCGGGTTACCATTTCAGGGTCACACTCCTCGGCAGGATTTGCCAGCCTCGACACTAAAATTAGTCAGATACCGCTGGAGGCTACCACCAATTTCATGATCGCCACCGATCTGGATCTAGGGAAATTTGCCGGAGAAAAAGCAGCCATCCGGGTACCCATGCACTATGATTATGCCATTCAGGAAATATCCCCTGAATACAACCCCCTGGATCCGGACATCGAGCTCAAAGATGACCTGGATTCTTATGAAAATAAAGCAAAACGCGACTCCCTGAAGGCGTTGGTGGTGGATCACACTACCAACCAGAATATTAACTTTATGAATGTCAGAAAAGACCGGGTGGACACCAAAAAGAAACCTCAGGTGTATGATATTGAGAACTTCGATGTTTCGTTCGCTTATTCGAAATTCCGGCACCGCAACATCGATTTTGAATATGATAACCAGGATCAATACAGGGGAGGTTTTGGATACAACTTTAATCCGAAACCTACAAATTATCAACCGTTTAATAAGGTAAAAGCACTTGCCAAGTCACCACATCTGGCATTGTTCAAGGATTTCAACTTCTATATTTTGCCCAAGGTATTGAGTTTCAGGACCGATATGGACAGAAATATCCGTAAAGTACTCTATCGCGATAAAAGTTTAGGGGATATCATCATCAAGCCAACCATCGACAGACAATGGAACTGGAACAGGATTTATGATTTTAAATATGACCTGTCGAAATCGCTTTCAGTCGAGTTTAATGCCGGAGCCAATGCGTATATTCAGGAACCCGTCATCTATCCTGATAAAGACACCCAGGAATGGGAGGAATATAAGCGGGATGTTTGGAACGAGATTTCGACATTTGGAACCATGAACCGGTACAATCAATCGTTTAAGGTAACCTATAATGTACCATTAAAGAAAATTCCCATGCTCGATTGGTTATCGATGGCGGTCAGCTATCAGGCGTTATACAACTGGGCGGGATCGGCCACCTCCACCCGTAAAAGGTTTGGTAACTCCATCGAAAATTCCAACCAGAAACAATTAAATGGTAACGTGGATTTTCAAAACCTGTACAATAAATTACCTTACCTGAAAAAACTAAATCAATCAGCTTCCAGACGGGCCCCAAGCCCATCGGACAGAATCAGGGGTGGCGGACCGAAGCCTCCCGATCAAGCCAAAGACACCACCAAAACCACCATCAATTATGTGAAGGTGGTTGGTGATGGTTTCCTTAAAATACTAACCTCCGTGAAAAAAGCCTCCGTTACCTACAGCCAGGCAAATGGTATCTTGCTTCCGGGTTTTATGTATGAACCGGATATTCTGGGAGTCAACTTAAACAGTTCAGCACCTACCATGGGTTTTGTATTTGGTGACCAGAGCGATATTCGATATGAGGCAGCCCGCAATGGATGGCTTTCCACCGACTCGGCTTTTAACAGCGTCTATATGACCAAGGCTACCGAATCGCTGTCGTATAAGGTGAATACCGATTTTTTTGGAGCCCTGCGCATCGACATTGATGGCGATCGGATTTATGCAGAGAACTACCAATCTTATTATCGGGTAGATGATGTGACAAAGGTATTTACCGAATTCACACCAATGAACAGGGGAAACTTTAACATCTCCTATTTGGCCATCAACACTTCCTTTAACAAGAGCAATGGAGAGATTGTATCGCAGGTATTTCAGAATTTCTTATCCACCCGACAGAGTGTGGCTGACAAACTGGCCCATGATAACCCGGAATGGATGAAAACACAGGAATACTATTATGATACCGTGGCCAAACAGGATTTTCCATTGGGATACAGTTCAAATTCTCAAACCGTGCTCTATTATTCATTTTTAGCCGCCTATACCGGAAAAAGTGAAAGCAAGATAAACACCGCTACTACTTTTCCATCATTCCCTCTTCCTAATTGGCGTCTTACGTTTAATGGCCTGACAAAAATTAAGGCAGTAGGAAAATTGTTCAGAAGTGTCAATATTACCCATGGCTATCGCTCCATGTTATCTCTGGCCTCCTGGGCAACCAATGTAAATTATGATGCTTCTAACCTTGGCAAGCGGTTAGAGAACTCGCCCAACTACGTCCCGGAATATGACATCGGAATTGTTTCTATTTCAGAGCAGTACAGTCCCTTAATCGGCGTGGATGTTACCATGCACAATAGCCTTTCAGCCAAGTTGGAATTTAAAAAGTCGCGTAAACTCGATTTAAGTTTTGTAAACAATCAACTTACTGAAGTGATAGGAAACGAGGTAGTTGTCGGGCTTGGGTATCGCGTTAAAAACCTAAAGTTCTCCATTGGTTCGCTAAGTGGTAATGCACCCAGCAAAAGTTATAGCAGCGATTTGAATTTAAAATTGGACTTTGGGATCAGAGACAACAAAACTACCTTGCGGCGCATCGATGAAATTAACAATCAAATTTCAGCAGGTTCGCGACAATACACGCTCAATTTCTCAGGCGATTATATGTTGAGCCAGAGTGTGCAACTCAGGTTGTATTACAATTGGACCAGCAACAATCCATACGTGTCATCGCAGATGCCCAATTCAACTACTACGGGAGGGTTTAGCTTAAGGTTTAATCTGGCTCAATAGTAATTTATTTTAGAACTAAATTAGCTGTGGTATTGTTAGGTGATAACGAATTTACCCTAAATTTGGCAATTATTTAAAACTTAAATATCATGAATATTCCTAAAAATTTATTGTACACCGAAGACCATGAATGGATAAGGGTTGAAGGAAAAGAAGCCTATATCGGAATTACTGATTTTGCTCAGAAAGAATTGGGCGATGTTGTATTTGTTGAGGTAGAAACCCTTGAAGAAACGCTCGACAAAGCAGAAGCTTTTGGTACAATTGAAGCCGTGAAAACTGTTTCAGATTTGTTTATGCCAGTGGGTGGTACTGTTCTCGAGTTAAACGAATTGCTTGAAGACGAACCGGAAATCATTAATAAGGATCCATACGGAAAAGGATGGATTATCAAAATTTCCATTTCCGATGCCTCCCAGTTGGATGAATTACTTGATGCAGCTGCTTACAAGGTATTGATAGAGGAATAATAATGCCAGGGATGATCCGACGATTCTGGCCGGCCATGACCTGGGCAATTCTAATCCTGATCCTTACCGGTGTTCCCGGATCTTATTTCCCGGAGGTAAGATCGTTTTGGCAGTGGGCCTCGCCTGACAAAATTGTTCATCTCCTGATATTTGGAGTTCAGGTATTTCTGATCATTTTGGGATTTAAACCACAATATTTGAATAGTAAGCAACGTTTTAAATTCGTAATAGGTGCAACTATAATTACTATATTGTATGGATTAGTTACCGAATTGCTTCAAAGTTATGTGTTCATTGGCCGCGATGGGAATATTTTCGACTTTCTGGCAGATGCTGTGGGCGCATTTTTAGGGTTATTGGCATACTATTTATTAAAGATGAAAAAAATACTGCACCAAAATATAAACTAGAATAATAGAAATTACTACTTTAGCGGATTCGTACCTTAATCAAACATGAATAGAGATGGAAGTTACAAAAACACAAAAGGCTGACCTTGAAAACAAGAAAGTACTTTTCTTTCAGATAGGTCTGATTTTTGCCCTACTGGTTGTTTTTCTTGCTTTTGAATACAAAAGCTACGACAAAATCACCCTCGATATTGCTTCACGTGCCATAGATGATACACCTGAGGAAATCGTTCCCATTACAGAGCAGACGGTAAAACCACCACCACCACCACCACCAAAACAGGTAACTAAAATTACCATCGTTGAGGACGATGTGGAAGTGGAGGATGATATTGAGATCGATGTTGAGGCCGATGCTACCACCGAAATGGAAGCTTATGTTCCGCAAGACATGGGCGATGAGGAGATTGTAGAAGCAGAGATTTTTACTGTCGTGGAATCGATGCCTGAATTCCCTGGTGGAATGGGTAAGTTGATGACTTATCTGGCCACAAACATCAAATACCCTCCACTAGCTAAGGAAAGTGGTATCCAGGGTCGTGTTTTTATCAACTTTGTAGTGGAACCCGATGGAAAAATTTCGCAAGTGAAAGTGCTTCGTGGAATTGGCGGAGGCTGTGACGAAGAAGCGGTGCGTGTAGTGCAAGGCATGCCTAAATGGAAACCGGGTTTGCAACGCGGAAAACCTGTAAGGGTATCGTACAACCTACCTGTGAAATTTACACTGCAATAGTGATCTCATAAAATAGGATAGAAAGCCGTTTCATTTTGAAGCGGCTTTTTCTGTTTTGCAAGTGTCTCTTTTATGTTGAATTGCCTAAACTTTCGGGTTTATGAAAGTGGTTCCACACCACGGCCGCTTTGTCCTGGCCAATCACTGCGGTGAGATCCTCTTCAGAAGCGGTCATAATGTTCTTCACTGATTTTAATTCCAGGAGTAGTTTTTGGGTAGTGTGCTTCCCTATTCCTTTAATTTCGGTAAGCTCCGACTTGATGGTTCCTTTCTCCAACCGTTTGCGATGATGGGTGATACCAAAACGATGGGCCTCATCGCGGAGTTGTTGAATAATTTTGAGCGATTCGGAAGTCTTGTCCAGGTAGATGGGTACTGAATCATTTGGAAAATAAATTTCCTCCAGCCTTTTGGCAATACCAATGATGGCAATTTTACCATATAAATTGATGCTTCTTAGTGCCTTGACCGCCGCACTCAGTTGTCCTTTGCCACCATCTACCACGATAAGCTGAGGCAGGGGTTTTTCCTCGTTCATTAATCGGCTGTACCTGCGGACTATGATTTCTTCCATGGAGGCGTAGTCGTTGGGGCCTTCAACGGTTTTAATGATAAAATGGCGGTAGCCCTGCTTGTTGGGTTTGGCATTTATAAACTGCACCATGGCTGCTACCGGGTAATCACCTTGAAAGTTTGAATTGTCGAAACATTCAATTTGTGTGGGTAACTCACTGAGGTGCAGGTCGGTTTTCAGCTGGTTTAAGATCCTGTTTTTGTGCCTGTCGGGGTCAACCAAATCGCGTTGTTTTTGGCGATCAAGTTTGTAAAGCCTTGCATTTCTCTCACTTAGATCGAGTAGCTGTTTCTTGTCGCCCCTTTGAGCAACCGTAAATACTACATCCGGGATTTCAATATCAGGCAAAAACGGAACAATAACCTCCCGGGAGGTACTGTCGAAACGTTGCCTGAAATCCATCAGCGCAAGCGTGAGCAATTCGTCTTCCGACTCGTTCAGACGTTTGATTATTTCAACGGTATGTGCCTGTACTACTGCTCCATTCACTACCTTTAAATAATTGGCATAAGCACGTTTTTCATCATTGATTAAAGACAACACATCCACATCGTGAATGTGAGGATTAACAATGGTGGACTTGCTTTTGTATTTCTCCAGGAGCTCAATTTTTTCCTTGATGACCTGGGCTTTCTCAAATTCCTGCTGTTCTGCGAACTGATGCATCTTTTTTTTCAGATCCTGAATGACCGTAACAATATTTCCCTTGATGATGCTTTTTATTTGGACGATAGTATCCTCATAGTCTTCAGGTGTTTGTTTTCCGATGCAGGGTGCTTTACAGTTGCCTAAATGGTATTCAAGGCACACTTTGTATTTGCCTGTTTCAATTTCATTTTGCGATAATTTCAGTGTACAGGTACGCAACTGGTATAGTTGCTTGATGATCTCCAGGATGGTTTTCATCATCCTGACTGAAGCATAGGGGCCAAAGTAGGCCGATCCATCATGAATGACATTGCGTGTTGGCATTACCCGTGGAAAACGTTCGTTTTTTATACATAGCCAGGGGAAGGTTTTATCGTCTTTTAACAGAATGTTGTAACGTGGTTGATGCTTCTTAATGAGATTATTTTCAAGTAGGAGCGCATCGAATTCACTTTCAGTTACAATCACCCGGATGTCACGGATCTTTTTTACCAGCACTTTAATTTTCCCCGTTTGATGGGACTGGGTAAAATAACTTGCCACCCTTTTTTTAAGGTCTTTTGCCTTGCCAACATAAATGATGTCTCCGGCATCATCAAAGTATTGATATACACCTGGTTTGTTGGGTATTGTGCTGATGAGTTGTTTTATCGGCATATCAGGCAAATGTGTCAGGCAGCAAAAGTAATAAATGATTTTAGATGTAACTTTCTCATCGGTACTCAGGTTAATATCCTGGATGGCTTACCAAATTTTTGAATGATTAAATAGAGCAACAGGATCCCGATGATGAAAAGGAACACCGGGTTGATGCCAAATGAAGAGGGGAGGGTTCCAATGACCATAGCTACAAATCCAACCGTCATGGCGTAAGGCAACTGGGTGCGCACATGTTCGATGTGCGGACAGGAACTTGCCAACGAGCTCAGGATGGTGGTGTCGGAAATGGGTGAACAATGGTCGCCAAAGACACTTCCCGTAAGGACGGCAGCTGCAATGTTGTGAAATATCGACATGGAGGTGGTGTAATCGAGTGTGGCATGTTTGGACAACAACCAGGCAGAAGGCAACATCAGTGGATATAAAATGGCCATGGTTCCCCAGGAGCTTCCGGTAGAAAATGAAATCAGCGCGGCAATAATAAAGGTGAGCAAAGGAAGTAAAAATGGTGATACTGAAGCTTCTATCAAACTCTGTGAGATGAAATCAGCTGTATGCATGTGTTTGGTTATCAACGCGATCGACCAGGCTAGTGTCAGGATCATCACCGCTGGGAGCATGGTCTTGAATCCTTGTATAATGCTTTCCATGGACTCTTTAATGGTCAGGATTCTTTGTCCAAACGACAAGAGCAAAGCCATCATCAAGCTTCCTGAAGAAGCCCAAAGCAAGGCCAGATATGAATCTGCCCCACCCATGGTTTCACTCAGTTTATCAATAAAACCCAATGATGCGTTGCGCCACACTTCATCCCGGTAGCCCGTGTAGAATAATCCTGATAAGGTTCCGATGATGATCACCAATACAGGAATGATGGCGTTAAAACTCCTTGATTTTATCCCGGGTTTCGCCTGGATTTCTTCCTGCATATCCTTGTTAAACTGCTCATCTATGGTGTAATCTCCTTGCTCTTCGCTGGTGCCCCTTGCTCTTCGCTCCGCCTTCAGCATGGGACCGTAATCCACATCTTTCCAAATTATAATGAGGATGAAAATCAACGTAAAAACCGGATAAAAAGAATAGGCCAGTGAATGAAAGAATACTCCATACGCCGATTCATCCAGGTTCAATTGATTGATTCCGTCTTGAATATAGCTGAGTTCTGCTCCAATCCAGGTAGTAACAAAAGCGATGGAGGCGACCGGGGCGGCGGTTGAATCGATGAGATAGGCCAGTTTTTCACGTGAAACCTTCATCTTATCTGTTAAAGGCCGCATGGTGTTGCCTACCACCAGGGTGTTGGCATAATCATCAAAAAAAATCATAATACCAAGCAGCCATGTGATAAATGAAGCCGACCGGGGACCTGTAACAAATCGTGATAATTGGTTTACCACCCCTTTCATCCCGCCATTTTTTGTGATTACACTAACCGTGGCGGCAATAATCATTGAAAACAGTATAATCGAAAGATGTCCCCTGTCATTTAGCGATTCTACAATGTAGGTATCGATAATTGATAAAAAACCCTGAAAAACAGCTACAAAAAAGGTAGCTCCCTTATAATAAAAAATGATACCGGTTCCTACCCATAACCCGATGATCAAAGCGCTGTATACTTCGCGCAGCAACAAGGCAAACAAAATGGCAAACAAGGGCGGGAGTATCGACATCCACAGAGGGATCGGCGAAACAGGAACTGTTTTTTCCACATTTGCCATGCCAATGGTCAGTTCCTCTTTTTTAGAAAATGCGTAAGGAACTCGTATTATATTTCCTGAAATCAGGTAGTATTCTGTTTTTCCATTCAACGTGAGCACTACAGAATCTGCTGCTAACGGTATAAAATGCTCGTTTACAGTAATCAGGATGTCCTGCGTAATGCCGGAAACTACAATATCGGGTAGCTCAAGTTGAAAGTCCGGTGTCGAAATGGATGAACTTTCAGCCTGAACGCAGTTTATTGTCAGGCCGAAAGCCAGAAGAAAAAGGATTATCCTAAGTGTTTTAATCATCCGTAGCCGCATAAAGCGGGTGAAATTAAGACTTTTTATTTAACAGATAAAAGCTCTATTCAAAAAGGTTTTTAACATGAAATTGTTTGTGCCACCAGGTTGGTGATGATGACGAATTCTTCTACGCTGAGTTGTTCGGCCCGTTGCGACAACAGCGGGTGATTTGGCAAACCATTAACAGCAAGTGGTTTAAGCGCGTTACGAAGGGTTTTACGGCGCTGGTTGAAGGCGGTTTTTACCACCTTGAAATAGAGTTTTTCGTCACAATCGATCTGTTGTGTTTGATTGCGCACCAACCTGATGACACCGGATTTTACCTTAGGCGGTGGAAAAAAAACCTGTTCATTCACAGTGAAACAATATTCGATGTGGAACCATGTTTGCAACAAGACGCTTAAAATTCCGTAGGTTTTACTGCCTGGTCCCGCAGCCAGGCGTTCGGCCACTTCTTTTTGTATCATCCCTACCACCTCCGGAATTTGGTTGCGGTGTTCAAGTACCTTGAAAAATATCTGACTGCCAATGTTGTACGGAAAATTACCAATGATGGAGAAAGTGGATTTCGTGATGTTTTCAATCGGAATCTTTAAGAAATCGGCCTGATGAAGGATGATGCGTGGATCGCTGTAATGCGATTGAAGGTATCCTACCGATTCCTCATCTATTTCGATGAGGTGAAGTTCTTTGATATGGTCGTTTTGTAAGAGTGGTGTGGTTAATATTCCTGTGCCGGGACCTATTTCACAAACGATGGGCTCATTTTTTTTAAGACAACCTACAATTTTTTCGGCTATATTTTTATCTGTTAAAAAATGCTGTCCCAGGTGTTTCTTTGGCTTAACCATGTTCTTTGTTTAGTGAAGGTTACCGTAGTTTGATTTTATTCCACGATCGACTGCCGCAATTCCCTGTAGCGGATACGTGCTTCACCCGAATACAAACTTTCAGGGTAGTCTGTCATAAGTTGCAGATAGCGTTGTAGTGCACCATCGGGGTTGTTCAGGTTAAGTCGGCGCAATTCGGCCTGTTGGTAAAGGGCGTTGTCAGTCTTGATGCTTTCAGGATACTGGTCGATCAGCAAAGTATAAACGGAATCGGAGGCGGCGAACTGCTTTTGATACGACAAAAGTCGTGCTTTTTGGTAAAGGACATAGGGTTGCGCTACATAGCCGGGATTTGACGCATCAATCATGTTCAGGACCATCATGGCCGAATCGTAGTGATGTTGATAGGTGTAAAGATCGGCAGTAGCAAATTTGCGAAGGGTAAATCCAAGTGTATCTTCATCAAGTATATCGGTGATAAACAGCGATAGGTCGATGGCATCGTTTGAGATGAGTTTTGAGGTAGCCGATTTGAGAATATCCAGGTTGGCTTGTGCCCATCCGAATTCACCCACGTAATAAAATACCCGGGCGTTTTTCAACTTGGCTTCATGACCCACCGGTTCGTTTTTCATCTCCAGTTCTACCTGAGAATACAGAAGTGTGGCATCCCAAATGTTGCCTGAAGCCAACAGGATATCGGCCAGTTCGAGTTTAAGAGCAGCTGTTTGATCGGCCTGAAGGTTTTTTAATTCGATGGCCCTGGTCAGGATATCCCTGGCTACAGAAAAATGACCCAACTCAAACGCCTCGATGTGGGCCACTCCTTTGGCTATTTGAATGGTGATGGAATTCAACCCAAGTTGCTTTAAATAGTCCTGTCCTGTATTGCTGAGTTTTATAAATTCCTCCCTGGTGGTGGCAGGATTGTCTTCGGCCTCATGAACCATGGACTTGTAATAACCGGTGCTTGCATCCAGATAATAAGGTGATTTGTCTTTTTTCGCTTTAATATAGCCATAAGCCTCTTTACAAATGGTATATTGATGGTTCAGAAAAGCAATATTGGCCAGTTCCATCACTGCTTCTTCCCTGAAGCCAAACCTGCTGTCGATGGCTTTGGCCTGTCGCAAGGCCATCTGAAAATCTTTAATCTGTATTGAATACCAAAGCAACATTTCTGCAAGGGTTTCATTATCAGAATTTTTTTGAGCCCTTTCGAGTAATTTCTGTCTGAAATCATCCGATAAATTGTTGTCTACATCCATGCGCATCAGGTTTTGCAACTGATTTCTGATGCTTTGCATGTCGTCAGGGTTTGATTCGAGTTGATCCAAATAGCTGTCGAACACCTTGCCATAATCACCGTTGTACATATACACATTGGCCATTTCCATATTGAAGGTGTGTTGAATTTCAGGATTTTGCCGCGCTTTTTTGTAGGTTAGAATGGCCAGGTCGTTGTAACCTCTTGACTGCAATGCTGAAGCAATCTGCACGATGCCATTCCGGTCGGAAGGGAGATCCAGCATCAGGTCCTTAAATAGTTTGTTTGCCTTCTTCTTCTCATCTTGCTGATCGAAAATGTAAGCCTGGTCGATCAGATATCTAAAATTGTCAGGAAATTCCCGCCGCTGTTTTTTAACCACCTTTTCAGCCTCCTTGTACTCCTTCAACTCAAGCAAACAGTTTAGATAATACAAATATAAGTACTGACTGTGTTTTTCCTCAAACAATGGTTTTAACAACAGTACGGCCTTGTCGAACTGACGATCGCGGTAGTAGTTGATGGCAAGTTGTTCCTCACTTTGCCTTATTTGGGCTTCGCTTTTTCTTAATTCCAACGATTGATTAACCTGGGCAAATAGCTCCGGATGGATTCCAATCAGGATAACCAATGTCAATACCAACACTCCGAATCGGTAGCGGTTAACCTGTTTACTGGTAGCAATTTGGTTTATTGATTGTGACATTGTTTACAACTTCAATTTTTTTTATGCAGCGATGAAAATAGTGAATCGGAGTGAACAATCCAATATTCCATCTTGTTACCGGTTGTTTCCATGTTGCGAAGTAACAGGCTGACATGGTTTTTATCCCGGTTCAGATACGATGAAAACGTCAGGCTGTCGTATTCATTATGTCGTAGCGATTGTTTAAATGCTTTCAGTCGGGCAAGGGTTAAATGAATGTCCCTTTTGATGTGGCGATTACTGGAAAGTGTTTCCCTTATTTCTTTTTTATAGATACCAATCAAATGGTAATCAAAAGATAAACCAGCGTACTTCTCAGTTTCGAGCAGCTCATTGTATATTTGCACCAGCGCACCCGTGTCGATGAGGACATAGTGTTGAACGGAACGGCTGAGTTGTGCAGAAAGGCTGTCGGTGGCTCTTATTTCATTTTTAAAGCGTTCGCCGTATTGATTACACTGTGTGAATGGAAATGCGAAAAGAAGTACCACCAGCACTGGGATCGTTTTCATCAGTCGATGAACTTAAATCCGGTATAGTTGGTCAGAGCATCAGGTATTTTAATTCCTTCTGCCGATTGATTGTTCTCAAGCAAAGCGGCCACAACACGGGGCAGGGCCAGGGCACTTCCGTTAAGTGTATGCGCCAGCCTTGTTTTACCTTCTTTGTCTTTAAACCTGAGTTTCATTCGATTGGCCTGGAAATCCTCAAAATTGGATACCGAACTTACCTCCAGCCAACGGTTTTGAGCGGCAGAAAACACTTCAAAATCATAGGTGAGTGCAGAGGTAAAACTCATGTCTCCACCGCAAAGTCGTAAAATCCTGAAGGGCAATTCCAGTTTTCGTAACAGACCGGCCACATGTTCTTTCATCTCCTCCAGAGTCTGATACGACTTGTCGGGGTGTTGTATTTGTACAATTTCAACTTTATCGAATTGATGCAGGCGGTTTAATCCACGCACGTCTTTTCCGTACGAACCGGCTTCGCGTCTGAAACAATTTGAATAAGCCACGTTTTTAATTGGAAAATCGTTCTCTTTTACGATCACATCGCGGTAGATATTGGTGAGTGGGACTTCTGCGGTGGGTATTAAATAGAGATTATCTTCCGGCGCAAAATACATCTGACCCTCTTTGTCGGGAAGTTGTCCGGTTCCGTATCCGGAGGCTGCATTGACCAGCAGGGGAGGTTGGTATTCGGTATAGCCTGCTTCGATGGCTTCATCCAGAAAAAAATTGATTAAAGCACGCTGTAGCCTGGCGCCTTTACCACGATAAAAGGGAAAGCCCGCGCCGGTGACTTTGTTGCCCAACTCGAAATCAACAATTTTGTAGGTCGAAGCCAGGTCCCAGTGGGGAACGGCATTTTCCGGTAATCGGGGCATCACACCTTCTTCATATATAATTTCATTGTCCTCAGGAGTCTTTCCATTAGGCACGGAGGTGTGAGGCAGGTTGGGCAACTCGATTAATTTAGCATTGAGTAACTCAACCGTTTCCATGAGTAGAGGCTCAATGGCTTTGGCGGCAGCTTTCAATTTCAACGATTCTTGCTTTGCCAGTTCAGCCTTTCCCTGTTCCCCTTTTGCGTAATGGTTGCCAATTTCTTTTGCCAGTTGATTGCTGAGTGCCAGTATATCGTCTAATTCTTTTTGTGAATTGCGCCGGGTATTGTCGAGTTCAATAATTTCGTCCACCAAGGCAGTGGCCTTAAAATTTTTTACAGCCAGACGTTCAATGATTTGGTCTCTGTTTTCACGAATTTTTTGGAGTTGAAGCATTCGATTTTATTTTTGTGCAAATTTAGCTTAATTGAGGAAATGAAAGCAAAAGGACAGGAAATTCTGCGGAGGACGTTGAATAATAATAACCAAAAAAAACCCGGTCAAAAAACCGGGTTTTATATCAAATCTGGATGTCTTATTAATTCTGCACCACTTCAGGCATCACAACACTCACATAAGAGCGGTTGTTTGCTTTTTTT
Organism: Bacteroidetes bacterium CG18_big_fil_WC_8_21_14_2_50_41_14; assembly: GCA_002771745.1. Classification (GTDB taxonomy): domain Bacteria; phylum Bacteroidota; class Bacteroidia; order Bacteroidales; family F082; genus UBA6244. The sequence continues at coordinate 21,334 of PCUL01000112.1, forward strand.
CTGAATTCAACGATGCCATCGGTCAATGCATACAGGGTATGGTCTCTTCCAATGCCAACATTTAATCCCGGATGATGCTGGGTTCCACGTTGACGGATGATGATATTACCTGAATTGGCCACCTGTCCACCATATATTTTTACGCCAAGGCGTTTGCTTTCTGATTCGCGGCCGTTATGGGAGCTACCCATTCCTTTTTTATGTGCCATTTCTTTATAATTTTAAAGTTAAACGGTAATTTTCTCTATCAATACTTTGCTCAAGTCGGCACGGAATCCGTTTGACTTTTGGTAACCTTTTCTTCTTTTCTTGTGAAAGACAGTTACTTTATCGCCTCTGACATGGGCAACGATTTTCGCGTCAATTTTAGCTCCTGTAAGAACCGGGGTTCCAATCGTTACGGTGCCGTCCTGATCTGCTAAAAGCACTTTGTCGAACTCAACATTGGCGCCTTCTTCTCCTTCTAACCTGTTTACAAAAACTTCTTGCCCTTGTTCAACTTTGAACTGCTGTCCGGCTATATCAACAATTACATACATGCTTTTAAAATCTTTAATTAAAAAATGCTCACGATTTTGGAGGTGCAAAAATAGGAAAAAAAACTAATTAACAAGCAATTGTTGTTAAATATTATTCTTTTCTTCTAAATAAAACTTTGCTACTGATATTAAAGGGTCTGCCCGGATGTGCATTGACGAGGAAAACACCCAGTAAAATCAGTAAGAACCAAAGGATATCCCACCAATGAAGTTTTTCCCCATCAAGTACTCCCCAAATAACGGCTACAATGGGTATCATATAGGTGACCGATGAGGCAAATAGCGGACTGTTGATTTTTATGAGTTTATTAAAAGCGATCAATGCCAACCCGGTTCCCACAATGGAAAGCGTACCCACATAGGCCAGTCCGTTAAGTACATCCGGTTGATTAAGTATTTTGATTGGTATTTCGGAAAAAAACAGCAGGTAAATAAAGGTGGGTATCCCGATATAAAAGAAGGAAAAAGCTGTAATGCTTAATGAGTCAAGCTCCTTTAAATACTGTTTAACAAAATTGACATTAAAAGCGTAACAAACCGTCGCGATAATAATCAGCGAGGCATATTTTATATTGAACGAAAAACCGAAATCTCCGCTCACATTGATCAAACCCAACGCCCCTACAAGCCCGATCATCACTCCAACCACATTGAACCATTTGGCTCGTTGCTTAAAAAAAAATAAACCAAGGATCAATGTAAATAAAGGCGTTAACGAATTAAGGGTGCCGGCCAGCGAACTGTTGATCCCCGTTTGAGCAATTGCAAACATAAATGCCGGAACAAAACTGCCCAGTAATCCTGCGATAAAAAGATGAATTCCTGTTTTACGCGAAATTTTTCGGAAACGATGTAGTGCAATGGGGCTTAAAAACAAAAAGGTAATGCAAATCCGCAACAATCCGACCTCCACCCCCGAAAAGTAAAGCAGCGATTTTTTGATGAGGATGAAAGAACTTCCCCAGGTTAAAACCAACCCAATCAGTATAATCCACGAAAACCATTGATTGCTGATACCTTTCATGCAAATGAATTAAGGTTGCAAATCTAGCTAAATATTAAAGCGTGTGGCAGCAATTTCTTCCGGAGGCTAAGATGATCATGGCTCAATGATCATTGAGTCTCCTCCGAAAAGTCTTAAACATCTAAATCCCCTAAAGGAGACTTTAAATAGTTCATTGATTTTCAATGAGTTCCCCTTTAGGGGTCAGGGGTAAAGGAGTTGAAAATCAATGAACTCGAACTTTTCGGAGGGTACTCATCATTTAATTGTTTTTCCAGATCAAAACAAAGGCCGCAACTTAATTATGGGTTCTTATTAAGAATTATCTTCTACTTTTGTGGTGGCATTTTTTTTTGATCAGTTAAGAAATCAATTGGTTGAGGTTTTGCCGGGTGGAATTGTAACTAAGTCGTTGATGGAAGAGGCACAGTTGAGGTATATTGATGGTTTAAAAGCCGGCGATAAGAAAATATTCGAGGAGCTATACCGCGAATATTATTCTCCTTTGTGCTTTTACTGCCTCCGTTTTGTGGGCCGGTCCGAAGAAGCAGAGGAAATTGTGCAGGGGGTATTCTTCAAGGTGTGGCTAAAACGCGATGAGCTTCATATCAATTCCTCAGTAAAATCGTATTTGTATCGGTCCGTTCAAAACTATGCCCTGAACTATCTCACCCTGCAAAAATCCAGGGGACGGCATAAGGCAGACGATTACTCCGAAACGGAGGAGCCCAATATCAACGGACTGGAGTTGATGGAAGAAGCAGAATTGGATGTGCGGATTAAAGAGGCCATCTCTAATTTGCCCGAACGTCGACGCATCATTTTTGAGTTGAGCCGGTTTAGTGATTTAAAGTACCACGAAATTGCCGAGCAGTTGGAGATTTCGGTAAAAACAGTTGAATCCCAGATGGCAAAAGCCTTACAAAGCTTGCGTGAAGCATTAAAAGATTACTTGCCAATGCTTGGTTTTCTGTTTTTTATTATATTGCGCCAATAAAATTTAAAAAAAAGTTGCATCATCAATAGGGGTATATGAAGTTTTGATTGTCTCATGAACGGCAAGAATATAGTTTAGTGAAAAAAGAGATTGAACATATCGAATTAATTACCCGGGTTTTGTCCGGAAATTGCACTGCATCCGAAAAAGCAACTTTGGATCAGTGGATCGGCATGTCAGTTGAAAACCAAAACAATTTCCTTTCCTATAAAAGCACCTGGCTCCTGGCCGGAAGTGCCGCCCCTCAATCCAGCTTCAATGTGGATAAGGCATGGGATAAGCTAAACATGACCATATCATGCGTTGAAAGTGAGCCCCTGGTCGATACTCTGGAGAAGAAACCTTTGTATTTGACCCACTATCAGATTGGTTTTTATCTAAAACGCATCGCTGCCGTCCTGGTATTTGCTTTTGGCTTGTTCTACCTGTTTAACCAAAAACCACAACCGGAATTATTAACAATTGCATCTTCGGAATCCATTGATGTACCTGCAGTACTTCCCGATGGGTCGAAGATATATTTAAATCACAATACCTCTGTCACTTATCCCGAGGCTTTTGCCTCCGGTCAGCGGTTGGTTGATTTTAAAGGTGAAGGCTTTTTCGAAATAGCCCATAACCCCGCCGTACCCATGATCATTGAAACAGGCAACTTACGGGTGAAGGTCTTGGGAACAACTTTTGATTTGGTGAATTACGAAGAAAGCAACGAGATCGTGCTGTATTTGCAATCAGGTAAAGTGTTGTTCTACTCTGTCGATCCTCTGGATGGTGCCGTGGTAGAGCAATTAATGCTGAATCCCCGCCAAATGGGGGTTTATAACAAGGTTACCGGATCGTTGTCAAAAGCAGATTTCGTTAGTAATAATTTCCTGGCCTGGAAATCCGGTAAACTTGAATTTGTTAAAACTCCCCTCTCTGACGTATTTGAAGCCTTGGAAAAAACCTATGGTATTCAGGTGAACTCAACAACCATGCACTGCGATAACAGATTGTTAACCGCCACTTACAGCAACGAAACTGTTGAAAGTATTTTCGAGTCGATCAGGGTTATCTTTGGAATCAATTACTCCATCGATGGAGAACAGGTAGACCTTCAATAATTCCACTTCCTTTTTCTGACCTGTTTTGAGGTCAAATTTTTTATACTTTAGCACTCGAAAAAAAAGCTTTCTTTCTGCTAATTTGTGTATGAAAATGGTATCTGGTTTCAATCAATATTCCTTAATAACAAAAAGACCAAAGCAGCGTACAGGTGTGGATTTTATCTGCTTCAGGCTGACTGTTTTATTTTGTTTATTTGCTTTCAGCCCTGTCAGGGCACAGGAAGACGAAGCGGGAGTGATCGACTATTTTTCGGTGACAAACCAACCCATGTCGGAGGTCATCACCCAGCTCTCCATCAAATGCAATTTAAACTTCACCTATGATGCAAGCGATCCATTGATGGATCAGGTGATCTCCTTCGAGGTCCGGAATATCTCCCCTTACGGTATTTTGTCAGATTTATTGGCCAATACCCAACATACCTTTAAAAAAATTGGGAACCAGGTTGTTATCTATAAAAGGGATGTTATAGATCAGCTTACCGCTCACGAGGGAAACCCTCCTGTTAATAATCCGGTCATGCCTGAAATTGAAATTCCCATCGTGACATCTCAACCAAATGTGCTTCCTGCATTTAAAATAGATACAATTTTTGTAAAAGACACTATTTTTCGCATCGATACCATCAGGATAGTGGACACGGTATACGTGGCAAAAAAGAACAATTCAGCAGTCATCCAGACAATACCGGTCCTATCGGTCGATCATTTTCAAAATAGCACCTACCGACAACCTGGATGGGCGATTGGATTGTCGGGTTCACCCATGGCATCTGATTTTTCGTTGGTAAATATGCAAAGGGGATGGTCGTTGCGTAATTTCGCGGTGGATGCCAACCTGGCCCGCAACCAAAAGCGCTGGGCTTTTTCGGTTGGGATTCAAATAAGTCAGTTTGCACAAAAGTTCGATCATCAGTATGATATTTCAACCGGAGGGTATTACCTGCAAGATACCCTGGATGTGTATTATACCGTTATTGAATTCGATACAGCCTGGTATTATGTAACCGATTCCGTGTGGCTTCCACTCAATAGTCAGTCCTATCACTTCGACCGGATCAACCGGGTAGGTTATGTGAGCGTGTCGGGTGATGTGGAATACACTTTTTTTCACAGGCCGGCGTTCAGTATGCATGGTAAGGTGGGCGTTTTAGTCAGTGTTTTGGCCTACCGCCATGGGGTGATGATAGATGATGACAATGTCCCGCTGGGAACTAATTTTGGAGACCTGGTCTTTTCCTCCCCTGTGGTGGGGTTGACAGCCGGAGTGGGCAGTCGACACAGGTTAGGTGAAAAGATGGATTTACTCATCGATGCGTTTTATTTGCAATACACCTCCAGCCCCATTCCCGATCATGTTGACTTTAAACCCATTTCGGCCGTCGGCCTTTCATTTGGTTTGCGTTACTACTTAAATTAGAACTTTAGTTGATGAAAAAACAATGCCTAGCTGAGATGAACAAATTAACCCATTGGATGGCCCGTTTGGCTGCTGTGGTCGTTTTTTGTTTTTTTGTTTTTTCATCTGCCTTTGCCGGAGATGTGATTGTGGGCGGAAGCCTGACGGAAGATCAAACCTGGACACCCGACAACACCTATATAATAGTACAGGATTTGCGTATCGGATTAAATATCACTTTGACCATTTTGCCGGGAGTAACGGTGAAGATAGACCAGGGGAGAGGGATCCATGTTTGGGGAGGCAATTTTATCGTTGGCGATCCATTGGGGGTTGATCAGGATACGGTCCACTTTACGGGAAATTATCGTTCATCTCGTGAAGGCTGGAAATGGAAGGGAATATTAATTCAGGGTGTAGGGGATGAAAATACCATCCGAATTTTTTGTGCCGATATTCAGGATGCCGAAATAGCGGTAGATGTACTGGATGCTGGATGGGTTGCCGTGTTGAATTCGACCATCAGGCAAAACCAGCAGCTTGGAATAAAATTGACAAACTGTTCACGGTGCCTTATCCAAAATTGTGTGATCGATCAAAATTACGATGGCATTGAAATGGTGGCGACAGGCAATCAATTCAACACCAATAACTACATACTGGATAACCGGATCATCAATACAAACCACAACATTTATTTATTGAAAGAGGCTGATGGAATATTTACCCTTAACCTCATTGCAAACAACCTGATTCAAGGAGCCAATAACGGCATCTGGATGGATAACAACGATGAAGGTTTGTCATCGGACAACATCATTTCAAATAATTATTTTGTCGCCAATGGTTCCGGATTTGGATTTGGTGTTTTGTTGGCTTTTGATTCCACCCAGGTATCAAATAATATTTTTTGGCTCAATAATTCTGCTTTGATTTTTGATCCGGAAGGTTCAACCAGCCATATTACCGGAAACAGTTTTTATCAGAACAACCGAGCCATTCAGATAGGAAGAGGTTCCTACGGTGATTCT
>PCUL01000079.1 GCA_002771745.1 Bacteroidetes bacterium CG18_big_fil_WC_8_21_14_2_50_41_14
GGTACATAATTTCCTTTTTTATTATAAAAATCCTGATCGATTGTTAAGGGCAATTTGTCCGAATTGTATACCTTTCTTCCCATCTGATCCACATACCAATCGCCGGATGACAACATGTAGTTAACCACGCGTACATCTGTACGGATACCTTCCACTTCCTGGACGTACCAAAGAGGGAAAGTGTCGTTGTCACCGTTTGTAAATAAAATGGCATTGGGAGCACATGATTCCAGGTACATTCGTGCAAAATCACGGGCCGCATATTTTCCTGAGCGGTTATGACCTTCCCATCCCTGGCTGGCCATCAATACCGGGACGGCCACCAATGAAACTACGGTAACGATTCCGGCAGCCATGGTTTTGTTCGACATCACCTTTTGCAAACCATTGTACAGGGCCAATACACCAAGTCCAATCCAAATGGAAAACGCATAAAACGAACCTGCATAGGCATAATCCCTTTCGCGGGGTTGTAGTGGTTGCTGATTCAGATAGATGATAATAGCGAAACCGGTCATGATAAACAAAAGCGCTACCACCCAGGTATCTTTGTTATTTCTGTTCAGTTGAAAAACAAACCCTAAAATCCCTAAAATGAAAGGCAGGAAAAAGAAAGTGGCCCTGGCCGGATTTCGCATGCTATCGGGCAGATTGCTCTGGTCGCCCAGACGCATGGCATCAATAAAACCAATGCCACTAATCCAATTTCCATGATTGATTTCTCCCTGGCTCTCAATGTCGTTTTGCCGACCGGCAAAGTTCCACATAAAGTAGCGCAGGTACATATGGCTTACCTGGTAGGTGAAGAAAAAACGCAGGTTTTCACCAAAAGTGGGTTTATAAACGACCTCACTCTCGCCATTTGAATTTGTTACCCGGATCGGGATCCCTTTAACATCTCCGAAAAGTTTATACAGGCGAATATGCTCCGGTTTCTGGTCACTCCACATTCGTGGAAAAACTGTAGTAAAACGTGGATCATAGACAGGGATAGTCCCTTTGCGGTCATCCTTAATCACATACTTTCCTTTGGCATTGTCTTTTACATACACAGGGTTACCATCGCCGTGCTCAACCACCGGGGCATTGTAATATTGACCCTGAAAAATGGGCCAGGTACCATATTGCTCCCTGTTGAGATAAGAAAGTAAACTGATGGCATCTTTTGGTGCATTTTCGTTGATGGGTGTCCTTGCATTGGCCCTGATCACCAGCATAAAAAAAGAAGAATAGCCGATCAGGATAAAGGTTAAAGCCAGAAGCGCCGTGTTTAGCACAGTTTTACCTTTAGCACGTGAATAGATCAAACCATAAGCAATGGCTCCGATAATGATAAGGAAGTATATGATGGTTCCTGAATTAAAAGGCATTCCGAGCGAATTGACAA
>PCUL01000409.1 GCA_002771745.1 Bacteroidetes bacterium CG18_big_fil_WC_8_21_14_2_50_41_14
CGGCAGCTGGCTCAATAGCTGCCACCTGCCCACACAGTTCATTATCGCCATCACTCACCCATACACCACCGCACTCCGCCCCCACTTCCCCGACTGCTGTACGGGGACCACCACCCCTAAAAGTATCACCAAATTAACCCCCTTGACATCTTGACAGGACATTCCCATGATTAAAACCCGGAATTGTGCAATTCAAAGCAAACCCCCGCATAATCATACTTAACATATTAATATCCAGTATTATCCATTGTCTTTTGTGTGATTTGTGCTATATTCGTTTCGGATTGGTTCTGAGAAGGTATTAAGACCGTATCATCTCCGTATCAAGTCCCATTTTTTAGTATTATTCACTTTAACAAACATTTAAATGGCAATTGTACAAAATCCAATTACCGGCAGGACCAAAAAGACTTTTGGTACTGCAGTGTTCTCCAAACAATTTGGAAACAACACCATGCGCTCCAAGGCCATGGATGTGAGAAACCCCCGCACCGAAGGACAGGTTAACCAGCGAAACAAGTTTTCTATTATTGTTGACCTCATCCGACAGGTACTTCCCCTCATTAATGAGGTTTATGCTGGCAGCTTGACCAGTATGTCTCCCTACAACAAGATCACCAGTATCAATGTGAAAAATGCATTTGTGGGTGAACCGCCCGAACTGGATCATACCAAGGTGGTGCTCTGCGATTTTACCGGAAGTACGGTGAAAAATGTGACCTTAACCGGTCAGCCTGACCAGGTGATGGACATTGCCTGGGATCCCAACACCACCAATGCAGATGAGCTTGCCAGCTTATTGACATTTGTTCTGTTCAACTGCTCCACCAACGAAGCTGCTATCTTCAGGGATGCTGTAGCTCGTGGCGATGGCATGGCTTCGGTAACCGTTCCCGATGAATGGGTTGATGCTCAGACTTCACTTCATGTACTGACCAGAGACTTTTCCCAAACTCTGGCTGGTGCTCCCAAAGGCATCGTCAAGTTCAAAGGTGGTGCCGACTTGTCGAGTGTGGTAAAATAGTTGTTCTCTTTTCAAGTAAAGCCTCTGGTGCAAACCGGAGGCTTTTTTTATACTAAAAAACAACATGACAAAAAAATCATCATACTACAAATCGGAATTCTTCGACGATGCCAAAGGAAATAAAAGCATCACTCGATTGAAATCCTTTCTCGCTGCCATCACAGCTTTGATCATTGCCTTGTCCAGAGTGTTTTTTAACATCGTTTCCTTGGTGAACAACCTTCCCATCATAATTGCTTTGCTTGCATTCTCCGTAGGGGAAAAATCTTTTCAGTATTTCCTTGTATCCATACTTGATCAATACAATTATGAGTAACAAAGAATCCAAATTTATCCAGTGGTTTGCCGGTATCGCAGCAGCCCTTATCATAGCCTCCGTTATTGGTCTGGTTGGCATGTATCGTGCAAGTGGCATCGTTTCCGAAAAAGTACAAGCCAACGAGAAGAAAATTAACGAGGTACAGGCCTACCATGAAAAAGATGTCGAACTCATCCGCTCCTCAATCAAAGAAATCAAATCCGACCAAAAAGTCATCATGTCCGACATCAAACAAATTCTCAAAGAAATCAGATAAAGTCATCAAGTGGCTGCTTTGATTCAAGCATCTTCCATCTATCCCATCCCTTCACCCGCCTAGCAAAACTATTTCGTTCAGTCAGCAAAGGCAAGGATATATAAACAGCGTCAGGGCTTGCCCGCAAAAGGCCTTCCTAATTTCCGCTGTCCTTGCCTTTCCCGCCTTCACTGCATAATAAAGATGCTAAGCGGGTCAAGTGATTTTTGTCCCAAAGCGATAGCAGTATTCCATTAAATCGTAGAAATAGGTTGGGGATTTTTTAAGATTGGGTTTTTGAAAAAAGGACCGTTATTCAATCTGGAAATTTTGCTGCTTTTCTCTTTAAAAAACATCCCTATGTTTTACTTAAAACATACCTATGATTTTAGCAAAACAAGGCAATGATTTAGTTAAAACATGGCAATGATTTACCTTTCAACCCACCAAAACATAACACATCTTAACCATCAAAAAAATCCACACCTTCACTTTTTCACGTGATTTCGTGTTTCCTTATCCTTCAATAGGACAATACGCCGTACCTGAAGCATCCAAGTCTCGATCATACTGTAATTAGTATTAGCACAAATCCATTGCCATGTGGCTTTAGCCCATGGCCCGGTATAAAAACCGAAAACCACCGTCAACATTGAGTTAACCGGTGGTTTTCTTTCTTTTGCCTTGATGGCTGGCGGAGGGAGGGGGATTCGAACCCCCGGTACAGTTTCCCGTACGTCAGTTTAGCAAACTGGTGGTTTCAGCCACTCACCCACCCCTCCAATACATTTTCCGTTAATCTTACCCTGCCTGGTTTTTCAAACGAATCACTCAACCACAGGGCCTCTAAAACAGGACTGCAAAAGTAATATTTTGTTTGACAACTCCAAACTTTATTTTCTTTTATCTCACTCACAATTGCTGGCAGCCCATCCTCGCTATAACCCCAATTCCTGAAACGGTAAGCCGATATCTAAATGCGTCTCACCCCTGGTTTAATACACTTTAAATCACACGCTTTCACAACTGTTTAGATTGGTTTCAATTTAGGTCATCACCAGCCATTAACAGTTAAACCTGATGATTAATCCTATATTTTTGTGACAAAAATTGTGACCAATTGTTGTTATCATAATTATCTGACTAAGAAACATTCAATGCCAAAGACCATGGAAAAAAGAACCTTTGCCGAAAAGATATTTGATGCGCCCAAAGGCAGCATTGTATTCGCACACCCCGACATTATCCTCACACACGACAATACATCAAGTATATACAGCACCTTTAAACAAATGGGTGGTGAAAAAGTGAATGATCCTGATCAGTTGCTGATTGTCCTCGACCACAATGCACCCCCAACTACTTCCAAACTCGCCAATCAATACGAAACCATCCGGGAGATTGTCCGGTCTCAGGGAATCACCAAATTTCATGACGCAGGAAAAGGTATTTGTCATCAGATTATGGCCGAATATGCCAAGCCGGGGATGATCATCGTTGGCAGCGACAGCCATACCTGCACTGCCGGAGCTTTCAACGCATTTGCGGCGGGCATCGACCGAACCGAATCTGCCGGCCTTTGGAAAGTGGGCGAAACCTGGTTCAGAGTGCCCGAATCCATCAAAATCACCTTAACCGGGAAACTCAACGATGGCGTTTATGCAAAGGACCTCTCGCTGTGGATTATTGGTATGATCGGCTCCAGCGGAGCTGACTATATGTCCATTGAATACCATGGGGAAGGCGTAAAAACCCTGACCATCGACCAACGCATGACCCTCGCCAACCTGGCCTCGGAGATGGGTGCTAAAAACGCTGTTTTCCCAAATGACGAAGTGCTGGAAGCCTGGCTGGGAGAAAAAACTGAAGGCGTATGGGCCGATAAAGGTGCCCACTATCTGAAAGAAATTACCATCCATCTCAATGATATTTTCCCTGTGGTGGCGGCTCCTCATCACGTGGACAACGTAAAAGCCGTTTCGGAAGTGGCAGGGACCAAATTACACGAAGCACTTGTAGGCACCTGCACCAACGGTCGTTTTGAGGATTTAAAAATCGTGGCCGACATTGTAAAAGGCAAAAAAATCCCCATGGGCTTCCAGTTTTTGGTGATCCCCGCCTCGCAGGAAATCTATATCAAAGCCATGAAGGAAGGACTTATCGAAACCCTGCTCGAAGCCGGCGCCAATGTCCTGGCCTCATCCTGTGGACCATGCCTTGGAACAGGACAAGGAATTCCTGCCGATGGATATCATGTTATTTCCACAGCCAACCGAAACTTTAAAGGCCGCATGGGCAACAAAGAGTCTTTTGTTTACCTGGCATCACCCGCAACAGTTGCTTATTCTGCACTGGCAGGAGAAATTGTGGATCCCCGGGGCATAAAATCCAACGATAAATTCCCCTACTCCATCGAACAAACCAATACGGTATCTATTGAAGACAACGACAACCGCCGGTTGGGCAATGTGTGGAACTATTCAGATGCTAACAACCTGAATACCGACCAGATGTTTGCAGGGAACCTCACCTACAGCGTGCTGAGCTCGGAACCAGAAAAAATCATGGAACACCTCTTCGTGGGTTTTGATGTGAATTTTACAAAAAATGTACAGGCAGATGATATCATCGTGGCCGGTGATAATTTCGGTTGCGGGAGTTCACGCGAACATCCGGCAGTAGGCCTTGCACATGCCGGGGTAAAAGCCGTCATCTGCGGATCGGTCAACAGGATCTTTTACCGATCGGCAGTAAATCAGGGATTACCAATCATTTTACTGCCTGAAGCGGTAAAAGCCTATCAGCCCGGAGATGAAATTAACATTAATTTTGAAAAAGGAGTGGTCACCGTTGGGAGGAAAAGCTTTACCTTTGCCGCACTTCCTGAAAAGCTGATGAATATTTTCAAAGCCAAAGGGTTAGTCAACTTTATAAAAGAAAACAGTGTGCAATAAGGATCGTATTCTGCTGCTGTTCACTTAATTAAGATAATGCGGCAGACTTTTAAAAAACTACACCTCAGCTATTTTCTAATCCCTCTCCTTCTCGTTGCCGGGTATTTTGTCATGCATTTAACCATGCCCGTCTACTCGGGTCAGTACCTTTTTTTGGTGGCGCTCATCCTGGCCGACCTCTATTTGTGGAGCTCGGTGAAAAAACAAGTGTTTAATTACCGCAACTGGTTAAGGATCTGCATCATCTTTCTTTATTGGCTGCCACTTATCCTGTTGGCAGTTTTGCTGGTCGGGGCAACCCTGGTTCCATTGATCGACTGGAGCAATGGCTTCAGAACATATTTATTGGGCTTTATGCTCGTTTTTTATACAGCCAAAATCCTACCCATCCTGTTTCTTTTACTGGCTGACTTTGTCAGGATTATTGACAGGGTGTTCACCCTCTCAAAAAAAGAAAACCGGCAGGACATCAAGGACGACAATGCATCTGAAGGAATTACCAGAAGCAGGTTTTTGCAATACATGGGATTTATATCGGGAGGACTGTTGATGAGCACGATGTTCATTGGCATGTTTAAATGGGTATATCAATTCAGGGTTGTTCGCGAAATAATCAAACTGCCCAACCTTCCCGATCAGTTTCGCGGTTTTAAAGTCGTACAAATCTCCGACATGCACCTGGGAAGCTGGTCATCTGAAAAACCCCTCGAAAATGCAGTAGAACTCATCAATAACCTCAATGCCGATCTGGTTGTGTTTACAGGCGATTTGGTGAATTTTGCCACCAAAGAAGCATTCGATTTTGGTGACACCCTGGCAAAAATAAAAGCAAAACATGGTGTTTACACCATCCTCGGCAACCACGATTATGGCAACTACGTGAGTTGGCCTACGGAAGAAGCCAAGCAGGAAAACATGGACCAGTTGTTTGGGTTTTATCAAAAGATCGGCTGGAAATTACTGCTTAACGAGCATGTGATCATTAACAAAGGAGATGATTCAATGGCACTGCTGGGCGTTGAAAACTGGGGGCATAACCCCCGTTTCCCACAATTGGGCGATATCGACAAGGCCATGGCCGGCGCTGAGAAGGCCGGATTTCGTGTTTTGTTAACCCACGACCCTTCCCATTGGGAAAAAATCGTGGTTCCGGGAAATTATCCCGTAGATCTCTCTTTGTCAGGACATACTCATGGATTTCAATTTGGAATCGAGACCAAAGACATCAAGTGGAGCCCGGCACAATACATGTATAAATTCTGGGCCGGTCTTTATCAGGACAGTACCAATCCCCGTTACCTGTATGTAAACCGTGGTTTGGGTTCTATCGGATATCCCGGACGAATAGGAATGTTGCCTGAGATTACGGTGATAGAGTTTGAGAAATCCTAACATTTACAACCTTACTTCCCGAATTTTTCTGTAGCTTTGAAAAAAGGTTACGCCATGAAAATTTTTAACATTGAACAAATCCGGGAAGCCGATCGCTATACCATAGAAAACGAACCCATCACGTCCATTCTTCTGATGGAAAGGGCCGCAGAGGAATTATATTTTTGGTGGGTAGCCAACAATCCTTACACCGATAAACCCGTCCATATTTTCTGCGGACTGGGAAACAATGGCGGCGACGGACTGGTTTTGTCCAGGTTGCTGTTGAAGGCCGGATATCTCGTTACCACCTATATAATAAGGCATTCCGAACATAGCTCTTCCGATTTTAATACGAACCTGACAGCCCTAAAGGGATGTGCAAACAATAAAATTGTAGAAATAACGCCAGAGAGTGCACTTCCTGCCATTCAGGAAGACGAACAGATTATAGACGCCATTTTCGGATCAGGACTCTCGAAGCCCATCGAGGGATTTCCTGCCAGGGTAATTCATCACATCAATAGTCTAAAATCTATAAAAGTTGCAGTGGATATGCCTTCGGGACTGTATGCCGATCGGCCTACCGATCCAAAAACAGCCATTATAAAAGCCGACTATACCCTGAGTTTTCAATTTCCAAAACTGGCGTTCTTACTACCTGAAAACGACCTATATACCGGACATTGGGAATTTCTGGACATTGGTCTTCATCATGACTACATTAATAAAACCAGCACCAGAAATTTTTATATGACCAAAGCGGACGTGGCTCCTTCCCTGAAAAAACGACTGAGGTTTTCACATAAAGGTACTTATGGCCATGCGTTGCTTATTGCAGGAGGATTCGGGAAAATGGGTGCTGCCATCCTCGCCACACAGGCCGCCTTGAAATCGGGAGTCGGGCTTGTTCATACCCATGTTCCCCGATGGGGAGCTCCCATCATGCAGACAGCCTGTCCTGAGGCTATGTTGAGCATCGACAGATACGAATATTACCTGTCGGAAATGCCCAAAATAGACGCTTATTCCGCTGTGGGTGTTGGCCCGGGATTGGGCACCGAGGAACAATCTCAAAAAGCCATTAAATTGCTTATTCAACAAACCCAGGTTCCATTGTTATTGGATGCAGATGCACTCAACATCCTGTCCATGAACAAAACCTGGATTCCGTTTTTGCCTAAAAACACCATCCTCACCCCACATCCCAAAGAATTTGAACGGCTGTTCGGAACCTGGAAGAACGATTTCGACCGCCTTGAAAAACAACGCGAGCTGTCGATGAAATATGGTTTATACATCGTTTTAAAAGGAGCCAATACCAGCATTGCTTTTCCGGATGGACACATTTATTTCAACTCAACCGGAAACCCCGGAATGGCCACCGGTGGAAGCGGCGATGTGCTCACAGGCTTGATTACGGGTTTACTTGCACAAGGTTATACGCCTGGAATTGCCTGTGTTCTGGGTGTTTATATTCATGGACTGGCCGGAGATCTGGCTGCAATAAAGACATCCATGGAAGCCCTCACAGCCACGAGTATCATTGGTAAAATTGGTAAAGCCTTTAAAAAGCTCCAAAAATAAATCGGGCCATACATGGTTCATGTACAGCCCGTTCAGGTATTTTCGGCAGGATTAAATAGCCTCAGTTTCAACTATTTTTGCCAACAAATCGGCGTAAGGAATCATCAGGTATTTCTTACCTTCAAAATCAAACTCAGTTCCTGCATATTTTTTATAATAAACGATGTCGCCAACAACAATAGCTGCATTTTCAATGGTTCCAAGTGCCACCACAGGCGCATATTGTGGTTTTTCCTTGGCAGAGTCGGGAATAATAATTCCGGAGGCAGTTTTTTGTTCGGCTTTGCTGTCGCTGATATCCAGCAACACATTTTCATTTAAAGGCTGAAGTTCTTTCATCTTTTTTATTGTTTTATGATTGATTCTTAATTATTGAATTCCAAGTAAGGTGTTGATGCGGGTTTTGTCGAAACCAATGATCATTTCACCATTGATATCAGTTTGAGGTACTCCTTGCTGACCACTCCGTTTCACCATGGCCTCGGCAGCCTTTTGATCGCGTGATACGTCCACATCGGTGAACCGGACGCCATTCTTTTTCAGATGAGTTTTTAGTGTGTTGCACCACGAACAGCTGGGTGTTGAATAAACTGTCACCCTTTTTTGTGGAGTTCCGCTTTCGGCAGCTTTCGCTGAAAAAAGGGCACTTTCGAACAACGATTTGTAAAATCCGTCATCGTTGCATCCTTTAACTACATTGGTAAACTGCCGTCCTTCAAACACGATCAATGAAGGTACAGAAGTAACAGGATAATGTTCATGGATATCTCTAACAGTAGTTACATCGGCGACCACCAGGTGAATATTTTCGATTTGGTTGAGTGCTTTTTCAATGTTGTGGTAACTGCAATCACTGGCTTCTGATCCTTTGCGGTATAGTAGCACATAGGTTCTCTGACCTTCTTTTAAAAAAGTCAGCATTTCGCTGTGCGATGTGATGGAGGGTAAGCTCATTGTTAATTTTGATTTGGCTTCACTTTATCAAATAATATGCCAATGACCGGATGGCAAGTTTTAGATGTCAAATTATGCCGAACTGACAAAATAACATGGTTTATTATGAGAGTGGAATGTATTAGCTACTAATAAAGAAATGGAATCAGTTTCCACGAATTCTTCCTGTATACATCATAATCAGGAAAATGGTTGAGCAACCGCTTTTCTTCAAATTGAATCTTGATCAATAGGTCTAATATCAATATCAAAATGACGCCGAAACGCACCCAGGAGAAATAGTCAACCACCAAAGGGGCAACAACAATCACCTGAGCCAGGTACATGGGATGCCTTATGTATTTGTAAGGACCTGAAGTCACAAGAACGCCACCAACTTTTATAAGTGGCACAATTCGGAAATTGCCTATTCTCATAATAAAGATGGCACGAAGCCCCAGGAAAACCCCTGCGGCCTCAACCAATAACCCCGAACCACTGATGGAAAGCATGGGAGCACTAACAAAAAGAAAGAGCAGGCTGCTTAGCTGAACGAATACCAACAGGTATGGAACTGATTTTTTCATAGAGAAAAACCGGCTCCGGAAACCATCATAGTGCAAGTAGTGAGAAAGTTTTTTTGTCCGAAGCCGGGAAACAAAGATACAAAAACAATACTAACTTTGCTGGCAAATTTCAACCATCAGCCTATGAATAATTATAGTTTTGCAGGCAACAACGATCCGGGAAGCAAGTCGGATTGTTATGTTTCCTTTGAGTTACGCGACTCTGGAGGTAAAATCATTGATATTAAGAGCAAAGTACTGGCACTTTACGGTAAGTCCATCAGAAAATTGGCCGAAGACATGCTCGTTTTTTTTCACATCGAACATGCCCACCTGGACATTGTTGATACGGGCGCACTCGATTTTGTAATGGCTGCGCGCATTGAAGCAGCCATCAGGGAGAAAGTAAACACCCAAAAGGAATATCTGCTTCCTCAAAAAGGAAATAACAACCAGCCCAGCTTGAAAGAACAATTCAGGTTTTCGAGGCTCTATCTCCCGGGCAACAGTCCAAATCTCATGATCAATGCTGGTATTCACCATCCAAACGGGCTCATTCTGGACCTGGAAGACGCGGTAGCCCCTTCAAAAAAAGTCGAAGCCAGGTTTTTGGTGAGAAATGCATTGCGCAACCTGAATTTTTATGGGGCAGAACGCATGGTTCGTATCAACCAAATTCCCAAAGGATTGGATGATTTAAAGGCGATTGTGCCGCAATACCCCAATTTGATTTTATTACCCAAGTGCGAAAGCGCCAACGATCTCATTTTAGTAAACCAGGCCATTGTGGAGATTAAAAAAGAACACAATATGGGCGATTTTCCCATCTGGCTCATGCCCATCATCGAAAGTGCCAAAGGTGTTCTCAACGCTTACGAAATTGCCTGTTCAGCAAACAATGTGGTTGCCATGGCCATTGGATTGGAAGACTATTCTGCCGATTTAGGCACACAACGAACCCATGAAGGCAAAGAATCGTTTTTTGCCCGCAGCATGGTCGTCAATGCAGCGCGTGCGGCGGGCATACAGGCCATCGACTCTGTTTTCTCTGATGTTTCGGATATGGAAGCCCTGGCTGAAAACGTAAAAACCAGTAAAGGGCTTGGCTTTGATGGTATGGGTTGTATCCACCCCCGACAGATTCAGGTAATACACGATAACTTCGCCCCTGAACCACTTGAAATTGATAAGGCAAAAAAAATCGTATTGGCATTTAAAGAAGCCGAAAGACGTGGTTTAGGAGTGGTTTCGTTGGGAACAAAAATGATTGATGCCCCGGTGGTGAAGCGTGCTCAACGCACCATTCAATTGGCAACTGAATCCGGTAAGCTGGCAAAAGATTGGGAACAACATGCTTAATTCGTTTACCTTGTACTTTTGCAAAATAACCTAAAAATGATAGTAGACAAAAAGAGTATTTAAAATCGACACAATGAAAAAATACGATAATATAGTTAAGAATGCCGTTGGAAGGATGGTTCCGACAATCATTAATGGAGAAGAACATGTTCCTTTTCAGGGAGTTGGAAAATACCGGCCCACCGGCAGAAAGTACGGGCCTAAAATTGCCAGTTGCATGGATTATCCCGAAGATGGCAATAAAGTCGTAGCCACATTAAAAGACGCTTTGATCAATGCCGGATTAAAAGATGGAATGACCCTGTCGACCCACCATCATTTTAGAAATGGCGACCTGATCTCCAATCAAATTTTTGATATTGCAAATGAGCTGGGAATAAAGAACCTGCGTTGGTTCCCATCGGCCTCCTTCCCTTGTCAGGAAAGGCTTATAAAATATATGGAAGATGGCACCATCAACCGGATTGAAGGCAGCATGAACGGGCCATTGGGGAAATTTGTTTCAGAAGGCAAGATGGCCGGACTGGGCGTACTGCGTTCGCATGGCGGACGCTACCAGGCCATCCAGGATGGCGAGGTAAAAATCGACATAGCAGTCATCGCGGCACCCACGGCTGATGCCTTTGGAAATGCAAACGGCGTGAATGGCGATGCAGCCTGCGGCTTACTTGGCTTTGCTTTGGGCGACTCGCTATATGCCGAAAAAGTAATCGTGGTAACCGATAACCTGATACCGTTTCCTTGCATCCCCTGGCAAATCCATGGCAACTATGTTGATTATGTGGTAAAAGTGGACCAGGTGGGCATTTCAGAAAAAATTGTTTCCGGAACCACCATGATTACCAAGAGCCCCGATCGACTGTTAATAGCGGAGATCACTGCCAAATTTTGTGAAGCAGCCGGGCTCATTCATGATGGCTTTTCGTACCAGGCAGGAGCCGGCGGAACGGCTTTATCCATTGGAAATTATTTTGGTGACATCCTCCGAAAAAACAACTGGAAAGCCCGCTTCATCAGGGCCGGAAGCAATAAATACGCTGTCGAAATGCTGGAAGAGGGCCTGGTAGATTACATCCTCGATGGGCAAACCTTTGACCTGGATGGTGTTCGCAGCATGCGCGAAAACGTCAATCATGTGGCCACCTCTCCATTCACCAGCTATAATTACCACGGCAAAGGTAACTTTGCTTCCCTGTTGGATGTGGTCATTTTGGGTGCTACTGAAGTAGATGTACACTATAATGCCAACGTGGTTACCCACAGCGATGGCTATTTGTTGCATGGAATTGGCGGCTGGCAAAACACGCTTTTTGCCAAAACCACCATCCTGCCCATCCCCTTGTTCCGCGACCGGATTCCCATTATTCGCGATGAGGTAACAACGATCTGCGCTCCCGGTGAAATGATAGATGTAATTGTTACAGAGCGTGGTATTGCCATCAATCCACTGAGACAGGATTTGATCGACAAGGTGAAAGACAGTGGGTTGCCATTGAAAACAATTGAGGAACTTAAAGCTGAGGCTGAAGCTATTTGCGGAGTACCGGAGAAACTAGTGCTTGGTGATGAAATCGTTGCCGTTATCAAATGGGTAGATGGAACGATCATCGACTCGGTTAGAAAGGTAATCACTTAGTGTTCAAATTGTTTCAGAATTTGGTAGATGATCTTTGTTTTGGTTTTTAGCAGCTTTTCTGATTTGGCTTCAGCCAGAAATCGCAAATAAGGCTCTGTATTCGAGGGCCTGATATTAAACCACCAATCTGGGAAATCGAGCCGGTAACCATCAAAATCGAGCAACCTCAGCGGGGACTCAGAATTTTTAAAATAGCTCACCACTGCTTCCATGGCTTTCTCCTTTTCTTCGATTTTAAAATTCACCTCACCTGTATTGGCATAAACCGAGATTTCATCTATCAGTTGTGATAAGGACTGTCCGTTCATTTTAGCCTCGCGCAGTATATTTAATACCAAAAGAGCAGCCAGCAAACCACTGTCGGAATAATAGAAGTCTCTGAAATAATAATGACCGGCCAGCTCTCCTCCGTAGATACCGGCCACTTCTTTAAGTTTGGTGGCACCAAAAGCCCTGCCCACACGCCAAATATCTACTTCAACCCCATATCGGTTGAGGTACTCAGCCACGGCTTTTGAAGTTCTGATGTCCTGAACCACCCGCCCGGTTTCCTTTTGTTGTCCAAAAAAATATTTTCCCAACAAGGCGATGATCAGGTCAGGGGATACAAACCGGGCTTTTTCATCAATAAACATCACCCTGTCGGCATCGCCATCGAAAATGATACCGATATCACAACCCATCTCGACCACGGCCTTTACTATTTCATCCCGGTTTTCCGCTTCCAGCGGATTTGGCTGGTGTGAAGGAAAACTTCCATCGGGTTGCAGGTTAAGGTACGTGGCTTCCTGTCCAAATAGTTGTTGAGCAAACAATCCGGCCATGCCATTCGAGCAATCGACTACCATGTTGATCAGGTGGTATGGTTGTACATATTGCTCCAGAAATTGAAGGTAAGCGGCCGCATAATCTTTTTGGTAAAGGTGTCCCTGCAACCGGGTAATCACAGGCTCTTGTCCTGCAACCATCGCTTCCAAACAATCGAGCCCATCGGCATAACCTATCGGACGGACATTGGGACCGGAGAATTTCAAACCATTATATTCACGTGCGTTATGTGAGGCGGTGATCATGATTGATCCGTCAAATCCATACTTTCCATTGCCCCAATAATTCATGGGAGTAGTGGTTAACCCTCCATCAAACACATTTATACCTGCACCACGCAAGCCATCGCAAAGCGATTGAAACATATCATCGGATGATAAACGCATGTCGCGGCTCACCAGAACCGATTTCACCGGGAAAACCTGATTGTAAAAATAACCGATCCGATACACCATTTCCGGTGTCAGGTCGGTTCCCCAAACTCCACGTATATCATAAGCTTTAAATGCGTTCATATTTCTCAAATTTATTCATAAAAAAAGGAACTTGTATTGCTTCTTTATTTCCTATCAAACCGACTGTACTTCGCCATTTAAAATGACCGTTTCTACTTTGTTCGATCCAAAAGCGTAGGGCATAAATTCGTAGGATGGAATTTCGGCGGTAATAAATACATTGGCTTTTTTCCCAACCGCGATGCTTCCCAATTCCTTGCTTAAACCCATGGCATAGGCCGAATTAATGGTGGTGGCGTTAATGGCTTCCTCCGGTAGCATTTTATATAAAATACTCGCCATGGACAATATCAACTGCATATTGCCCGAAGGTGCCGATCCCGGATTGAAGTCGCTGGCCAGGGCCACAGGAAGACCGGCATCAATCATCATCCTGACCGGCGCATAGACCATTCCAAGAAAAAAAGCGGCACCGGGCAGAACGGTAGGCATGGTTTCTGAATGAAGCAGGGCATCTATTTCCTTTTGTCCTGTGTATTCCAGGTGATCAACCGACAGCGCACCATATTTTACACCAGCCTGTATACCACCACTGTAATCCAGCTCGTTGGCATGAATTTTCCCTTGCAAACCATATTTTAGTCCGGCTTCAAGGATGCGTTCAGTATCCCTCACAGTAAAAAAACCGGTGTCGCAAAAAACATCCACGTAATCAGCCAGCTGTTCCTCAGCCACCTGTGGAAGCATTTCGTTAATCACCAGGTCAACATATTGATCCTGTTTGCCACGGTATTCCAAAGGGATGGAATGTGCACCCAGAAAGGTAGCTTTAATAGTTAACGGCGACATTTCCTTCAGCTTCCTGATGACGCGGAGCATCTTCAATTCCCCTTCCAGATCAAGACCATAACCACTTTTTATTTCCACCGCGCCAGTACCATATCGGGTAATTTCTTTCAGCCTCGCTAATGAAGCCTTGAGCAGTGCTTCTTCGCTTATATCTTTCAATCGCCTGGCAGTATTCAGTATTCCACCGCCACGAGCGGCAATTTCTTCGTAAGAAAGTCCTTTTATTTTATCAATATATTCTATTTCGCGTGAAGCCGGATAGACCAAGTGGGTGTGTGAATCAACAAAAGAAGGAAATACCATTTTCCCGAAGGCATCTATTTCGAACATATCTGTTGTTTGCTCAACCAATAAATTCCGGTCGAACGATGACATGGATCCGAATCCGGCAATAATCCCCGCATCAATAAATAACCAGGCATCCCTGATGGTTGGCAATTCAGCCATTTGTTTGCCAACAACCTTTAATTTAGGCGTTTCTTCAGTTTGAATGAGCTGTTTTATATTTGTAATAAGGATTGAGGTCATCTACTTTATTTCTTTAGAAACGCTTCATACTTTCCGACTTCATTATTGTCATGAATTCTCATCGAGTGCAAATTTATAACCGACCAATTTGTTATCAGGTGTTAATAGCATTCACCTTGAATCGGGAATTGCAAAAATACTAAAACCCTTTATACAATATGGCAGTCTATTTTGGACCATGCAGTGCAAACGTCTGACAGACATACAACCTTTTACGCTTTTTTTTGTCATTCCATTGGATTTGTATGTGCGCTTAATTTTAAAAAGGGTATATTTGCCCGGGATATTTTATAATCAAATAATTAGATCACTATGAAATCAAAAATTTTACTTGGTATTTTTGTGCTTGTTGCATTTACTGCAAGCCTATTTGCCAAAAACATTTCCATGTCGACCGCCGAGCAGGTCGCTGTAAATTTCTTTTTTGAAAAATCGAACCAATATGGTGAGGCCATAAACTATCATGACCTGAGTATCAAAGAATCATTTTTAATTGATCAGGCATATTATGTCATCAATTTTGAAAAAGGATGGGTGGTAGTTGCAGCCGATGATGTCATGGTTCCGGTTTTGGGATACAACTTTGATGGATCATTCCCATTGAAAGAATTACAGGCAGAAAATTTCAGAAGTTACATGCAAAATTATGCTGATCAGGTTAAATTCGTTCAGGAAAACGACCTGGAAGCCAATAGCGAAACAGCTGCTTCATGGCAGCGGTTGATGACAAATGAGCCATCCAATTTAAATCTCCGCGGCAATCGTGCTGTAGAACCTTTACTTACCTCGACTTGGAATCAGGACAACCCATACAATATGATGTGCCCTGAAGACGCAGCAGGTCCGGGTGGTCATGTTTATGTGGGATGTGTTGCCACGGCCATGTCGATGATCATGCATTACTGGAGATACCCGCTACAGGGAAGTGGTCAGCACAGTTACTACATTTATCCTTATGGGACTCAATCTGTAAACTATGGTGCTTCTTCCTATGAATGGGACGGGATGCAAGACAACATCAACACGAAATTTATTTGGGAGATTGCCGAAATTGGTTACCATGCTGCCGTTAGCGTTGATATGGGTTTCGCACCCGATGGTTCAGGAGCCTATAGCCAGGATGTTCCTTACGCTTTATCCACCTATTTTGGGTATAGCCCATCGGTTCAATACATCCAAAAATCCAGTTATACATCCGCAGCATGGACCAATAACGTAAAAGGTGAAATCGATGCAAGTCGCCCGATTTACTATTCAGGACGATCGAGTGAAGGCGGACATGCTTTTGGATGCGATGGATATCAGGATGATGATTATTTCCATTTCAACTTTGGATGGAGTGGTTCTGCAAACGGATATTACACCTTAACTGATGTGAATGGTTACAACCAACAACAAGGGATGATCCGTAACTTTTTCCCTGCCGATGCTAACTATCCTTATGTTGCCAGCGGACTAACCGAGCTTGGATTTATTGCCGGTTCCTTTACCGATGGAAGTGGGCCGATTGAAGATTATACTTCCGGAATGAACGCTCAATGGCTGATCTCTCCTCAAACAGAACAAGATTCTGTTACTAAAATCAATTTTCATTTTGTTCAGTTTAGCACGGCGGCAAGTGATGTATTAAGAATTTATGATGGGAACAGCACAAGTGCTCCATTATTGGGTGAGTATTCGGGTGATGATGCAAGTCTTCAAGATTTTTCGTCCACAGGAAATCAAGTATTGGTAACATTTACCACTACCGGAACCGGTGCAGGCTTTAATATAGAATATACCAGTGTATTGCCAACTTATTGCACAGGCACACAAGTTTTTGCAGATGCAACCGGCACCATCACCGATGGAAGTGGAAGTTTTTATTATAATGACCTGGCCACTTGTATTTATATGATCCAACATCCTGAAGGTGTTCGGTATCGTCTGGATTTCACTGAGTTCAATACTGAAGCTGTAACCGATAAACTGACCATTTATGATGGTAACAGTCAAATTATAGGTGAGTTTTCAGGTAATATTCTTCCCGATCCTATCGAAGTGGAAACCGACCTCATTTTTATGACCTGGGGAACAAACGCATACGTCAACAATCCGGGTTGGTCGCTAACATACACCATTGATGGTGTTGGAGTGGATGAGCCGATTGTTTACGAAAACCTGTCAATTTTTCCAAATCCAACCACCGGTCAGCTTAAACTGAGCTTCGATGCCGAAAAAGCAGATAAACTGCAAATCAGGTTGACCAACATCAACGGACAGGTAGTATTCGATGAACAACCGGGTTCATTCACCGGGAACTATTCAAACACTTTTGACCTGAGCGATCAGGCAAAAGGAGTTTATTTGCTGAGCATCATCAGCCAAAAAGGTACAACGGTTAGAAAAATTGTGTTGCAATAGTCAATACCAAAAATTAAAAAGAGCGGGTTTATTTTAAATCCGCTCTTTTTTTTGTTTGTGTATATCCTGGTAAGGAAGAAATCAATATAAACCGCGGACTAAAACCGCGCCATCCTGCTCATCAGAAAATGATCGGCAATCACCAATGCAGCCATGGCTTCAACGATGGGAACAGCTCTTGGCACAACGGTTACATCATGTCGGCCTTTGCCCAGGACAATCACCTGATTTCCTTCTCTATCAATAGATTCCTGTGGTTTCATCAGGGTTGCTACCGGTTTAAATGCCACCTTAAAATAAATATCCTCTCCATTGGAAATGCCACCCTGGATACCTCCCGAAAAGTTGGTAAGGGTATGTACTTTCTCGTTTTCCTCGACAAACAGGTCATTGTGCTGCGAGCCTGTCATAGAGGCAGCCTTGAAACCGGATCCAATTTCAAAACCCTTTACCGCGTTGATGCCCATGATGGCCCTGGCCAGATCGGCATGCAGCTTATTAAACACAGGTTCACCTAAACCAACAGGCACCTGTTGTATGATACAAATGATCTCTCCTCCTAACGTGTCGCCAGTTTTGGCTGCAATGGCAATGGCCTCTTCCATGGCAGATGAAATTTCAGGATCAGGGCAGCGCAATGGTGACTTTTCTGTTTGGCTTAAATCAAGCTCATGATAGGGTTGATCAATTGCCACAGTGCCAATCCGGTTAACGTACGACTGAAAGGTAATGCCTGCTTTTGCCAACAATTGTTTCGCCAGTGCCCCGGCTACTACCCTGGCAATGGTTTCGCGTGCCGAAGCACGGCCGCCACCCCGATGATCGCGAACCCCATATTTCTTTTGGTAGGTAAAGTCGGCATGTGATGGTCGAAAAACATCTTCCAGATGATCATAGTCATCGGGATGCTGGTTAGTATTCCGAATGATAAACGCGATGGGTGTCCCCAAAGATACACCCTTATAAATACCCGACAAAAACTCCACCGCATCAGGTTCATTGCGGCTGCTCACCCAATGCGATTGGCCGGGTCGTCTGCGATTTAGCTCAAAAGTAATTTGCTCAAAATCAATTGTTATTCCCGAAGGAAAACCATCAAGTACCCCTCCAATGGCCACACCATGCGACTCACCAAAAGAGGCCAGTTGTAGAAAATTTCCAAAAATATTTCCTGCCACTCTAGTTAAGCAATCTTAATTGTTCCTTCATCACAGCGAGTTCCTGCTTCGCTCTTTCTATTTTATTTTCAAATTCCATTTTTAGTTTATTGGCCTGTTTAGAATTAGAAAAGAACCCAATGTTATTTTCCCACAACATCACATCGTCCTGGATTCGTTTCATTTTAATGGCCAGCGCATTGCGTTCCTGATAAAGTTTACGGTCGGACTCAGGACCTGTTTTAAGCGACTCCACCCTGGTTTTAAAATCCGTGACAATGGCTTCTGATTTACTCAAATGCATTTTGTTCATGAGGTTGTCGATGGCCTCACGGTATTCGTGCTGAATTTTATCTTTCATCTGAAATGGCACATGACCAATCTCGACCCATTCTCTTTGAAAACCATTTAAGGCTTCCATATCGGCCGATTTTTGGTTTTGCATTTCGAAGCCCACGATTTTAGCAACCAGTTCCTGCTTTTTCTTCAGGTTTTCTTCTTCAAAACCATGTTGATTTTTAAAATGCGATGATTTTCTTTCAAAAAACTGATCGCAGGCTGACCTAAACCTTTTCCAAATTTTGTCGGAATGTTTTCTTGGTACAGGCCCGATTTTCTTCCACTCTTTCTGCAAGTTGATGAGTTCGCGGGTTATCTCTTTCCAATCTTCACTTTCAGCAAACGATTCGGCGCGTACACACAGATCAAGTTTCAGGTTGTAGTTGTTTATTTGTTGATCTTTAAGTTCGTTCAGATAATTACGACGGGCGGTAAAAAACCCATCCAGTTTTTCCCTGAATTGCTGCCACACCTCATCGTTATGCTCATTGGGAGCCCTCCCGATGGACTTCCACATCCTAACCAGTTCATTTACCTGATCTGTTTTGCTCTGCCAATCTTTTAACGATTCGGGTGTGATTGCTAATATTTCCTCCGCTTTTTCAATCAGTGCCTTTTTTGCATTGAAATTCGACTGTTGCTGTCCCTGTAATTCTTTATAATGATCTTTTCTGCGTTGATTGATTTTATCTGAAGCCCCTTTAAACCGTTCCCAAATATCTTCCTTCACATCGGAAGGCACAGGACCCACTTCGCGCCATTTTTCATGGTAATGTTGAAGTAATTTAAACGACTTTATAATGGATTTTTCCATCAAAAGTTCTTCGGCTTTTTCGCAAAGTTCAATTTTCTGTTCCATGTTCTTTTTCATGTCCAGATCACGTAATTCTTTATTTATCCGAACTTTATCGAAGAACTTCTCCACCAAAAAATGATAATTCTGCCACAAATTGCGTAATTCGGCAGCAGGCACCATGCCAATTTCTTTCCAGGTATCCTGAAGATTTTTAAACTCGTCATACGTCTTCTTCAGTGTTTCTTCCGAGTTAATCAGCACTTTTAATTCTTCCAGCAAATCGAGCTTACGTTGCAGATTGAGAACTTTTACCTTTTCAACTTCCTCTGAATGACGGGCCTTGTTTTGCTTGTATTGATTAAATGCTTCACGAAAACGGATATCCAATGAATCTTCAACAGGAACAAATTCTTCTTCTTTACCTCCATTTGTAACAAATTCATGCCGTTCCTTATCGTGTTCCTCCTTAACAATTTTGCGTAATGCGGCATTAATTTTTGTAACCTGAGATTTCACTACTTCAAAATCACCCTCCTGGACCGCATCTTCAAGCAAATCAACAAGTTCCTGCTTATTTAAATCGTTATAATTGATTTCTTCGCTGGTATAATCCAGGTATTCCTCAACAGCAGCGGAGTTGCCCCGAAGTAAACGTACAATAATCCTCCGTTCGGAGCCGCTTATTTGAGGCCCTTGATGATGAACTTCCTTTGGTTCTGGCGGTGTAGCCGTCTCAACCGGAGAAGTTGATACAGGTGAAGGATGATCGATAGTAAGAGCTTCCGAAATCCATTGTTTTTCTTCGGGTGAGATTTGTGAATTTTTGATGTCGTCGACTACCACAGGTGTCGAAAGAGACATATCCTCTTGTGACTCTGTCGTTTGGAGTCCCTCGGGATTTTGATCAGGTTGAATCTTGGTTTCCATTTAATATCAATTGTTTGAGTCCGACCGGCTAATTAGCTTACGGTACATAGTTTTCAGTTCAGGTAACTTTTTTTCAATTTATAAAGGGACAAAAATAGCAAATAAAACATACGACCTTAAAGGTTTAACCTTTAATTCGTTTGTTTAAACCGATTCTAATAACCGGCCAACTCTATCGATGCCAGTATGCAAAAGCTGGGCCTCGTTACGAGGGTATCTGAGCCGGTTTTTAACGATAAAACCTGGATTTATTAAACAGTAAATATCCCAAATTGAGTAAGAATCCAAACTTAGGTCCCTGCTGATCAAGATAATTAACACTGGCACTAATAACCCCAATCGGGGGATGGTAAACGATCTGGGTTGACGCGGCTATGGATTGATGAGAAAAGGGTTCGCTCAACAGTGGAGTTCTTCCATTTTCGGCCAATAAAATCTTTTGGTAAGGAACATAAAGATATCCATTTATTCTCAATTCAAACTGCCGGTTGAGCTCAAAAATAGTAATTAGTCCCAGTCCTCCTGAGGAAGGTGCCCTGTAGCTCTCCAAAAACTTTGTTTTCATTATTTCCAGCGGTTCAAAAGGCGATGAGAGAAGCAAACTGGAAACATAATTCGACAGGACGGGCTTGTTAGAAACATCCAAATCAAAGGAAATTCCCATATTTACGAGGGAAGCTATCTTCCAATATTGTTGATACCGAACAACCAGACTGTAAAAATTCAAATCACGTTTTATCTCCATTGACCCTTCGTTCTTACTACCCGGAATGGTATGTTCAGTACCAAAATAGGTATTTAAACCCATCAGCAGGTACCTGCCCCTTGAGGCGAACTGTTTTCTGTTGAGGGTTTCATATTCATATTCAATAAAAGGGGTGGCAAAATAAAAGTTGGAGATGTCCGATGTATCGTTACGCGAAAAATAGTTGTCCTGATAATATCTGAAATTCAAATTCAGGTTACTGAAACCCAGGGTAAATAATCCATTCTGCTCTGCAGGGACAATCCCTGCCAATTCAAAATAATTTTCGTCAAGGAGGATGTATGCCGGGAACTGGTCCTCGAAGAAATAGCGTGCATTACTAAAATAATTCTTTCTGGAAGTTGAAAAATGAGCCTGTATAATAAGAGGAAGCCTGGCAGGAAACTCAATTCGGGCCGATCCCGCAACGCTGTTATAAAAAGTTCCAAAGTTGGCACTGGCTGAAAAGTGTTTGGCTGTTTTTCCCAATCGCATATAATCCAGCCCTACATAGCCTTCATTAACGCCGGACGAAGAAATATAGCCTCCTATATCGACTGCCAACGGATCGGCCAGGTTGATCTCCAACTCCAACTCATTTCCCTTGCTATGAGGATAATAGATAAGAGAAGGATAAACACTTTTTACATTCTCATTCCGATGTAGCTTCACAAAAAAATGATCAATGGTTTCGAGATTAAAGCCCGGCTGTTTTTTCAATCCTAAAATCTGCTGGAAATATTGTTGTTGATCATCATTTACCCCTAAAAACTTCACTTTATTCACATAGGCATTTGGCTTTTTGGCGGTAAATTTCTGGCGAAGTTCCGCTTTTGAGGCTTTTGTATGCGAATGAGGCAGCCTTTGTTTTAATTCCGGCATTATGCGTGTGGCAGCCACATAACCGCTATCAATGTATTCCTGGATACGTGAAAAATGAAAAATACCTTCGTTTCCGCAGGTGGTTTCAATCAGAAACCCGACAGCTGAATCGATTGTATAATTGGCCTTTTGCATGAGCATATTCTGGAGCAGCGACACCAGATCGTCGGGATTGGCTTTTGAAAAATTTCTGACTGCTTTGCTTCCGATAATAAAATCGGGATTAAACTCTTCAAATGCAACATCTACCGGAAAATTGTTGTACATGCCACCATCAAAAAGCATTTTTCCCTCAATTTCAACTGGCCGGATAAAAAGCGGAAATGTCATGGATGCGCGCACTGCCTTTGCCAGGTTGCCGTCTCTAAATACAACCAGATTGCTCGAATCAATATCAGCAGCAACGCACCTGAAAGGAACCATCAGGCTGTCGAATTGATAGTTGGCTGCTGCCGTTGCAGTAGCAAAGGCGCTCATCATCTTAAAATCAACGTATTGTAGATCATACCTCTTGAAGGGAATGTCAAAACGCAGCCCATTTTGAATATAAAATGGAAAGGAAGCAAATGAAGCATTGGGTTCTTTGTGTTGATAAAACCGAACCTTTCGTTCATCGTTCAGCTTATTTAAGCTGATAAAAGCCGGATCAGTAAGCATGGCCTGAATTTCTACGGGACTATAGCCGGATGCATAAAGTGCCCCAATAAGTGCCCCCATGGAATTACCTACAACATAATCGATGGGAATGTCATTTTCTTCGAGCGCCATCAACACCCCAATATGAGAAAAGGCTTTGGCACCTCCTCCGCTTAAAACTACAGCAACCTGCTGACTTTTAGCAAAGTAATTAAAAAAAAGCGCAAATAACAATAATGTTAACCTAAGCCGGACCATAGATATTTTTGATTGAATAATGACGGTTTTAGCGGAACGAAAGTACTATAAATCCCACAACCTACAATGGTGGCAATGGAGCAAATTATGATTTACATGAAGGAATACTTTTTTTACCAGTTTGAATTTATGAATAAAATAACAACCTTTGAGATTTCATACTGCTGAGTTTTAAAAATTGAATGATCCTTATTCCTTGACTGAGTCGGGCAGGCGTTAACCTCTCTGCCACAGGTTGATCTGGCCTCATTGGAACCCCGTACGCCCCCCTCCCGATGGCCATCGGGGCAATGCGGGGGGCACAGATTATTATGATTGGTGAAGATGGTAATGAGTATCATTTACACCCACATCCAAGTGCCAGCGGCACGGCCGATATAGTAAGCCTGGATTTCAATCCAGGTAACCCAAAGTACCCCCTGTTTGCGCAGAAATTATCAGCGGCATTAGATGTCCAAAATACAAATGATGGAATCAGCACATAAAGAACATCATCAAATCATATGCTATATTGCTGTTTTATAGCCACATGAATAATATTGCAAAAAAAAAAAAAAAAAAATAACTTGTTTTTCCCAATTTTTTATCAGTACCTTTGAAGAACAACTATTAACTACGTTTGATTAAATAGTACAGTTAATTAAACGAAATGCAAATAACAAAAAACAACTACGCATAAGTAAAAAAACAAAAACCCCCTTAAATTATTCACGACAATGATACGACTCAAATATCGAAAACAAAGAAAGGAGGCCAGTCGGCAAAGATAAGTAATGTCCCGGTATTTTGAAAGTCTTCTTGTTTGGAGTTGGTTTTACCACCTGAATTTGGTCCCGGCGTCTGAGAATTCAAATAAGCAGTACTATGCTGATATCAGGAAAATCGTCTAATTACTAATCTAAATTTAATGTAACATGAAAAAATTAATTATTTTATCAGTAGTATTTTTACTTGGAATGAGCAGGTTGTCGGCTCAAAGTGCATGGGAGGTAAAGGTTGACTGGCAAATTGACGTAAATTCAACATGTGATGACGTAATGTTAAATTATGGTTATCTGGTCGCAATAACAATTATTGATGAGGCCAACAATAATGCAGTAGTAACATACAATTCTTATGTTGTTTTACCGAGTGGAACTTACTCATACACTTTTAATAGTGCGCAAGTTGGAGTTGAGGATTATTGTGCATTACAACACGATGATGCTCCAAGTTTTAAAATATTTGTAGATGTTCAGATGCGTGATCCTTCAGGTGAACAATTTTGCGGCCAAAAAAGCACGAACGCTTCTTATTCATGTTCATATTTTGGAACTAATGGTGTAGGGATTCCAATATTAACTATTTACTAAAATATAGGTTTTCTTACATACAGATGCCCTACCCTTTTTTGGTAGGGCATCTTATACCAAAAACAAATAACTTAATTTTACCGTATGATGAGCCCAAGGCACTGCTTACTACTTATTGTAATATTAAGTTTTCAAATAAGCTTTGCACAAAACCAGGCTAACATCTGGCATTTTGGAGATTATGTGGGTCTTGATTTTAATTCAGGGGAACCTGTAGTGATTCCGTTTATAAACGCCCAATATTTGAATGCCAGTGCCACTATCAGCGATTCAGTAGGTAATTTTTTGTTTAGTTGTAACGGTAAACAAATTTGGAATCAGAGCGGTGATCTTATGCAAAACGGTGAATCGATAATTGGTACTGGGGCTTCATCTCAAGGAGCTCTAATACTGCAAAAACCCGGTTCAGATCACCTGTATTACGTGATTACTCTTGCCCATTATCCTAATCCTATAGGTATGCACTATTCTGTTGTGGATATGGATTTGGTTGGTGGATTGGGTGCCGTAACAAATGAAAAGGATATCCCGTTAGAAGCCGCCTGGGACGCGATGGAAAAAATGACCTCGGCCCGACATGCCAATGGGCGTGATATCTGGATTATCGTACGCAAAGTAACCGAGGATGCTTATGCCTCTTTTTTATTGACTTCTTCAGGAATCACGACTGAACCAATATTAAGCCTTACCAGGGATATTAATTTTAATAACATGATTGGCACCATGAAGATTTCGCCCGATAAAAAATACCTGGTTGCGGCATATCAGGGCGAAAATTCGGTAAACATATTAGACCAAGCAGCTGAGGTTTGCAATTTTGACCCAAAAACAGGTCAGATTGAGTTTCTGTATACATTAACAAAAAACGGAGGTCTTAATCAAAAAGCATATGAGCCCTGGGCAATTGAATTTTCTCCAGACTCAAAACTATTATATATGACATTTTTCGATGAATACATTAATCAATTAATGGAACTTTTTCAATACGATACACAATATTATGAAGATTCTCTCCTCTTTCTAAATTCTGAAATTAAGATAGCCACTGGTCCTGTCAATGGATTACAACTGGCCAGGGATGGTAAAATCTATTGTACGGGAGATGATTATGGTGAATATTCATATGTGAGTGTCATTCATGAACCCTGGAAGCGTGGTACAGCCTGCAATTATGAAGCTAATGCCATCTTCATGGGGTCTGACAAGGTATTTGAGTTTCTCCCCAACATCCTGCTTGATCACCTGTACCGTTTCGAATGGGATGTCCACTGCTCAGGTCAGCCCATCACGTTTCAACCCAATTTTATTCCTGAGCCGGTTTCTATTGTGTGGAGTTTTGGTGATTTTAGCATATCACATGATTTATGGCCTGTACACATATATGAACATGGAGGTTCCTACGAGGTAAACGTAACCGTAAACTACCCCAACGGCCGCATTGAAAAAACCTCCCGCATTATCGAAATTGCCGAATCGCCACATCCAGATTTAGGAGCAGATACCCTGGTGTGCGAGGGAACACCCGTCACCCTAAGCGTTGCCGGCGAACCGGGCAGCTATGCCTGGAGCAATTTAATTATTGGCCAACCCACCATCACCGTGGTCGACACCGGGATTTACTGGGTGGATGTGACCAACGCCGAAGGTTGCCGCACCCGCGACAGCATCCATGTGGGATGGTACAACCAAGCCGTGTTAAACGAAACCAACCTGGTGATTACACCCACTTCCTGCGGAGGAAGCACCGGAGAAATTACCGGACTTACCATCGAAGGAGTGATACCCGTCTCCTGGGGTTGGTACGATGGAAACGGTAACCTGCTGGGCAACAACCTGGATATTTTTGGTCTGCCCGTGGGCAACTACTTTTTACATGTAACCGACGACCACGGTTGTGAGTCCATTTCCGATTCCTATACCATCACCGATGCGGGGAATATCCTGATTGATTCGGTGAACTTTTTGCCTGCACATTGTCAGCAAAACAACGGGTTCATTCAGGTATTTGTCAACACGGCAACAGGGGTGGATTATTTCTATTCCATTGATGATGGAAACCTTTGGCAGGATCAGCCCCTGTTTGAAAACCTGGTTTCGGGCTCCTATCTGGTCAGGGTAAAGGATGATGGAGCCTGTGAAACCGTTTTCGACAACAACCCTGTTGTTATCCCTGAAATAGAAGGGCCTCAGGCTTTTGCTGTTTCCACCCCCGAAACCGATAATCTCTTAGATGGCAGCATCCAAATAACCGCCGTGGTGAGCAGTGGCGACATCACCTATTCCATCGACAATGGAACCACTTCGCAAGTTAACGATGGCCTTTTTACAGGATTGGCAGCCGGTTTTTACACCTGTTTGGTTCAGGATGGTTTTGGTTGCGATACCACTTTTACTGTCGAAGTGGAACACCGGGTTTCGCAAACCATCGAAGCCATTGCCGGAAACGGGTACACCTGCATTGGCAATGCCACCACCTGCCCCCTGCTCATCAACAACTTTATGGAAGTAGACAGTTTTCATGTGACTTTGTTTTACGACCCTGCCCTGGTGGAATGTACCGGGTATTTCCAGATACATCCTGAATTGGAACCCGGTTTTCAGGCCAGTCTGTTACCCGACCTAGGCGAAATCAACCTGAGTTGGAAAGGCGAACATCCCGTTAGCCTGTCCGATACCACCATGGTCACGCTCGTGTTTACTGCCTGGGGCGAAGGTCACCCGGAGCTTAATTGGCTCAACGACCAGGGACAAAGCCGGTTTTTTGATGCATCGGGCAATGAAATCAGTGCTATCCTACAGCGTGGAATTATTAAGGTGTCTGAGCGACCGGAGTTAATTCCGGCAGGAACCAAATCCATTTGTGCAGGTGAATCATTGCTTGCTTCACCGATAGTTTTTAATGATGGTGCAGGTGGACTGACGTATCAATGGATAGCTCCCAATGGTGATTCAACCTCAAATGAGTTGCTTTGGATCAACAACATTACACCACAGCAAGCAGGAAAATATTCAATCACCATTACCGATACCGTTGATTGTCAGGATACAGATACCTTGTTGGTGATCGTAGGCACAGGCCCGTCAATCGCCTTTTCGGGTTACGACACCCTGTTTGTAGAGCCGGGTTACATCCTGGATGCCGGAAATACGGCCCAAAGTTATTGGTGGAACACCGGCG
>PCUL01000276.1 GCA_002771745.1 Bacteroidetes bacterium CG18_big_fil_WC_8_21_14_2_50_41_14
GCGCCAGAGAGGTTTGGTCACTTTGTACAACTATGCCGAAAACAGCACAGGCGGTGCCAGAAGTACAGCCCAAAATATCCTAACCTATGCTGAAAACTCCCATTTCTGCGACTGTATGCACTCGGACGACTCAACCAATTCAAAAATGGGTGGCACATCGCTTGGAAACTCCCTTAACCGCATCTATGGTTTGGAAATTACCGCCACCCCCAACCCTGCAAGGGTATATGTGGCTTTTAATTACCAACTTCCTGATAACAACCCTGAAAGCATCATTTCCATTACCGACATGGCCGGAAAGGAAATACAGCACTTTGCCGTTTCCGGGAACCAAGGGCAATACGTTTGGGACATACGCAATGTAAAATCGGGTGTGTATATTTACACCCTAACCTCCTGCGGTTTGCAAAAAACCGGCAAGGTTGTAATTAATTAGTTTGTACTTTTACAGGTGCTGCAAATTATCATTTGCAGCACCTGTATTATTAATTAAGTGAAATGAAAACAAAAATTATCACATATTTACTATGCCTTGCCATGCTGCCGATGTTTGGACAGGCACCGGACATTACCTGGCAACAGTGCATTGGAACGCCTACTGAGAATGCATATTTTAATCATATGGTGAAAATAGAAGGTGGGTATTTAATAGCGTATAGAGTGTCTGAGGGTGATACCATGATATCCAATTTCCACGGAAAGAGTGACGCATGGCTAGTCAAAACGGATTCAGTAGGCAATATCCTGTGGGAAAGGTGTTATGGAGGTACTGAAGGGGATTTTTTTCGCAAGATCATCCCTACTTCAAACAACCAATACTTCTTGTTTGGCATTTCCGAATCCTATGATGGGGATGTGCTCAATACAGGTCCACACGGGTACTGGGTAGTTAAAATTGACAGCCTGGGCAATATCCTGTGGGAAAACAGCTATGGAAACGACAGATGTAGTGCGAAAGATGCCGACCTGACCCCTGATGGTGGGTTGGTTATGTTGGGCAGGACGAGCATTGCCAGTGGAGATGTGAGCACCTATTATGGTTTGAATGACCTGTGGTTGTGCAAGATTGACTCCACAGGGAACCTGGAGTGGGAAAAAACCCTGGGAAACCAAGGCAATGAAAATGCCATTATCATCAAAGTCACCCAACAAAACACCATCCTGCTAACCGGGGGTTTTACCGATACAGGAGGTATGATTCCCTTTGAAGAACATGGCTGGTATGATGTTTGGGTAGTGGAACTGGATTTGAATGGGAATATCCTGCACCAGTTTAGTTACGGGGGGAGCCACGACAATCTGGGTAGGGACATTATCAGGACAGAGGATGGATTCGTAATTGCCGCGCTTACCAACTCCAATGACGGGGATGTTACTGGATATCATGGAGTACCCGGGGATGATCAGCCCTATGATTGTTGGATTATTAAAACGGACTTTGAGGGAAATATCCAATGGCAGAAATGTCTGGGAGGAAGCGAAACAGAATACCCTTTTTATCTAACTCAAACACAGGATGGTGGCTAT
>PCUL01000267.1:0-147 GCA_002771745.1 Bacteroidetes bacterium CG18_big_fil_WC_8_21_14_2_50_41_14
AACCGAAAAGCCCGTCTGATGGTATCGCAGAATATTCCATTTCATCCCATTTACGATGCCTGGAAAGCAAGCTCACGCGATATGCTTCATATGGACGATAGTGATGCCCGTAAAAAAGTGGAGATCATTGAGGCCAAGGTATTGTCG
>PCUL01000267.1:325-6895 GCA_002771745.1 Bacteroidetes bacterium CG18_big_fil_WC_8_21_14_2_50_41_14
ATTGGTGAAAAAAGATGACCTGATCATGTTGAATATTACCGGCGGTGGTGAAGCAAAATTTAAAGCGGGTAGGGAAATGTTTTTCCTACAGCCACTGTTATCTTTTAGTGTCAATCCGGACGAAGACCTGGTGGTTAAAAAAGTGAAGGGATTGTTTTAGTACGTTTTTTCCCGATTGTTATCGAAGTCGGTCTTTGGGTCTCATTTCTCATTTGGGTTGTAAAGATATGGTACCTGTCGGCATGGGGCATAGAGCAGGGAGCATGGGGCTGGGAGCTAGGAGCATGGGGCAGGGAGATGGGAGCATGGGGCAAAAACCCCGACAGCATGAAGTTGTCAGGGTTTATGACGGCAAGCATACTTAACAAGTCAGGTTGGGCTATCTGGTTTTTAATTTTGTAATTACCTTTTTCTCATAAACGAATAAGTGTTCCCCATCGCTGGTAAGTGAGTTTCCGGCACCTTTTTTGGCTTTAAATTCCTTGTATTTACCGGTATCGACGTCGAATGCAGCTAAATCAGCCTTATCCGTAACCATGATGACCAAATCGTCCTTGCGATCGAAAAGGGTAGATGTTTTATACTTGCCACTACTGATGAGATCGCCGTTTGCAGCATCGAAAGTTGAAACTCCCTTTTCACCAATCACGACTACAATATGGTCCTGGTAAGGTAAAATCAGGCTGGCTTGTCCGACCCCACCTTTTGCAGCGGGGACTTCGTATTTTTCCTCTCCGGTATTGATGTCGATGCCATAGAGGGCTTTGCCACTACAAACAATGTAGTAGTTATCGAATGTGATAGAATTGGTGATTCCTTTTCTGAATTTTTCCGATTCCCAGGCCAAAGTCCCATCGGTTGTATTAAGAGCCTGAACTCCAAAAGGTTTTACTTCAGGGAAAGTAACCCCCCACTCTGTAACCCAATCATCACCCGACCTGTACCTTCTGTGAAATTGTGTTTCTACCCTTCCTCCAATCTGCAATGCTACCTTGTTACCTACTACGTTCATACCGGGAATGGCACGAGCACCTTTGATTTCCATGGATGTCCAGATGAGCTTTCCGGTTTGTATATCGTATTTTTTTACATATTGACTTCTCTTGTTCGACATATCTAATACATAAATATCTTCGCCTACGATAACAGGTTCGGCAACTGCCCCGTACACACCAAATTTAGTAGCTCCCTGGGGTGCTTTTACCACATCTGCCGTATAGTCAAACGCAGCCGACCATAAATTGGCGCCCGTATTATAATCATAGACCTGCATCCCATTCATGCGTAGGAATACTTTGTCATTTGAAATATCCAGATCGTAAAGAAAGGTTCGGGTAATTACCTTGCGTTCGGCTCTGCCAACATAAGTATTTTCCCAGATGATATCACCATTGGTCATGTTAATTCGTGCAATCTGATTTTTAAAACCTGTAAAAAAGGCCATTAGCCCGCTTGGCATAAAATTTACCATCACCATGGTTCGGTCACTGCTGTTGTATACGTATTTTCCAACTGTACCAATAAATTTTGACGTATTCCATACCTCTTCACCTGTGTGGGCTTTAATAAAGACCAGTTCTTTTTTAAGGGATATGGCAAATCCTTCCTCCTCAGGAACATACACCACGGCACCTTCCGTTACTTCCTGATATTTATCGGTATTCCAACGCAGGGCGCCCGTTTCCATATCGATGCAGGCAATCTGATCCTTTCCCATTTTTCGGTCGAATAAAAAAATGGTGTTCGATTCCCAAAATGCAATCAGTTCATCCACCTTGCGTAGCTTTGGTGCTATATCTTTATAGGCTTTTGTCCATAACATCGATCCGTCAGCATTCTTAAAGACGGTGATTTTTTTGTCGTCTGCAGCAAAGCTGTAAGAATTGGCTTTGTCGGAGATGTCGGTTCCGTAGTAGTCGATCTGGTGACCCATTTTGGCCTCCCATACGATGGTCATGTCATCCTGTGCAACAACAAATTGTGTTGCCAGCGCGAGTAGCATAATAAGTAAAACTTTTTTCATGTTGACAGAATTTAGGGTTAACTGAAATTAAACAGATAGCTGAATTTATAGCTTTTGCCTTTTGGCATTTTAAAGTCGAATTTTATATTCTTTACAAAATCCTTGAGTTTATTTTGCGATTGGATTGAACCACCCTCATTGCTCTTAACAAACGCCGTTGCCACCAGGCCTTTTTCATGAATTGTAATTTCAAATTCAAACCGTCCGGAGATTTTGTTTTCTTGTACAAATAAATACAACTCACCTTCAGGTGCTTCCATTGATTTTTCGATGGCGGTTTTCGCGGTAGCCACCACTTCATCATAGTCTTCGATCAAAGGTTTTTTATCCGCATTTACCGGGATGGATGACAGCAAAAGGAAGATCAGGAATAATTTTTTCATTGACATCAATTTTAAAGTTTAGGTTCCCAGAAAATAAGGTGATTTCCCATGGTCATAACCAGGGTTTTGTTGTCGGGAAGGAAGGCGAACGACATGCGGCCATCGCCCATGGTCATTCCGACTTCCGTTTTCTCAAATAACCTGTACGATTCCTCAAACCTGTCTTTTATACGACCAGTTTCAAAATCAAATAGTTGAAGTTCAGTAAAACGCCCATTTCTTGAAACCATCCCAAACAGCTTACCATCAGGGCTTAATTTAAACTCTGGTTCATAAGATGCCTGTGATGTAAATCCCATTCGCTGTGGTTCGCCGGTTTTGCCATTGATGGTCGAGATATAGGATTGCCGGCCTGATTTTGAAGACTGGGCTTTGATATGGGGGATTTGCAAACAAAACAACGTGTTTCCATCGGGGCTGTATTCCAACCGGTAAACGATGTCATATAAGCTATTTACGGTATATTGCAACGAAAAGGATTCGATGTCGAATATACTGATCTGGTTTTTATATTTAAGTGCTGCTTTAAGGGCCTTTTTGTTCTTTTTATAATAAGGATCTTTTTTTAATTCTTTTTCATCCGGCTTATGCGAAACAGCCAGGTATT
This sequence comes from Bacteroidetes bacterium CG18_big_fil_WC_8_21_14_2_50_41_14, assembly GCA_002771745.1. Classification (GTDB taxonomy): domain Bacteria; phylum Bacteroidota; class Bacteroidia; order Bacteroidales; family F082; genus UBA6244. Next base: position 3,339 of record PCUL01000267.1, read on the forward strand.
TTCCATCAGGCGAGACAGCCAGGCCATTTGTAGCCTGATTCAAGATGAAAGACCTGATTTTTTCGCCGGATGGCAACTTCCAAATGGTAATTTCATTGCCAGAGATAGAGAAGGCATGCTCGCTATCAGGAGCGATGGTCACTGCATGACATTTCTCAAAATGGATTACCCTTTGCCCATTGGCTGCATTGATGATGTCAAAATCAACTTCGCGGTCCTTATTCAAGCTAAAATCCAGATAGAACAACTGTTGCAGAAGCACGTATCTTCCATCGGCTGAATGCCTGACAGAAGATCCCGCGTACCAATTACCTACATCAAATTGCTGAATTACGTTTTTGTTTTCAAAATCAAATTGATAATAAGGGAAATTCTGGATGCTGCTGATGGCGAGATAGGAATGATCGGGCGCCAGATCCATGCCACATAGAATTTGTTTGGCATCTCCCACCCTGACCCGCTCAAACTTCATGTTACTACTTTGAGCCGAAACCATTTCAGCCATCAGTACAATGGCAATCAATTTTAGTAGAAAAAGTATTTTGGTAGTATTCATCTTGCAAATTAAATTTGAACCATTTTACGACAAATCTATTCACTTATAAATTAATGATTGTCAACAAATAAGCATATTATTAGCAATTAAAAACCAACCAGGTACAGGCCGGAAAAAACAGGACGCCTTTTACCTGAAAAGCTATTCAACAACTTTAAATGCAAATATACAGTGGGAAAAAGGGGAAAAATATACGGTATTGTACGTATTTATTTGGGCTTTAGCCTTTTTAAATTCCATTCACTCGGTTTACTCAGTTGGTTTATTGCTAAATATCTCCAACCACTGATCGGCCATCACAATGGGTTTAAGCAACGATTTTAAAGGGTTTCTTATGATTTCTTTGGAGCCGGGGAGCAGAGAAATCATAATGGGCAACGCTCCAAATGCCAGACCTAGTGCCTGATAGAACTGACCCATCCCAACACTGAAAAGAAAATTACGGACATGTTTATTTCTAAGTTCAACACTTAGCGAGGTAAACGCCATGATGATAAACAAAGCCCTGATCATCATCTCAAAACCTACCCCGGCCCCTTCCAGGCTTGGCCCAAAGGCCTGCTTTCCGATATTCCAAAAAAAGGTTGAAAGCAACAGAATGATAACAAGTTGTAACCAGAAGACAGGTTTCCTTAAGCGCCGCATGGCAAACCGATAGCGAAATCCAACGAAAAGACTGTAAATTACCACGTAGGTTAATCCGATGTAGAAGCCGATATAATTCAATAGGAACAATCCCAGCGGAATGGCGATGATATGAACAACCAAAAGCCAGGCAGATGTTTGAAATTCGGGATTCACCGGGAAGAACTCACGGTTTTTCTTCCCTGCATTAAGGGAAATGTCCAGTTTTTCGGCACTCATTTTTTTTGCTTTTCTCCCTACCAGATATCCCATCCACCCGGCAAGAGAACCCATCACCGCATAAACCAGCAATAAGGCTGTAAAAATTTCCATTGGGTCGGCAGCTGCCAGCTGAAATTGCTTTAATGCGAAGTTGATCATGTTGACATACACTCTTAGCAAATCGAAACTATAAACAATAACCAGGCTGATGATTTTGTGAAACAAGGCGCTCGACACACTAAAAATACCTGCAATCAGGTAGGACGGGAGATTGGCACCGAGCAGGAATATAACCAATTCAATCAATGCCGCTTCCATGAAAATGCCGGTCATGGGTCCGAGGATGAGCGCGCTGGGCGATACCGATTTCATGAGCGCAGTGATGAGGCCTGCCCTGATGATCATGCCCCGATGTGGCCATATCTGATAAAACCCAATCAATAAAATGGTTCCGGAAATGGCAAGAATGCTTCCGGCAAAAGGAATTCGGGTATTGTGCAAAAAGCTGCCGATAATGATTTCTACCGATGCCCATAGTCCACCCACCACAGCCGCTTTCATCCAGATGTCATTGTTTTTGTTTTGAGGATCTTTTAACATGAGAGCAAGTCTTCGGGAGAATTTAGGTTGTGAAAAAGGGAGGGTTTTGAATCCGACATGTTCGTATCAAAATAGACAAATTTAGTGTTCAATCTGGCAAGTAAATCCATCATTTTATATTCTCCTTTTTCTATTTGTTGCAGGATGACCGGAAGACACGAGCGGTGATAAACAGCAGTAATCGGCTCTAATAATCCATCTTCGTGAACAGGGACAACGGCTTGATAATCTACAATATACTTTAATAATTCCTGATAGACTTCGGTTGTTACAAAGGGTGTATCGCACGAAATAACCAGATTTATGGCTGATTGGCTTTGTTTCAGGCAACTGTACAAACCACCGATGGGGCCGGTATCCGGAATATCATCGCTGATTACCGGATATTCCAGCAGATCGTACTGATCGATTTTGTTGTTTGCAGAAATAATCAATGTTTTGCAAAGGGGTTTCAGGGTATCAATGGCAAAGGTAATCAGCGCCTTTCCACGAAAGTGGCAAAGCCCTTTTTCTTTGCCCATGCGGCGGCTTTTGCCTCCGGATAAAACGATTCCGGTAATTTCGGTATTTTGCTGGTCAGACATACATGGGATTTCTTTGGGTTGAGAGGCAAGAGGTAAAAAGAGACAGCTGTCGCCATAACTCAAAAACCGAAAATCGTGTTCTAGCGCGAAATTGTAGGCCATTTTCCAGCTATCACCAATGAGTGCCGAAACCAGCAACAACAAAGTGCTTTTCGGTTGGTGAAAGTTGGTAATCAATCCGTTGGCAAAGCGAAATTGGTAGCCGGGTGCAATCATCAGGCGGGTTTGTCCGTACAAGGCTTTCAGCTGATTTTTCTCCAGAAAGTCGATTATTGTATTGAGCGCTTTCGCTGAAGTAAAACCTTCTTCAACCTTGAGTTGATAGGGATCCCACTGTTCTACGGTCATTGATTCATCACCCTGATGTAGCTTTACGGCCAGCCAAAACAGACTTTCCAAAGTTCGCATGCTGGTGGTGCCCACCGGAATAACAGGTTGGTTTAATTTTTTTTGCAGGTTTTTGAGAGCCGAAAGTGGCACCACAATCTTTTCAACATGCATCTCGTGTTCGGCCAAAGTAGCACTCGAAACGGGTTTAAACGTTCCGGCTCCCACATGTAAAGTCACCTTTTCGTTTTCAATGCCCTTGGCTGATAACTGGTTTAGTATTTCTTCTGTAAAATGGAGCCCGGCTGTTGGTGCCGCCACCGATCCGTCATGTTTAGCATAGACTGTCTGGTAACGGATTGTATCATCAGGTTGGGCCTCGCGGTTTAAATAGGGGGGAAGTGGAACGAGCCCGCTTAAGTTGATGATTTCATGAAATGAAATTTCTTCAGGTTGCCAGCTAAAGCGGATAAGAAAAGCATCTGACAAATCAGTGATTTTTTCTGCGAATAGCGTAATATCTTCTCCGTTAATCTTGATGAGTTTGGATAATAAACCTGTTTTCCAGCGTTTTACATTTCCAACCAAACATTTCCAAACCACACCCGAAGTTTGTTGAAAAGCCAGCTGAAAATCATTCACCG
>PCUL01000267.1:6947-34100 GCA_002771745.1 Bacteroidetes bacterium CG18_big_fil_WC_8_21_14_2_50_41_14
CGGGTTCGAGACAGAAAATCTCAATGGTGGCACCTGTCGGTTTTTTAAATAACAACCTGGCCCTGACTACCTTGGTTTCGTTAAAAATCAGAAAGGAGTTTTTAGGAAGAAGCTCTGGTAAATCGATAAATTTTTTCTTACACGATGTATGTCCATTAAAATACAACAGTTTTGAATCGACCCTGTTTTCTAATGGAAATTTGGCAATCCGCTCATCGGGAAGCGGATAATCATACTCATCAATATGCAGGGTGGAAGGATGCGACATCTTATCATTTAAGCGGCAAAAATAAAGGAAATTAGCGACCTTTTTGAGAAGAATGACGACTCATTTCCTTAAAAATTAGACCAGGGAATAACCAATGTTTCAAATATTACATATAGTAACCTGGACAAGCCAGAAAAGTTTCACGCAAAGTGTGCAAAGAAAAATCAAGTCAAGGGCGCCAAGAGGTAGTTGAAACAGGATCAACTTACTTTGCGATTTTCGCGTGTCCCCGCTTCGCGGTCTTTGCGTGGAACAGAACCAACATTTATATCCTAGGAGTGACCTCCAACGACGATTTTCATGATTTTAATATTCAATACTACCCAGCGCCAGGCTTGCCAGATGATATTCCTTCGCCAGAATAGCGTTGATTTTGTGGGCATGGGAGGATAGGATTCCTGAGTGTATGCGATGGTTCTTTTAACTTCTTTTTTCATTTTGTTAAATTTTTGATTGTACGAAACCTGACGATTAAAATTATTCTGGCAACAGCCACCAGAAAGGATAACCCTTGGCTTTGTGCAAAAACATATAGTGCATAAACCATTTCAGCCAGTGACCGGCCAATCCGGCTTCGCCCATAGTGTAATTGATATCGCGGCCATACTCAGGGAATTTATCCCAGTCCTGAACGATGGGCGAAACGGTCATGGTAGCGGCTGCACCGCCAATCATTCCATAACCGGCCGAGATAATGCAGGCGGCACCCATACGCGCCATGGAGGCTTTGTGTTTGAAGGTTGGTTTTCCTGTTTTAATCCAGTCGATGATGTTTTCGGCTACCACCTTGCCGGTAACTCCCGAAGGCATTCCGGTGCGAGGAGGAGCGGGGAAAATAGCCGTTCCATTGGGGCTTTTCATGGGCTTGCTAATGCTGTGAGGAGGCGCAAACGCGATTCCGGCAGCAAACAGGTTCTGATAAAGTGGGTTCTGATAAGTCTGAGGCCAGTCGGCGGCTTTCCATTCTTCGAATGGTTTTGGCGTGTAATCGGCATCTACTTTCATAAAACCGTTGGGTGCAAAAATAGAAATGGTGATGTCTTCACCTTGTTTGTTGAAAGCTGTAAATCCGGGTCCCGAAAATGCCGGAATGAGCATTGAAAAGTCAAAATCTTCTTCACCGGTAGTTCCATCCAGCAGTTCATAATGCACCTTGCCGGGTTCAACTTTGGTTACACCGGCACGTTTTAGCCAGGTAATCCCGCTTTCCTTGAGAAACGATTCGGCGAAAATTTTGGTAGAAGTGATGTAACCTCCTCTTTTAATATAAGCACCACCCATGCCGAAATCGCCCACTTCATATTCATTGGTGATCCACTTAATATCCGCCAGGTGCGAGAGCTTGCGTTTTTTAATCTCATAGGCTACATTCATAATGTATTCAAAAGCAGCACCCTGGCAAGTGGCGCCCGGATGTCCGGTGCCAATAAGAAATTTCTGATGTTCACCATTTTCCATCTTCTTAAAGGCCACCTGAAGTTTCTCCCAGGCTTCGTGGGCATGATCGTAGGAACAAACCGAAACCGTGTTTTTTCCCGGTCCGAGGCCTTCGGTGGCTTCAAACTTTAGTTTGGGTCCGGTGGCGTTGATCAGGAAATCGTAGTCCACTTTTTCGGTGGTTCCGGCTTTGTCCTGACCTGTATATTCAATGGTAACAAAGCCTTTGTTTATTTCGCTATCGCCTTCAGGATGAAAGGATACTGCCTTTGCCTGTTTAAAAATGATCCCGGCTTTCTGATAACGTTTGTCGAGTCGGAAACGCACCTGGTCGATGGTCATCCTACCCACGCCGACCCAAATATTCGATGGAATCCAATGATAGTAAGCGTTTGGAGCCACTACCACGACTTCGTGTTTGCTACCGAGCTTTTTTTTGAGAAGTGCCGAAGCGGTATGCCCCGCGATTCCTGCTCCTAAAACCACAATTTTTGCCATAATTTGAAAGGATATATGAAAGATGTCATCAAAGTTAGAAATAAACAGGCATGTTTTAATCTTTAGCAGTAAATAGTTAGAAGCCTGAATTTTTTGATTTTTCGATGTGTTTGACAGGTGCATCTGATTTATAATGGAATATTACTACATTTGAGAGTTATTAGTTTTCAATAATATGAAAAATTACATCCCCAATACCATTACGCTTTTTAACTTGTTATCAGGCGTATTGTCTATTTTTTACGCCATGAGCGGTCAACTCGATATGGCAGCATGGTTTATTTTTGCGGCGGCCTTGTTCGATTTTCTGGATGGTTTTGCAGCCCGTTTACTGCATGCCAAGTCGGCCATTGGTGGACAACTCGATTCGCTGGCAGACGTGGTATCGTTTGGAGTAGCTCCCGGGTTTATCCTGTTTCAGATGATCGATATGAGCCACGGACAACCAATGCACACCTCAGAAAGCTTTACAATCTTGCCGTTTCTGGCATTTATTGTACCTGCGTTTGGTGCCCTGCGGCTGGCTAAGTTTAACGTGGATGATACTCAAACTGATTCGTTTAAAGGATTGCCCATCCCGGCCTGCGGCATCTTTATCGCTTCCCTGCCGTTGATCAGGACTGAGTTATACGAAGAACGGGAGCTGTTCTACATGATGATTACCAACACCTACTTTTTGATAGCGATTGGGGTTGTTTTGTCATTTTTAATGGTGTCGAATTTCCCGATGTTTGGGCTGAAATTTAAGAATTTTACATTGAAAGACAACCTGATCAAGTACTTTTTTCTCGCAGTTTTACTGGTTTTATTGATACTGCTTCAAGTAGTTGCCATCCCATTCATCATTATTCTATACCTTTTTTTATCTTTAATTCTTTATCTTACAGAAATACAAGGTTAGAAATCAATGCTTAACTTCAGGTTTAGTAACCTGGGGGTGAGGTAGTTGGGTACGGCGTATTGTTGGTTGTGGATGTCTTTGATCCAGATATAGCTAACAGTATTGTAGATATCAAGGATGTTAAAAACTTCCAGATTTAACCACATGTTGTTTATGCCACGAAATGGGTTTTTGGGTCCGAAGGTACTTCCTTCATTGATGATTTGGTATGAAAATCCCATGTCCACTCTGCGGTATGCCGGCATGCGCCCGGTTTGCTGATAACGCTCACTGTCAGGAGGCCCAAAGGGGATTCCGGTTCCGAAAAGCAATCTTACATATACTTTGAGGAAAGGGTATTTTGGGATATAATCCTGGAAAAAGATACTCAGATTCACGCGTTGGTCGGTTGGACGAGGGATGTATCCGGGGAAAACCTGCACGCTGTCTATCACCTCTGTGTTGATGATACCAGGTTTAATCAGCTCAAAGTCCGTATTGTAATAATTGTAGTAATAATCGCCATGGATATCTTCTTTGGTTTGCATCACCGAAAGGCTTACCCAACTGTCGAGCCCTTTCACAAATTCACCATATAATTTTAAATCAATACCAGTAGCGTATCCTTTTGCAGTTTGGTTGGCAAGGTATCGAATGCGTACATTTTCTATTGTATAGGGGACAAGGTTGTCGAGCATTTTATAATACAGCTCAGATGTCAAGATGAAGGGACGATCCCATGCCTGAAATCGATAGTCGCTGCCCAAAATAAAATGAATGGATTCCTGTGCTTTGATGTTCGGGTTCAGGGTGCCATCAAGATTTCTCATTTCCCGATAGAAGGCAGGCTGAAAGTAATAACCGGTGGCAAAACGAAAAACTGTGTTGGGCCATTTTACTGGTTTATAAGCCACACTCATACGTGGAGCCACCAGAAATTCATTGTTATAATCCCAAAAATTTGTTCTGATTCCTGCCGTGAGATTGATTTCATCTTCATTTTTCATGATGAATTTCCACTGGTCGGCCAGGTAAGCGGCAACTCTATTTGTATTCAGTTTGTTGTGGCCTTTTACAAAATCTTTCAGTTCGAGGTTTGGATTGTCGGGAGTTGGGTTTCCGGGCGTATGCCCCTGGTGAGGGAGCGAGTATCCGGCAGAATCAACCATTTCCCACTCTCTTAAATCGTCATCGATCGATTGAAACTGATAACGTACTCCCCATTTTAGCTGATGTTTTTTGAACAGGCTGGTTCCTTTATGTTCGATTGTTGCAACCGTGGCATCAAACTCATTTCGTGCGTGAAGCAAATAGGTACCAACTCCCTGGGTTTGTATCACATCACCAAATTCACTGCTTTCTTCATCTGCTTCTGCTTGCCCTATCCAGTATTGTCCCTGAATATCATAACGTTCAGTTTCGATGGTGTTGTAGGCAGATAAAATGAGCCGGAGGTCGGTAAGCTTATTTGGCTGGTATCCCAACGTGAGCCCTCCCTGAAACATTTCATATTTATCTACTTCATTGCCATCAAAATACACCTTAAACCGGATGACTTCCTTCCAGGTGCCAAAATCCGTTTCGCGGTTGCTGGGAACGACTTTGTATTTATTTTTGGAATAATATCCCAGCAGACTCAGGTCCCACTTTTCGTTTATTTTGAAGGTAATCAGCGATTGGATATCAGCAAATTCAGGTTGGTATTCCCCTTTGGTTTGTAAGCTGTTGAGCAGATAGCTGTTCGTTTTGTAGCGGGCGCCCACTAAATAGGTTAACCGTTGGTTTGGGGTAATGCCTCCCAAACTCAATTCTGTTCCGAGCAAACTTGCTGAAAAGGAGCCTCCAAACTCGGTAGGTCTTTTGTATTTAATGTCCAGTACAGACGAAAGTTTGTCGCCATATTCGGCACCAAAACCCCCGGCTGAAAATAGAATGGAAGAAACCAATGAACTGTTTACAAAACTTAACCCTTCTTGTTGACCCGAGTTAACCAAAAAGGGACGGTAAATTTCAATGTCGTTAACAAAGATCAGGTTTTCATCAAAGTTACCACCGCGAACCGAATATTGCGAACTCATCTCGTTGTTTGACGAAACTCCCGGCAGTGTTTTAATCAAATCAGAAACGCCTTCCGTCAATGTAGGAGCTACCTGTGCATTGCGTGGACTCAATCGTACCATACTTTCCATGCGCAGGTTTTCATCTTTCACCTCAAATCCTGGCAGGGTAGTGGCGGCAGACTGCATCTGAATGTTGATTTCTTTATTTTCACCTTCATCCAGAATGAAGGCAATGCGCTTTTCGGCAAATCCCACATAAGTTATCGCCAGCGTCAGTTTCTTATTCGCAGGAACCTTAAGTTCGAAGGTGCCATTTTTATCTGTGGAGGTTCCAGCTGTTTCGCCAAGGATTGCCACATTAGCTAATTCTACGGGTCTGTTGTTTTCATCGGTCACTTTTCCTGATACGGTCGCTATTTGGCCGATCAGGAATGACGGTAGAAATAGTAAAAGCACTGAAATCAGGGTAGCAATGCGAGATGAAGTCAGTTTCAGTTTCATGCAATAGTAAACTATAAAGCGGCAAATTTATTATAATTATGGAGGTTGAACACAATCATTTTTCCCATTTAAAGAAACCTTTGGTATATTTGCCCTTTCAAAAGATTTACGCCATGAGTATTGTGCTAAAAAAAGGCTTGCGAAAACCAACAGCAGCCAATGTTATTTACCTGATTAAATCGGGAACTGATTTAAAGGGGACATCCTTGACCGCAGACGAAATTGATTTTGTTAGAAAGCAGCACCGGGCCAAACACCAGGTTGTTGAGTTGAATCGCTACAAAAACGTGGTGTATGTGGTTTACGGAGATTTACTGGGTACTCGTGAAACACGCTTGGAAACCTGGCGTAAAAACGGAAATAGTACGCAACACATGATAAAAAAAGCTCAGGTTGAGCGTGTTGTTGTGATACCTGTCGTTGCGAATAAGGAAGAGGTTCTGGCGTTTACCGAAGGATTGATGCTTGGAAATTACCAGTTTCTAAAATATAAAGGAGATGCAAACAAGCTCAGAAACAGCCTCACCCAAGTTGATGTTTACATGCCGGAAATGGAAGATGCGGATCTGGATCGGGTAGTCCTTTTGGTAGATGCCGTTCGCTTCGCACGCGACCTCGTGAATGAACCTGACAGCTATTTAACGGCTGTTCAGCTATCGGAAGAAATAAAAATGAGAGGCGAAATGAGCCATGCCAAGGTCGAAGTATTTTATAAAAATAAAATTGAAGCCTTAAAAATGGGAGGCTTATTGGCTGTTAATCGAGGGAGTTTGAACCCGCCTACTTTTACTATTGTTGAATGGAAGCCTGAAAATGCGGTTAATAGTAAACCCTATGTTTTTGTTGGGAAAGGGGTAGTTTATGACACGGGTGGTTTGAGCTTAAAGCCTTCGAATTCGATGGATACCATGAAATGTGATATGGCCGGAGGTGCTGCAGTAGCTGCGGCAGTTCATGCCATTGCCCAGGCTAAGTTGCCGGTGTATGTTATAGGATTGATCCCGGCCACCGATAACCGACCCGATGGAAACGCGTATACTCCAGGGGATGTGGTAATGATGCACGATGGCACTACCGTTGAAGTATTAAACACCGATGCTGAAGGAAGGATGATACTGGCCGATGCATTGAGTTATGCCAAAATTTACGACCCCGAACTCGTTATCGACATGGCTACCCTCACCGGGTCAGCCGCCCGTGCCATTGGTTCAGTGGCCATGGTAGGCATGAAATCAAAGTCGGATCAGGAGTTTGATTTGTTGAAGAAGTCAGGCGACCTGGTTCATGAGCGCATCGTAGAATTTCCCTTATGGGACGAATACAAAGAGATGCTAAAATCGGAGGTGGCCGACTTGAAAAATATTGGGGGTGCAGATGCCGGGGCCATTACAGCGGCTAAATTCCTGGAACACTTTACCGATTATCCATACATCCACCTGGATATTGCCGGACCTGCATTTATAGCCAAACGTGATAGCTATCGACCAATTGGAGGAACTGGAATAGGCGTTAGGTTGTTGTTCGATTTTATTCAATCAAAAGTCGGGTAAGAAAAAGTCACGGATTTGACATCGTGTTAGTTCAGATGCGCTGTTTTTTCCATTAAACAACTGCAAAATGGAATTAACTACTGAAAATTGAATTGAAAACCATGGGGATTTTCTATTTAATTTTGCTTATTCACGTGTTCGTTATCGCCAGGTTGCCGAAGATTTGGTGCAGGAGTGTTTTTTATCGGCACTCAAATCCCGACAGCATTTTCGGGGCGAAAGTTCGGAGCGTACCTGGTTAACGGCTATTTTAAAACGCAAGGTTATCGATTTTTATCGCAAGCAAACAACAAAATCTGATTCTTCTGAGGATTCATTTTCTTCTCCTTTTATTAAGGAGGAACCCTTTCAGTGTCGTTGGTTAAGAGAACGTGGGCCAAAACCCTGGTCACCAACGACAGATGAACACCTGATTCAGGAAGAGTTTATGGTGGTTTGTGAAATTATCCTGCATCAAATGGACGCAATTAAAAATGCATTTGATGGTCTGCGAATTCTGTAGGGACTACCTAAGGCAATCGCACTTAATCAATTCACATCTTGCCCATATGGGTTCCATTGAGACCAAAAACCTGACATGGAAACTGACAGAGGATCAAAAATTGCGACTCGCCGAAGTTGTTGAAAAACAGCTGAATAAAATATAATTTGTTTTTTTCTTTCGTAATGGTGTAAGGATGTGGATAGATCCACGTCAAAATGGGTGATACAAATTTATCTTACTAAATTACTAATATCATGGAAAAAAGTCTGAAAACTACCAGTATCGTTGCCAGCAGTTTACTTGCAGGAGCTTTGGTGACATTCGCAGGAACTAATTTAAATGCACGTCCTTCTACCAGCCAGGTGCTTGGCAATGGAGCTGAACTTCGCGGCCAGATCATCGATCTGAATATTAACTTTTCACCTTTAAATATTTTTGAAATGAAATGTGGTGAAGCCAAACCAGAAGAAACAACAAAGGAAACAAAAAAGGAAGCGAAAGTAGAAAAGAAAGAAGGGAAGGCTGTAGAAGCTAAGTGTGGTGAAGGAAAGTGCGGTGAAGGCAAGGCCGCAAAAACCACCGAAACCAAAACCGAAAAGAAGGAAGAAACCACCAAAACCACCGAAGCCAAATGTGGTGAAGGTAAATGTGGCGTTTCCTAATCACATCACTTTTCATCAAACAATCGAATTGGCAGGTTCAAGTGCTGCCAATTCGATTGTGAATTTTTAATCACATGAACCTACGGGAGAATACAAGTAACATCGGCATGGGATTCAGACGCGACATCGCGGATGCGTTCCTGAAGACCAATGAAATAAACCCCGACTTTGTTGAGGTGGCACCCGAAAACTGGATCAATATGGGAGGTTATTGGGGTGCTCAGTTTAAGGAGGTCAGCCGCCGTTTTCCGGTTTTTCTGCATGGGCTTTCATTGTCCATTGGTAGTCCGGATGAACTGGATTTTGATTTTCTCCGGCAGGTAAAGAATTTTATTGAAGAACATGATGTCAGGGTTTATTCCGAGCATTTATCGTTTGCAAAGTTGGATAATGCACACCTGTACGACTTGTTGCCCATTCCTTTTCGGGACGACAGCGTGAAGCATGTGGTAGACCGCATTAATCAGGTTCAGGATTTTTTGGGAATGCCCATTGCCATCGAAAATGTTTCGTACTACACGCCGGTGGCCGCTCAAATGACCGAATCTGAATTCATTAACCAAATTGTTTCGCAATCGGGATGCAGCCTCTTGCTGGATGTGAACAATGTATATGTCAATGCTTTCAACCACCATTATGATCCATACGAATTTATTTCAGGCATGCCGCTCGATCGGGTGGCTTACCTTCACATGGCAGGCCATGAGCAGGTTTCCCCCACCCTGATTGTCGATACCCATGGTGAAGCCATTATTGATCCTGTTTACGATCTGTTTGACTTCACGGTGGCAAAACTTAAGTCCGTTCCGGTGTTGCTCGAAAGGGATTTTAACTTTCCTGAAATCAGGATGCTCAACCACGAAATGAATCAACTACGTTCAATAGTCAATAAATACTGGATAAAAGATGTTGTACCAGCCTGATACTTATAAAATAGAGCAGGATTTGTCCCGCTTCGGACGGACCGGAAACGATACCTTTATTCCGGGCACTACAGAAGAAGGATTGCGCCAATACCGCAGACTGCTCAGGAACAACATCAACAATACCATGGTGCAGGCTTTCCCGATTTCACGGCAGGTATTGCCGGATGAAGAATGGAATGAACTGATTAATCTGTTTTTTGCCGATCACGATGCCAAAACAACCCAAATTTGGAAGTTGCCGGCTGAATTTGTCACTTTCGTGAAAGAAAATGATTACGCCACTTTGTGGAGTAAACCCTGGTTAAACGACTTGCTTTATTTTGAATGGATTGAAATTGAAGTATATACAATGCCAGACATCGAAGCAGAGCCATTTACACTTCAGGGAGAAATCAGGGAGGGGACGATTGTTGTGAATCCGGAACACCGCCTGGTTCTGCTCCGTTACCCGGTTCATTTATATGCTGTGGAGGAAGCCAAAAACCATCCCGGAGATTATTTTATGATGGTGTATCGGCATCCTGAAACCAGAGAAGTACTTTTTGCCGACCTGACGGCCCTGGACACTTTTACTTTTGAAAATATTGCCCATGAACAACTTTCCTTGTCCGACATAGCTGCCGGGCTTAAACTTCAGTTCGCATTATCGGATCAGCATCCGTTATTAACCAACATGATAGCATTCGTTCAGAAGATGATGGCTCAGAAGTTATTTCTGGGATATGCGGTGGAAAGGAAAGAACAATTTTAGTAATTCTCTTTTAATCTTATCCATTCATTGAAATCATTAAAAGGTGTATTTTGCGCGAGTTTTAAGGTTTAATCAATAAACTTGTAGTGAAGGTTCATTTTACAACTGGTATTTGATAGCAAAATAAAAACGGTATTCCATCATTTCAGAATACCGTTTTTTGTGTGAATTATCTTATCGATCAAAGTTATATAAATCCTTCCCATTTCAACCATTCTCTTGGCTCGGCCATGGTTTTCTCAATTTCTGCAATGGTTTTTGGAATGGGTTTTCCCAATACACGGTGGCTGTTTTCGGTTACCAGCACATCGTCCTCAATGCGGATTCCACCAAAGTCCTTGTAGGTTTCCACCAAATCAAAATTGATAAATTCGTCAAAGGTTCCTTCCTTTCTGTATTGATCTATCAGGGCCGGGATAAAGTAGATACCGGGTTCCACGGTGAGTACCATGCCTGGTTTCAATTCTTTGCCCAGGCGCAGGTAAGCATTGCCAAACTCGGTGGCTCTGGTGGTATTTTCGTCATAACCCACATGGTTTTCGCCCAAGCCTTCCATGTCGTGGACATCCATACCCATCATATGTCCCAAACCGTGGGGCATAAACAAGGTGTGGGCTCTGGCATCAACAGCTGACCGGGTATCGCCTTTCATCAATCCAAGTTCTTTAAGCCCATCCACAATGGTGCGGCAGGCCAGAAAATGAACCTCGCGGTATTTTAATCCTGGTTTGATGGCAGCAATGGCGGCCATGTTGGCATTGAGAACCACCTGGTAAATTCCGGCCTGGCGTTTGTTGAATTTTCCGCCAACCGGCACCGTGCGAGTGATGTCGCTACAGTAGTTTTCTTGTGTTTCTGCACCGGCATCGGTCACCATCATCCGCCCTTCTTTCAGCACTTTGCTGTGGTCGTGGTTATGCAGGGTTTGCCCGTCCTGGCTTAAAATTATTGGAAATGAAACAGGTCCGCCCAATGCCAGCGAAATGCCTTCGATGGTTCCGGCGATTTCCTGTTCCACCATGCCGGGTTTGGCCATTTTCATGGAAGTGGTATGCATCAGATAGGCGATGTCGATTGCTTTTTCTATTTCGGCAATTTCAACTCCGTCTTTAATTTCCTTCAGTTTTACCACCGCTTTAATTAGATCAACAGAAGCTTCGCCTTTTAACTTATCGATATTCAGGTTCAGTAATTTCGAAAGTTCAATCATGGTTTCGCCACGGTAGGCCGGGAGGAAGTGAATTTTTTTCCCCTGATTGATCGCTGAATGTAAATAGCCTGCCAATTCTCCGTAAGGAGCTGTATGCTCAATTCCGGCTTTGGCAGCCATGTCCTTCACGGAAGGCTGATTTCCCATCCAAATAATATCTTCAATATTAACATCATTGGCGAATATCATGTCGGTATGGTTGTCAAAATTGATCACTCCTGCAAAACCGGGATGATTGAGACCAAAGAAATATAAAAAATGACTGTCCTGCCTATAAGAATAGGTGTTGGCAGGGTAATTATAGGCTGCATCTACATTTCCTAAAAACAAGCCAATTCCTGATTTGATTTCATTTGTTAATTTTTTTCTTCTGGTGATATAAATTTCTTTGTTAAACATACGGGTAGTTCTTTTAATAATTTTTATCGGGTAAAATTAATATAAAATAAGGTATAGGCAGGCGAATATCGCCATTTTGACAATGGATTCTTAGCTGCTCACTTCCAGTTTAAATCCGATTCCGTGTACATTAATAATTTTTACACCGGAGTCGGATTTTAGATATTTGCGCAGTTTGGTAATAAATACGTCCATGCTGCGTCCGATAAAGTAATCGTTTTCACCCCAGACCGTTTCCAGAGCCACCTCCCGCGAAAGCAAGGTGTTTTTATTTAAACACAAGAGTTTAAGGAGGTTGGCTTCTTTTCGGGTAAGCCGGCGTTCGGTGTCGGGTGAGCTAAGCACCAGGTTAACACTGTCGAAGTTAAAATGGCCGATAGTAAAATGAGTGGTGGTATCGTGTTGAGGTTGCGAATCAGCAAAATTACAGCGTTTCAGGATTGCTTTTATCCGTAAGCTGAGCTCTTCGGTGCTAAACGGTTTGGTGATATAATCGTCGCAGCCATGCTGAAACCCTTTGATTCGATCTTCTTTCATATTTTTGGCCGTCAGGAAAATAATGGGCACCTGGCTGTTCATTGTCCTGATTTCGCTGGCCAGCGTAAAGCCGTCTTTTTTCGGCATCATGATATCAAGAATGACCAAATCATATTTCTTTGAAGAAAAGAGCGACAATCCCTCATCGCCATCGCCGGCATGGCTTACCGAATATCCGATCATCTCCAGATAATCCTTTAAAATCATGCTGAGGTTTGTATCGTCCTCAACAAACAGGATGTTGGCATGAAGTGTTTTTTCTTCCATTATTTTAGTCATTTGTGTGTAAATAGATATCGAAGGCAGCACCTTTGCCCGGTTCACTTTTTAAATCAATCCGGCCATCGTGTTGTTCTACCACCGTTTTAACGTAATACAAACCAAGTCCGAACCCGTGCACTTCATGTATATTTCCGGTAGGCACACGAAACAGGTTCTTAAAAATATCTTTTTGATGCTCATGGCTGATGCCAATTCCATTGTCCTTAAACCGTATAACTAATTGATCTGATTGATTCCAGGTGCTGATTTCGATGACGGGACCGTTTGGCGAATACTTCAGCGCATTGTCGAGCAGGTTATAAAAAACATTCAGCAAATGAAATTTGTCGGCCATCACCATGGGATCAACGGCTTTCAAATCCACCGAAAGATGTGCGTTGTTTTCTTTGATCCTGAGTTCAAAGCTTTCTATAACCGATTCCAAGAGGTGATGGGCGTTGGTTTTTTTCATTTTAAACTTGGGCCCTTCCTGTTCAAGGGTCGCTACCTGGAGCACTTGTTCGATTTGGTTTTGCAAGCGGCTGTTTTCATCTAAAATGATACCGGCATATTTTTTTATGCGGGAAGGATTGCTCAAAACTTCGTCACGCTGAATCATTTCTGCTGCCAGTGATGCCGTAGTAATGGGAGTTTTAAACTCATGGGTCATGTTGTTGATAAAATCGTTCTTAAGCTCCGAAAGTTTTTTTTGCTGTAGGATTTTCATGATGACATAAATGAAACTAAATATCAAGATCATCAAAAAAAGAACTGAAAAGATGAGCCAAGTGCTTACCATTTTGATCAGGATGGTGGTTTTGTCGGGAAAAAACACAGAAAGCGTGTAATCTCCCGGACGATAAATGCTTGATACCGAAAACTGATACGGCGATTTTATTAACTCTTCCTCGCAGGGTGCATCAGGGCCGATGGCAAAACGGTTATTGATTTTATTATAGATGGCATAGTAATAGGAACTGTTGATTTTCATACACTTCAGTTCGTTAGCCATCAACGAATCAAGCATTTGGGGCTCAATATAATCGAACACATCCAGGCGTGATTTACGGCAGGAGAGCATGTTGATCTTTTGTTGAAAATCAGGTTCATTCTTATTTTGGAGCAGCTGGTTTACAACACTTTTGATAGCCAGTCGTACGCTATTGTCAAATTGCTCTTCCTTCAATTGTAAAGCGGTATTCACCCAATACACCTGCGTTAAAATAATTCCGGTAAGCGACAACGAAGTCAGTATAATAATGAGTAAAATGGCTTTCTTCTTCATTTAAAACAAATTCTGATCAAATTTAGTCGGAAAATAAATGTAATGCATAGATTAACATTTCATTAACAGTATTTAACACGGCATTAACAACTACGCAAGTTACAATACATTAGTTTTGAACTGTAATTTAAGTCTAATTTAAAACATAAGTAAAGATGAAAATGAAAAGTTTAGCATTGGGATTGATGCTGCTATTTTTTGCCGGCATGTCAAGTTCCGCAATAGCCTCTGTTGTTAATTATGAAAATGGTGTTACAGTAACCAAAGTTGATGACGACAAAGATAAAGACAAAAAGAAGGCGAAAGCAAAGTGCGCTGACATGAAATCGTGTGGTGATAAAAAATCATGCTGTAGTTCAAAGGCTATTGATCCGGCCTGCAATGACAAAAAAGTAGGTGCTGAAACCAAGCCAGCTTCTGAAACAAAAGCTGATCCAGAAAAGAAATAGCTTTTTCATTAATTAATTTGGTTTGAGCCTTCCAACGCAAGTTGGGGGGCTTTTTTGCTTATTATCTCAACAATCATTCATGCATTTCTCAGAAAAATTAGAAAGGTAGAAAGGAATGTGGTGATCCATATTCGATAATCAAACACAGACTTCATTTCACATGGAATGCCTAATTTTCGGGGCACCTTTCAAAGAATGGTATTGATATGACTACGGATGAAGTTGTCATTTTATCATATCCTTAATCCATTGAAATTGAATTAATATCACTACAAAAATGCTTCCTCTTATAAATTCCATCATGACGTTTAACTTTTTACCTTAATTTTGCGCCCTTAATTTATATTTATTACAAATAATTGAAATTAATGAAACCCGTAGGAATATTTTTTGGTTCAACATCCGGCATGACACAAAAGTCTGCATTAAAAATTCAACAAGCTTTTGGTAAAAATGTGGCGAAGGTTTTTAACCTGAAAACGGCAACGGTGGATGACATGAAACCATTTTCGAACCTGATTTTTGGTACCTCGGCATGGGGCATTGGTGAAATGCAGGACGAATGGGAAATGACCATAGACCACCTGTCATCACTGGATTTTAGCGAGAAAAAAGTTGCCTTATTTGGGCTGGGCGACCAGAAAGAATACCCTGAAAGTTTTGTCGATGGACTGGGAACACTTTATTGCCGGTTCCCGGAAAAATCATGTGTAGTTGGATTTTGGCCCGTGGAAGGTTACGACTATTATTTTAGTCTGGCAGACAAAGATGGGCAGTTTGTCGGCCTGGCACTCGATGATCATAACCAGGAAGATTTGAGTGAAGAACGCATCTCAAAATGGGTCGAACAGCTAAAAACAGAATTCATTTAGCGGCTCATCCTATTAATTTATTAATTTTGCCGCCAGATGAAAACTGGTAAAAATAAATTGGGCTTAAAGTACAGAATTGCTATACCTTTTCTGGCCTTTACTTTTTTTTGGTTGGTTATTGGTGACCTCGTTACCTATCATCAAAAAGCCATTTATGGTTTCGATATATTTGGCTTCCAAACGCCTTTTACCAAGCCTTCAAAAACAGACAACGGTTTACTGATCCTTAAGACAAAAAACGGAAAAGACGCCCACGGCACTACCTTTTCCTTAACATTACATTCCTTACTTGCTGATGGTTATTCGATAGAGCTGATTGATTTCGCAAAAAATGTAACTTTTACGTTTAATTGTCTCAGCAATTACCACCAAAGATTCCTCCAATCGGTTTCTTTGCGCGGCCCTCCCATGGTTTAATTCAATTTTATTTTTTAATGTTTCGGCCCAACCGAAGCTTGATATTTTGCTGAAATTCAGTAATGTATTTTTTTGTTGGAAATTCTGGCATCTCTATGCATTGAATTACTTATTAAACTTATTGACAATCATCTTAAAACCAAAATCATGAAAATATTTAACACAACCCTCTTTATCTTTTTATTTATGTTGCTCGTTACACCAGCTAAAAATGCTGCAGGGCAAGAATATACACGCGATTCGTTGGTCATGGGTCCCGGATACGCTAACGACTTTTTTTATAGTTTTGCCAATGGTTTGGTAAAGGAAGAACCCCGGAAGAATTGGGACATTGCCTTTTATACTCCCCGGTTTAGTGCCGGTATTATGATCAATCAAGGTGCAGGAGTAAATCTGTATACCTATCCCAATGGTGATACCAGTGCATGGGCAACGGTAGATACTAACGGATTAAATTCTTGGAAATCAATGAATAATTCGGTAAATATTTGGGAGGAAGGTGCTTTTAATTCAAACCAAACCGGTCATCCCGATTATGGATGGTGTATTTACAACGGGATTACACACGATTTAATTGGTGATTCTCTTTACGTAATTAAGATTGCCGATGGCAGTGTAAAGAAACTCTGGATGGTGGATAAAATTTCCATTCAAAACATCTATCATTTTAAATATGCCAACATTGATGGCTCTGACGAACAATCTGTGGAGTTTAATCTGGTTCCTTACGAAACCAAAAGATTTGCCTATTATAGTTTGCAAAACAATACCGAACTTGACCGCGAACCCTTGTCAGGTGCATGGGATCTGTTGTTTACAAAGTACATGGATTCCGTTCCTGATATGGAAGGAAATATGCAGCTTTATCCTATCACCGGGGCAGCTAATAACGTAGGGATTGGTGCCAGTCATTTTTATCCTGTTGCCCCTGGCTTCACCGAATGGGGAACGAAACCTTTTATTGCTGAAAAAAATGTAATTGCAGCCAACTGGAAATATTTCGATAACTCTACATTTACCTACAAGATGGTGGATTCCACTTGCTATTTCGTAAAAGATACAGCTGACAATGTGTACAAATTGAAGTTTGTGTACTTTGATTATATGAATGGAAGTTTAGCTTTGGATAAAATGCTGGTTTCGTTAGCTTCCATTGATGACAATGTGGCTGATGTACAGGCTCTTCATATATATCCTGTTCCTGCATCTGATTATTTCACCATCCGTTTGAATAATAAAGTGACCGATAATTCGCAGCTGGCCATCTACGACTTGAATGGAAGAAATGTTTTTTCACAATCCATTTCGGGCACCTCGTTAAATAATGGTGCAACAGTTAGTGTAAACTTACCCGCCGGTTTGTACATTGCAAAAGTGACTGCCGGTCAGGCTGTTTACAGCCAAAAGTTGATGGTACGCTAGCCTATGAAGTTATTTCTTGTTTTTATTTGTCTGGCATTGCTGACCGCCCTTACCATGAGCGGTCAGCAAACCACCAAACTTACCTTACAAGATAAGGTAAGTGGTGTGCATGTGGCTTACGCACATGTACTGGCCGAAATCCTTCCTCCCGCCAAGGGGAAATCTATTACACAAATGACCAATGAGAAAGGCGAGGCGGAATTTAGCATTTCTTCACCTGTGCGGGTTTCCACCTCATTTATTGGATATGTGCAGGCCATTGATACACTCTACCCGGGCAAAGCAATTACCTTGCTATTACAACCCTTGGTTTATAATGTAGATGAAGTTGTGGTTACCGGGCAAATTTCCCCCGAACGGGTTGACAAATCAATCTATAAGGTACAAACCCTGGGGACGATGACTATCAACCAAAAAGCTGCCAACACTTTAAGCGACCTGCTTTCAGGTGAACTTAATATCAGAACGACTCATAGCAGTGTTTTTGGCTCTTCAGTTATGATGCAGGGAATGGGTGGAGAACATGTGAAATTCTTAATCGATGGCGTTCCTGTTATCGGACGTCAAAATGGTGAGCTTGATTTGGATCAGATGAGCATGCAGAATGTGGATCATGTGGAGATCATCGAAGGGCCAATGTCGGTTATCTACGGAAGTAACGCCCTGGCAGGAGTGATTAATGTGATCACAAAAAGTCCCGATCGTCGAAAAGCTAGTTTAGGAGGCGAAGTGTATATTGAGTCGGTGGGAGTTTATAATCTTGCCTTATCCGGGTCGTATTCAAAAGGAAAAAGCAGCGTGTCCTTTAATGGTTCACGGAATTTTTTTAGTGGTTTTAGCGTCGTAGATACCTCTCGTAATAAGGAGTGGAATCCTAAGCTGCAGTATGATAGTGATATATCCTATTTGTACACTGCAAAAAAGACAACGGCTAAAATTACGCTAGGCTATTTTAATGAGTTAATCCGTGACTACGGTGATCCATCTCCCATTTTTAACTGGGACAAAGCCCTTGATAGATACTTCTACACTAATCGGCTGACTGCCAGGGGTGAGTTTAACCAAAAGGTTTTTAAAACAGGAAATTTAAATGTGGTTTCAGCCTATTCTTACTACAACAGAGTAAAGAATACTTACCTGAAGAACCTGACGAACCTGGAAAAATCTATTTATATTGGCGATGATGCACAGGATACTACCTGGTTCGATAATTTTTTAATTCGGCCTGTATTTAGTAATAGTCTCCCCAATGAGTTGCTGAAATACCAGATGGGTTTTGATATAAATTATGAGCGTGGAGGTGGAAAGCGTGTGGATGATCAGCAACAGGAAATCGGTGATTATGCAGCCTTTCTTAGTTTGGCATACACTCCACTGCCACAAATAAGTATTCAACCAGGAATTCGTGTTATTTATAATACCCAATATGAGGCTCCACTGGTTTACTCCCTTAACCTCAAGTGGAATATTCTTGAAGAATTGATCGTCAGGGGATCGTTGGCGAAAGGGTTCAGGGCTCCTTCCTTAAAGGAGCTTTATTTGTATTTTGTTGATTCGAATCACGAAGTTAGAGGTAATCCAAATTTAATAGCGGAAACATCCATGAACTATAGCATGGACATCACTTACAATACCCAAACTGCCGCCGCATACAATTGGGGAATCGATTTTGGTCTTTTTTATAACCATATGAGGAATAAAATAGAGTTGGCCAAGAATTCAGGAGGCAATCTGGCCTATACCTATGTTAACATTGATCAGTATTATACGCAGGGCTTTGACCTCAAGTTTAATAACAGGGTATACCCCGGGCTAAAATTAATTTTGGGATATGGTGTTGTTGGACGAAAGTTGTTGAATAATACAATGATAAACGGTGGAAAGTTCCATTACTCGAACGATTTTACCGTGCAATCCAATGTGACCTGGCGGCAAACAGGTCTGGAATTCAGTACCTTCTTTAAATACAATGGATCATTCCCTGAATTGATTTTGCAGGAAAGTGGTCGGTTAGATATCAGGACAATCAACTCATACAATACGCTTGATATCAATGTGAGTCGTTGGTTTTTGCAGCGAAGTTTAAATGTGCAGGTCGGGGCTAAAAACTTGTTTGATGTCACCAATGTCAGTTCCAGCGGGTATACTGAAAGTGAAACGGCACATTCAGGAACTGGCTCACCTCTCGATTGGGGAAGGACCTATTTTGTTAAGCTACAATTTAATATATTCAAGTAATGAAGAACTGTTTTTTGCTTCCTGCCTTTATATTTGTTTTCCTTCTTAGTGCTACCTCGTGTTTTAAAGAAGACATAAAAATTGCTCCTCATCCTTTGGACACAACCAAAGTGGAAATGATTGCCATGACTCAATATTATGTTAATCAGGTCTATTTTAATCTGATGACGGGCGAGCAGGTGTCACAAAACCTAAAAACCGATTGTGATCTGTTGTTTTCATCGGTTGATACGGGATTTATTATTAAACTCAATACGGCTGCTTTTATGATGGCTTCAGCCACCACGAATACAAGATTTGAGGAGGTTACCGATACCATTGGTCTGAAGTGGCAATTCGATGCTTCGAGCGGAAATGTAGATTCCCTTGTTTTTATGAATTGGATGCGATTCAACGGATCTGACACCATTTTTCCGGCACAGGTTTACGTAATTAATAGGGGGATCAATGCCACAGGAAACCCGCTTGGTTTAAGGAAGGTCATTTTTAGCCGGTTACTTGGCGACAAGTATTTGTTTTCGTATTGTAATATGGACAATTCCGATTTGCATGAAGTGGTAATAGAAAAAGACCCGGGCCATAATACCATCCAATATAGTTTTGCTACCCATCAATCGCTGCAACTGGAGCCATTGACGAATAATTGGGACTTGCTTTTTACTCAATATACTACCATGCTGACAACAGATGAAGGTGATAATTATCCCTACTTGTTAACCGGAGTTTTGATCAATGCGAGTGACGTAGCTGTTTCGTTCGATTCTACCATGGTATTTGATGACGTCACCGTAGATGATGTGTTGAATTTGGTTTACACTAGAAACCTCGATGTCATTGGTTATGACTGGAAAGAGCTGGTTGGTGATATTAATGGTGGCGATTTCTACTATAAATGCAACCCAAAATTCAATTACTTTATTCAGACCAGGACCGGGGTTTTTTACAAGCTTAGGTTTACAAGCTTTTACGATCCCGTTACCGGAGAGAAAGGATATCCTACATTTCAATACCGTCGCTTGTAGCAATTTGCTAACTTTGCCTAAAAGTTGAAAATATGCTGCTTCATTATATTGTCTGGAATGTAAGGCCCGAAATTTTTATCCTTCCCGAAACCTTCCCATTGATTGGCGGATTTTCCGTGCGATGGTACGGATTGCTTTTTGCGCTTGGTTTTGTTCTTGGATATTTGATTCTGCAAAAAATGTTCAAAAAAGAAGGTGTCCCCATCAAAGTCCTCGACGACCTGGCTACTTACATGTTGATATTTACCATCGTAGGTGCACGTTTAGGTCATTGTTTGTTTTACGAACCCGGTTATTACCTGGCACATCCCTTTGAAATACTGAAAATATGGGAAGGCGGTCTGGCCAGCCATGGTGCAGCCGTAGGCATTTTGATTGGATTGTATTTCTTTTCACGGCATTACCACCGTTCTTATTTTTGGGTG
Source organism: Bacteroidetes bacterium CG18_big_fil_WC_8_21_14_2_50_41_14 (assembly GCA_002771745.1). Taxonomy (GTDB): domain Bacteria; phylum Bacteroidota; class Bacteroidia; order Bacteroidales; family F082; genus UBA6244. The sequence goes on from PCUL01000267.1 coordinate 27,502, forward strand.
CTCGACCATGTTGTTTTGGTAACGGCCCTGGCAGGATTTTTAATCCGAATGGGCAACCTGATGAACTCTGAAATTTATGGAGATGTCACCACGCTTCCATGGGGTTTTATTTTTGTAAGAGATGGTTTAACTGTGGCGCACCATCCAACTCAGATATATGAGGCACTTAGCTATCTGTTTCTTTTCGTTTTCCTTTACAGATATTATTGGAAACATGACGGTAGGCCTGTCGAGGGACGTATTTTCGCCTATTTTCTGATTGTTTTGTGGACGGTTCGATTTTTAATTGAATTTATCAAATTGCCCCAGGTCGATTTTGAGAGCCACATGATGTTGAATATGGGGCAATGGTTAAGTATTCCTTTAATTATCGGTGGCCTGGTCATACTTTATATTTCAGGAAAAAAGGCAATAAAACCAGCCACCAAATAGTTATACCCTTTCATTTTAATTTGTTTCATTTCAAGAAAACCCATCAATATGGTTCGATATTTTTTACCAGGGTTCCTGTTTCTGCTTTTCGTTATTTCTGCTTGTCAGTATTCTCAGGATGAAAATGCGGCTACAGGGATTCAATCAGACACCGTGGTGCAGGAACCTCAATGGGCCTATGGGATCGTTGTCGACAGTTTGGACTTAAAGGAAGGTGTTGTAAAAAAAAATGAATTCCTATCCGATATTCTTTTGCGCCATGGAGTTAGCTATAGCATCATCGATTACCTGGCCCGGCATACCCGTGATACCTTTGATGTCCGAAGGATAAAATCCGGGAATCGTTATGCAGTCATATGCAAGCGCGATTCACTTGCTACGCCTGTTTACTTTGCCTATGAAATTTCTCCCATCACCTACGTTCTTTATGCCCTCAATGATACCATTTCTGCTTCAATCGGACGAAAGTCTATTGATGTTGTAAACGATACCTTAGAAGGAGTTATCGAAAGTTCTTTGTGGAATTCCCTGGTTTCCAAGGGAGCCGATCCAAACCTGGCCAATGAGCTATCGGAAATTTACGCCTGGACCATCGACTTTTTCGGATTGCAAAAAGGTGATGTATATAAGGCCGTATATACCAAACAATATGTTGACGGACAATACATTGGCCTTGGCAGGGTAGAAGCTACGCTCATGTTGCACGGGGGCGACAGCTTGTATGCTTTTTATTTCATTCAAAATGAAAAGGGTGACTATTTTGATGAGAAGGGCGCCAGCTTGCAACGTGCTTTTCTAAAGGCACCCTTGCGTTTTACCAGAATTAGCTCCCATTTTTCCAATAGCCGATTGCATCCTGTATTGAAGATCCGCCGTCCACACCATGGTGTTGATTACGCTGCCGCAGAAGGAACGCCTGTTTATTCAGTGGGCGATGGCACCATCGTAAAGCGGGCTTATCAAAAGCTGGGAGGCGGTAATTACCTTACCATTAGGCATAACGGAACTTATTCAACAACCTATATGCACTTAAAAGGATATGCAAAAGGCATGGCGGTAGGTAAACATGTGCGCCAGGGAGAGTTGATTGGATATGTTGGAAAAACTGGTCTGGCTACAGGACCACACCTTGATTTTCGCTTTTACCGAAATGGAAAAGCGGTGGATCCATTAAAAGTAGAATCGCCACCCAGCTTACCGATTGAAGCAGATTATCGTGCTGCTTTCGATAGTGTGGTGGGGGTTTATAAAGTGAAGTTGGCTTTCTAATCCGGTTTTACTTCAAATACCTTTATGCAGTAATGTCACGGCCTTTCTCATCCATGGCAACCCCTTGAAATATTCCGACCCCAGCGGATACCTTTACAGGTTAGTTGAAACCCAAAACAAACAACTCAAAGAAATAGCAGAGAATGCAGATTCATTTAGAGAGATACCTTGTCAAATCTCAGAATAGTTAAAATTGATGCTCACTTCTATTATCGAAGAAAGCGATAAGTTCAATAATATTATCATTGATTTGATAGACCAAAGAAGTCTGGGGTGCAATTACACAGCGTCTCAGATTTTTTTGTTTATCGGAAGGCGGGCAAAGGCGTTTATGTGTTTTTAGTTTTTCAATCAGGCTTTCCACTTTGGCATCAAAGTCTTCGGCTTCTTTAACAGTCCAGCGTTCAAGAATCCGGGAGAGGGTTTTTAAATACGTTTCTTCGGCTAAAGGAGACCAAAAGATGCGATATTCTTTCATTTTCTTCCGAGCAATTTATCCACTTTTCGTTTTACTTCTTCGTGTGGTATTCCTTCCCCGTTTTCGAGCTGCTGCAAACCAGTAGTAATGGCTTTTTTTTCCTGATCGGAAATCGTTTCCCACCAATCAACGTTTTTGCTTTTAAGGGTAGTAAAATAAGCTTGAACCTTGCTGAGTATGCTCTCGTCATCGGTCTCAACAATCAACTTGTGTAAATAATTTTTTATTTCGGTTGTATTCGGGTTCATTTTAGTGTGATTAGAAGTCATAATCAGTACAGGATTTCATTTTAGTAGCCTATATTAGTTAAGTTTGGACAACTGTTTGACTAATTTTTAATCAAAGGTACAAAACATAAATGTACTAATTATGGCTTATAACGATAATTCAAAATGACTGTGTTGTTAATGCCTCCTGTTAGAGCATACAATTACAAATTAAAAAATAGAACTTAAGCGTATTATTGAGATAGATGCGATACAATTTAAATTATTGATATTGCGGCGTAGTTGAATCTATGCTGTGGTTGGAGTTTATAAAGTGAAGATGGCTTTTTAATTCTCCACCACTTCTACTACTTTTCTCTGGTAAATATAATTCCCATGAGGGTCGATGCCTTTCAGTACAATGGTGTACCGTCCCGGGGTATCGGGTGCTGTAATTGAAATACTTGCCTTGTTGTCCTCATCTAAAATCAGGGAAGGTTCCCAGAAAACCGTGTTGCGTGTATCGGGGATGTTGGCAGATGCCGATGGTTTAAAGGGTACCTGTGAAGGTTCATTTAGGAAAAGGTAATTGATAAAAATGCCGGATTCAGGCAAATCGATGCCTGCGAAATCGGCATTTTTGGAAATAATGCTGATGATACCACCAAAAGTAATATCACCCTTGATATATGGTTCATTAATCATTTCGATGCGATCAATGTTAACTGGCGATGCGGCCAATATTTTTGAAGGATCGTCAACTGCCACCCAATCAATTAGAACCAGTGGGTCGTAAATCCCCATTTCAGGACGGCCTCCCAGAACTTTAAAGTACTTTTCACCATTTCTTTTTCTCACTTTCACCATGGAAGCCAGTTCATTAAAATATTCCTCCAGAACAGGAAGAAGCACATATTCATCCAGGTATAAAACATAAGAAGGTTTACCATAGAATGCGCGGTCAGGTTCTGTCGTCTGGGTTTCATCGGGCTTTTCTGTATTAAATACTTCCTGAATGCGAATATTTTTTGCCATCTGAAAGGCCAATGCACGTTCTTCGGGTGTCAGGATGAAGACAGGGGAAGGCAGTTGAATGGGAGAGGTGCAAAAATCGTTATCCACCAGGATTCTCGGACGAACCTCACTGGTTTTGGCAGCACAAAGGAATAGATCCCTATAACCCCTATATGCCGGCAAACTAAAAAAATACCTTCCTGAATCATCAGTCTGTATGGCCATAAAATCGCGTCCCTGGCCAATAATGGAAAGATTAACCCTTGCTCCAGATATTGCATTGTCGCCTGTACTATCAATCAGTTTACCGGTAATGGAGATACCCCTGGTTTCAGGATAAAAATCCATTTGTTGTAATCGACGATCCTGATCGGGCAGTTGAAGGGTATTTTCTTCCGAAGCCATTTCGGGAGCCACCGCCAAACTCAATCGGTTGGTTTTTCCAGGCTGGTTTCCTGATCCGAGAATAGTTACCTGAATCAATTCACGGGGATGATACCCTTTTTTATCAGTAGTGATCGTCAGGGATGATTCCTCTTCACCAGTTTGTGTCGGCAATAAAACAGTATCATTTCCGGTTATAATATCTTCCCGGTAAGGATTAACAATTCGAATGCCACAGTAGGCATACGACCACGGTCCGATATTGCGCATATATTTGGTGTAAACCCTTAGGTAATAGTTACCGGTAATGTTGTCTCTTGGAATAAGTAAACTTCCATGAGCCATCTTATTCTCAATTAGAAATTTGCCTCCGCTCGTTCGCTTGCCCTCAGGGGAAATAATTTCAGCATACAGGATGAGACTTATGTCTTGAGGAAGATCATTCGATATACTATATGCAGTGAAAAAAACTTCTTCTCCCGCAATATACAGCTCGCGGTCGGTGAAAACCTGCAGTCTTTCAGCAGTTGGCATCGCTATTTGTCCCTGTCCCGATACGACAATGTATTTAGTGAGGAGCAAAAGCAATACCATTGTAGTGATATAGTTTATTCTTATCATCTTAATAAGGCCAAAAATCAGGTTTAAAATTGATACCTCCAAGCATCGTGCAATCAACACATTCATTGTTAAGCCATACAGGAAACCAGGTAACTTCATCCCCCATCAGGTATGCCGGATAATCTTTTGGTGTAAATTCTTTCAGACCTTTTCTCAGAATCGCCGGGTCACAATATGTTTCGAAATCCAGTGGCAGATCGGGAACATGACTTACAAATATCCTTTTATAGGTAACGGAAACAGCACCAAAATAACCAAGCACCTCCTCCTCAGGATAGGTGAGGTTTTTTATATTTCCTTTTACGCTTAACGGCTGTTGTTCATATAGCCCTCCATCCTGCCCACTGTTAATGCGCAATTGGTCCCAATAATTATAAGCTGCTTCACTTAAGGCGAATTGCTCAACCAGAAGACTATAACCATAGGCAAGACGGGATGTGCGGTTGTCGATGAAATGCAGAGGTATCATTTCCGATTTGTTCTCGTGCAGATTATTGGTTGATAAGGTGAAAATCTCAGGTATTTTTCTTGTCCTCCAACACACTTTCCTTGAATAATCAGGAGGAACTTCATGATGAATGGTGCCATCGTACCACCATTCCAGGGGATAATCGGCATGGTATTCCCAGGTTTCGAGTAAATTCCAGCGATAATAACGGCTATTCACATCATTTCCTTCCATATTAAGGTAGAATTGAATCCCCAATGTAAACTGCCCGGGGATATTGCCTTCAATATCTTTTCTGATATAGAAAACCGAATCCACCACAGGAGCTGAGGATATCTGGTCGAAATCGGAAGCCAATTTAATTCCATCAGGTGTGGTGACTTCAACCATAAATGAATTTCCCGGAACAAGGAAGCCTGGATCAATCCAGGTGGTATAATCCCCATTGCCAACATCATTCATATCAAACTGATTTTCATTTTTGTCAAGTATAACGACGAGGCATCCGGTAACAGGTTGATAATGTGGATCATTTATGGAGGATGTGACGGAAACATTTACGGTTTGATTCCCATCGCCATTCATAACCTGACCTGATACGACATACTTGTGAGCATCCGTAGATTTTATTTTCGGTTCAAAGGGCTTGATGCAGGACGAAATCACCATCAAGGACACCAACATGAAGATGATCAGGTTAATCCGATGCATAATTTCCTAGTTTAAAGATCCAGGTAGCGGTGAAAATGGGTACACCAATCACAGAGTACTGATAGCTTTTAATTTTTCCGACTTCGGTATTAAAATAGACCGAGTATGGGTTCTCACGTCCGGTAAGATTGTACACGCTCAGGATTAATGAGCTGTGAAGGAGTTTGCGCTTTTTCAGGTTGCCCTCAAAAGCCACGGAGATGTCGGTGCGGAAATAATTAGGAATCCGGTAGGAGTTGCGTTTTGAATAGTCTAAAAAAGGTACCCCATCCACATAATAAACCGAAACAGGATAGGTAATGGGTTTGCCGCTTTGGTATGTGAGAATGGTGGAGAAGGTGATCCGTCTGCTCATGTGATAGTTAAGCACCAGGTTCACTACATGTGGGATATCATAATTCGATGGGAAGGGATCACCGTCATTGATGCTGTTCCATGGCTCATCGCCATTTATTGTAACGATAGATCGCGAAAAAGTGTAAGTCAACCATCCTTCAAGCCTTCGGTTACTGCGTTTTAAAAAAAACTCAATCCCGTAGGCTTTTTGTTTTCCCTGAAGTACAGCGGTTTCAACCTGCGGGCTTTCCAGGAAATTGGCGCCGTCCTTAAATTCGGGATAGTTGAGTGTTCGTTTGTAATAAACTTCTGCGGAGGCTTCTAACCCGAATTCGGCAAGTGTCCTGAAAACACCCAGGGATATCTGATTGCTACTCGAAGGTTTCAGGTGATAATCGGCCAGTTTCCATTGCACGTTGGGAGCCACCGAGATGGTATTGCTCAGCATAAACAAATTCTGGTGCATTTGGTTAAATGCCAATTTGATGGATCCTTTTTCATCGGTTTCAAAATTGACAGCTACCCTGATATCGGGTTCTGAGTACCAACGGATGGGTTTATTTTTCGCATAGTTGAGCGTATCATTGATATAACGGGGATCAACAGGTCCGCCCGGCGTGTAGGTATAAACGGTTTTTGGTCCTAAAGGGGTAAACAAAGTAAATCTCAAACCTACGGTCAGATTGATCCAGGGTACAGG
>PCUL01000461.1 GCA_002771745.1 Bacteroidetes bacterium CG18_big_fil_WC_8_21_14_2_50_41_14
TCTACCCATGAACACCTTGCTTTTAAAGCTGATTAAGGAGTATGGATCAGCCTTTAAGGTGAGTTTTTCCATTTCGGGCATTGCCCTGGATCAATTCGAAAATTACGCACCGGACGTGATTAAAAGCTTTAAAAAGCTCGCCGATACCGGAAATGTTGAATTCCTCACGGAAACTTATGCCCATTCCCTGGCATCACTACGAAGCAAGCAGGAATTTGAACGCCAGGTGAACAAGCAAAGTGAAAAAATTAAAAAACTCTTCGGCTACACCCCTACCACATTCAGAAATACGGAACTCATCTATAGCGATGCCATAGGCGAATTGGTAGCTGACATGGGATTTAAATTGATGCTGACCGAAGGTGCCAAACATATACTTGGATGGAGAAGCCCCAACTTTATGTACAACAGTGCCAAACGGCCTGACCTGAAATTGTTATTAAAAAATTATCGCCTGAGTGATGATATCGCGTTCCGTTTTTCAAATAAAAGCTGGGCCGGTTACCCTTTGACTGCCGACAAGTACGTTAAATGGTTCGATGAACTGGATAAAAAAGATGAAGTCATCAATCTCTTTATGGATTATGAAACCTTTGGCGAACACCAATGGGCCGAAACAGGTATTTTTGATTTTGTAAAGGCGTTACCCGGTGAATTTCTGAAAAGCGGAAAATACAAATTCGCTACACCACATGAACTAAATGAAAAACTGCAACCGGTAGGTGCCATCCACGTTCCTTATCCCATTTCATGGGCCGATGAAGAACGTGATGTAACGGCCTGGTTAGGTAACGACCTTCAGAATGAGGCTTTCGGAAAACTCTATTCACTGGAAGAAACCGTCAGGAAATGCAATGACCCTGATTTGTTAAAGGCATGGTCGTACCTGCAAACCTCCGATCACTTTTATTACATGTGTACCAAGTGGTTTTCAGACGGAGATGTTCACAAATACTTCAACCCTTATGGTACTCCATACGAAGCATTCATTAACTATATGAATGTGTTAAGTGATTTTATCCTACAGGTTGAAAAATGCAGTCAATTTTCTCAGGGCGATATGACGGAGCTAAAAAATGCAGCCGGAATAGTAACTGAAAAAGCAGGGAAAATTGCACTTGAAAAGGTAGATGAAGCTACTGAAAAGATAAAAAAAATAGTACAAAAAACCCGCGGAACAAGTCTACAGGAAATGAAAGACATGTCGGATTCTGCCATCAAAAAATTACTTAAAGAAATTGATGTTGAAACCCTGGCTATCGCGTTAAAAGATGCCGAAAAAGAACTGGTCGATAAAATAATTCCCAATATGGGAGTCAAA
>PCUL01000319.1:0-283 GCA_002771745.1 Bacteroidetes bacterium CG18_big_fil_WC_8_21_14_2_50_41_14
GTTATCGGTACCATTGTGGGCTGGACCATTGCCATGAAAGTGAAGATGACGGCCATGCCACAACTGGTATCGTTGTTTAATGGAATGGGCGGTGCCAGTGCGGCACTGATTTCTCTCATGGAATTCCCGCACATCAGCGCAGCACTTGTAGCTGAACATGGCATGATGAACGGACATGTGCTCGCCATCCTGCTGGGGTTGGTGATTGGAAGTGTTTCGTTTGCCGGATCGATGATTGCCTTCGGTAAGCTGGACGGACGAATTGGCGATATCCGCAGTCCCC
>PCUL01000319.1:413-496 GCA_002771745.1 Bacteroidetes bacterium CG18_big_fil_WC_8_21_14_2_50_41_14
ATATGGAATTGCATTTGTGATGCCTATTGGCGGAGCCGATATGCCGGTGGTGATATCGCTGCTCAACTCATTTACGGGTGTGG
>PCUL01000319.1:542-1422 GCA_002771745.1 Bacteroidetes bacterium CG18_big_fil_WC_8_21_14_2_50_41_14
CGGTGGTATTTTGGTTGGATCGGCAGGAACCATCCTGACAGTGTTGATGTGCAATGCCATGAACCGTTCGCTGTTGAATGTTATCATTGGTGCCTTTGGAGGTGGTGGTGCCGCCATGGAACATGATGAAGGAAATATCAGGGAAATTACCCTGTCGGATGCGGCCGTATTGCTCAACTATTCTCAAAAGGTGGTGATTGTTCCCGGATACGGACTGGCCGTTGCCCAGGCTCAGCACATTTGTCATGACCTGGATAAACTGCTAGAAAGCAAGGGGGTAGAAGTAAAATATGCCATTCATCCTGTGGCCGGTCGCATGCCCGGGCACATGAATGTGTTGTTGGCCGAAGCCGATGTGCCTTACGAAAAACTCATCGAAAGTGAACACATCAATCCCGATTTGCCCAACACCGATGTGGTGGTGGTGATTGGAGCCAACGACGTGGTAAACCCTGCCGCTCAGGACGATCCTTCCAGTCCCATTTATGGTATGCCGATCGTGAACGCGCGTGCTGCTAAAAACATCATCGTGATGAAACGGGGCATGGGCAAGGGATATGCTGCCATCGAAAATTACCTGTTCTTTAACGATAAAACGCGCATGCTGTTTGGCAACGCCAAAGATACGTTGCAGGCATTGGTTGGAGAGATCAAAGAGCTCTAAGGAAGAAAAATCCTTTTTTGAAGTTCGTCAGATTAACAACAGGTTAGTTTGACGGACTTTTTTTGTTTAATTCTATGCACCTGGGTTGTTGAAAATTTACCATTGGGTCGGTTGGAAAGTAAACTTTATTGGGTTTCGTAGAATAATTAGTGTAGTCAAATGTTTATATTCTTCCCTCATGTAAATCCCATATTGGGAAACACATTTCATAATCAT
>PCUL01000291.1:0-27004 GCA_002771745.1 Bacteroidetes bacterium CG18_big_fil_WC_8_21_14_2_50_41_14
CAATGATTCACTTTAACATACACGAAGTGTTATTTTTGCAAAAAAACGATGGATAATATGAAAAAAATCGCCCTGGTGGCTCATGACAACAGAAAATCGGATTTGATTGAATGGGTTAAGTTTAATAAAGGAAACCTGATTAAGCACGATTTGTTCTGCACCGGTACCACCGGAATCATGGTGGAGAGCGCACTTGGAGAGGGTTATAATGTAACGCGCCTTAAATCGGGACCTTTGGGAGGTGACCAGCAATTGGGGGCACTCATTGCAACAGAAAAAATCGACTTCCTGATTTTTTTCTGGGATCCCATGTCTTCGCATCCCCACGACGTAGATGTTAAAGCATTGCTCCGATTGTCGGTTTTGTACAACATCCCCACGGCCTGCAACCGATCAACGGCTGATTTTATCATTAGCTCAACACTTTATAACAGCAACTACCAGCGGACTTTAAAAGATTATTCGGTCTATCTTAACCGTCCTGTATAACCATTCATCCCTCCGAGCCTGTTATATTTACAAAATCATTGTCTGCAAATTTGCAATTTACATGGAACAATTCTACTTTTACGGCGAATTAGGTTAAAACTAAATCCAAAACCAAAATATTGTGAAAAAGTAAAACCAATCACCATGAAAAGACACTTCCTTTTTTTTGTAACCATTTGCTTTATGATGACCACTGCTTGCATGCAAAACAATCAAAAAAACCAGATTCAATATCCAAAAGCAAAAAAAACCGATACCACAGATGTTTATTTTGGTCAGGCAGTATCTGATCCGTATCGTTGGCTTGAAGATGACAATTCGGACGAAACCGCTGAATGGGTAACCGAAGAAAATACCATCACCAATGAATATTTATCGGCCATACCGTTCAGGGAACAATTGCGAAAACGGTTAACTGACATTTGGAACTACCCAAAATATGGAGTTCCTTTTAAAAAGGGAGTCCATTTCTTTTTCTTTAAAAATGATGGAATTCAAAATCAAAGTGTTCTGTATATTCAAAATGCGCTTGATGGTGAACCTGAAGTATTGCTTGACCCGAACCAGCTTTCAGAAGACGGTACAGTGGCGCTTGCAGGGATGGGAATTAGTAAAAACGGAAAATACCTGGCCTACAGCATTGCCCGCGGGGGCTCCGATTGGAACGAAATTTATGTCATGGACATCGATACACGCGAAATATTAAAGGACCACATCAATTGGGTGAAGTTTTCAGGAATTTCATGGAAAGACAATGGTTTCTTTTATTCCCGATACGATAAACCCGACGAAGGCGAAGAGCTGAAAGGACAAAACAGGTTCCACAAAGTATGTTATCATGATCTGGGAACAAATCAGGAAAACGACCAATTGATTTATGAGGATAAAAGTCAACCTTTGCGAACCTTTTCGGCCTACACAACTGAGGACGAAGCCTTTTTAATGATTAGCGAATCAGAAAGCACCAGCGGAAACAGTCTGTATGCTTCTAAAATAAATTCACTAAAGGAATTAGATTTTAAAAAAATCGCCAATGGATTTGCTAATGATTTTCAGGTAATAGACCATATAGGTGACGAATTAATCATCATCACCAATTTTGAAGCCCCCATGCAAAAACTGGTGCTTTCCGATTATAACAACAGCGATCCAAAAATGTGGAAGAACCTCATTCCGGAGAAAGAACAGGTGCTTGAGGGTGCCGGTTTGGTTGGAGATTTCTTGTTTACCCAATACCTGGAAGATGCCAGCAGTAAGGCTTATTTTTATAATCTGGAAGGAAAACTTATTCGCGAACTGGAACTCCCCACGTTAGGTACGCTGAGTGGTTTTAATGGTGAAAAAGGTGACCCCATTGCTTTTTATGGTTTTTCTTCTTTCACCATTCCTTCGAATGTATACCAATACGACCTGACCTCGGGAATCTCTACCATGATGCATGCTTCAGAAGTTGATTTTGATGGCACCCAATATCAAACTGAACAGGTGTTCTTCGCCAGCAAAGATGGCACCAAAATTCCCATGTTCATTGTTCACCGGAAAAACCTCAACATGAACAACGACAACCCAACTTTGCTATATGGTTACGGTGGGTTTAACATCAGCATGACACCCGGATTCAGCATAAGCCGTGCTGCTTTTCTTGAACAGGGAGGTGTTTTCGCGATGGTCAACTTGCGTGGTGGAGGCGAATATGGTGAAGCCTGGCATAAGCAAGGCACCTTATTAAATAAGCAAAATGTATTTGATGATTTTATTTATGCTGCCAAATACCTCATCAACAACAAATATACTTCGGCTGAAAAACTGGCCATTGCAGGAGGATCGAATGGGGGATTGCTTGTCGGCGCTTGTATGACGCAGGAACCTGAACTTTTCAAAGTAGCCATTCCCATCGTTGGCGTGATGGACATGTTGCGCTATCATCACTTTACCATTGGTTGGGCATGGGCATCCGATTATGGACGCAGCGACGACAATGAAGAAATGTTTAATTACCTCTATGGATATTCGCCTCTGCATAACATAAAAGCGGATGTAAACTACCCTGCAACCCTGGCCATAACCGCAGATCATGATGACCGTGTGGTACCGGCACATACTTTTAAATTTATGGCTACCCTCCAGGAAAAAGACGGAGGGAACAACCCGATGTTGGTGCGCATAGAAACAAAAGCCGGCCATGGAGCCGGAAAACCTACTTCTAAACAAATTGATGAATCAACTGACATGTACAGTTTTATTATGTACAACCTGGATATGCACCCGGTATTTGAATAACTTAACCATTTCTTAACATGAAAACGTTCTGTGGATGAGAGAATTGAATACTCTTGCAACTCAGATTGAAAAATTGAAATATGGAAACATTCTACCTGTTTATCGTTATACTGCTATTTGTTCTGGCAGCATCGGATCTGGTTGTTGGTGTAAGTAATGATGCTGTAAACTTCTTAAATTCAGCCATCGGCTCAAAGGTCGCTCCTTTTAAAATCATCATGCTGATCGCTGGATTAGGAGTGCTGGTGGGGAGCGTTTTTTCATCCGGAATGATGGAGGTAGCCAGGAAAGGCATTTTTAATCCGGGGGAATTTTATTTCTCCGAAATCATGTTGATTTTTTTGGCGGTAATGGTTACAGATGTCATTCTTCTAGATGCATATAACACCATCGGGTTGCCTACATCGACAACGGTTTCCATTGTATTTGAATTACTTGGTGCAGCTGTCGGGATGGCTACCATTAAAATCATCATGAATGATGACATAACAAGTATCAGTCAATTCATAAACTCCTCAAAAGCACTGGCCATCATATCTGGAATATTGGTGTCCGTAGTCATAGCGTTCACGGTGGGAGCGATAATACAGTACTTTATCAGGATTGTATTTTCGTTCAATTACAAAAAACGCATGAATTATTTTGGATCTATTTGGGGGGGTCTCTCTTTTACCGCCCTCACCTATTTTATTTTGCTAAAAGGGGTTAAGGATGCTACTTTCATGCCAGAAACAACGATAGATTATTTTCAGGATCATGCTACCATGATCCTTTTTATCAGCTTAATTGGTTGGACCCTTTTACTGCAATTACTCCACATGTTGTTCAATCTAAACATTTTAAAGGTGATTGTCCTGGTGGGTACCTTTTCGCTGGCTATGGCATTCGCTGGTAACGACCTGGTGAATTTTATTGGGGTTCCTTTGGCAGGTTACAGTTCCTGGCAGATTTTTACCTCTTCTGAAGGAGGTGTCGCAAATGATTTCCTGATGACAGGCCTTTCTGGAAAAGTCCAAACCCCTATATTGTTTCTCATCGGAGCCGGTATTATTATGGTAATTACCTTGTTTACCTCCAAGAAAGCCAAAAGTGTGGTCAAGACTTCCCTTGACTTAAGTCGTCAGGAAGAAGGCGATGAGCGGTTTAAACCCAGCTGGTTTTCAAAAGCCCTCGTCAGGTCATCGATGAACCTCAACAGCAACATCCGTAAAATACTTCCTGGCAGATTTGTTAAAGCTATTGAAAGACAATTTGAACCAATAGCCAAACAAAAGGTGAAAGATCCTGATCCACCTGCTTTTGACCTGATCAGGGCTTCCGTTAACCTGACTGTCGCAAGCATCCTGATTGCCTTGGGAACCTCGCTTAAATTGCCATTATCAACCACTTATGTAACCTTTATGGTAGCCATGGGGACTTCGTTGTCGGATAAAGCCTGGGACCGTGAAAGTGCTGTTTACAGGATATCCGGGGTTCTTGCTGTTATTGGGGGCTGGTTCCTGACTGCTTTTAGTGCATTTACACTTGCATTGATCGTGGTGTATTTGTTTTATTTTGGACAGGTTTACGCCATTGTTGCCATGTCGGTTTTTGTTATCTATCTAATTTACAGATCTCACCGCTATCACAACAAGACTGAAGAAAAAGCCATTGAAGGCACACAAGAAGTTTATGGTCTAACCGATGAAAATATTGGAGAAAAAACTGTGAAGACTGTAATCAAGAACCTGAGAAAGATTTCAGTATCGATCAGTAATATCTTTACCGGAATTGAACTGGAAGATCGTAAACAATTAAAGAAAATACAACGCGATCTGGATGCCACTACCGCCAAAACTAAATACCTGAAGGACCACATTACTGTAATTGTTGACAAGCTGAAGAAAGACTCTACTGACACTGCCTACTATTTTGTTCAGGTGCTCGATTATATGCGTGAAATGCTTCATGCCATTTCGTATATCAACCGTCCGGCCATCGAACACATCGAAAACAACCACAAACCGTTCAACGAAGAACAGATAGCGGAACTAAAACAGCTTCAGGAGGTAATTGTTAAATTTTTAAACCTGATCATTCTAAGTATCGAAGGGAAAGATTACTCGAAACAAGAGGATATACAGGCCATTCTAAATCAGTACCTTCACCTCATTGAGAAGTGTAATAAAAACCAGATTGGCCGTATTAAAACCGCTGCTTCAGGAACAAAGACCAGCATCCTCTTCCTGAATATCCTTAACGAGAGCAAACACCTGGCTCTGATGGGATTCAATCTGTATAAATCGCAACGAGATTTTGTTGTCCTCAACAAGAAACTGAACTAACTGAAAAGGCCGCTCATTTAAAAAGCGGCCTTTTTTATTGTTTTATACCTGAAATAAAGCGCGGTTTTCCGTTTAAATCATGTTTAAGATGCACGGCCTTATAGTCCCAAGTATTGAGCAAAGCGACCATTTCCGTTCCCATCGCCTCATTGATCTCAAAATAAATGCGCCCTTCTGGCTTTAATAACAGCTGTGCCTGTTTAAGTATTCCTTCGTAATACAAAAGTGGTGTTTCGTCGGGCACAAACAAGGCTGTATAAGGTTCATATTCGAGAACGTTAGGCTGCATGACCGATTTCTCACTTTGCATCACATATGGAGGATTACTGATCACCACGTCCACAGGATCCAATTCGATTTTCTCCTGGAAAATATCGCCTTTAAAAAAGTGTACGTCCAATCCATTCGATTTCGCATTTTGCAGAGCAACCACCAATGCATCGCTGCTTTGGTCATACCCCCAGACAGAGGCATTTGGCAAACCCTGCTTGATGGCCAGCGCGATGCACCCACTCCCTGTGCCGATGTCCAGGATTTTTAATCCTTGTGCCGTTTCTATTTGTAATATCCAATCTACCAATTGCTCAGTTTCAGGCCGGGGAATCAGCACCGCCGGAGTGACTTGCAAACTTAAATTTAGAAATTCCACCTTTCCAATAATATATTGAACCGGAACATGGCTTTTAAGGCTTTTAACAGCAAAGTGGAGCGACAACATTTCCGATTCCGACAGTCTCCTTTCGGGATTTAATAACAAGGCTGATTTCGTCATTCCGAAAAAATCCTCCGTCAACCAAAACACCATTTGGGCAGCTTCCTCTTTTTTGTAGGTTGGCATTAGCTCCGCAATACAATCGCTCACCAACTGCTTTAACAAGTTGTTTTTAAATTTCATCCTGCAAAGGACTTAAATTAAGCTTTACCTTAAACAAAATCGGTTAATTTCGCTTGATTAAGATCAAAAACAGGAAAAAAATGGGTGCACGCATCATATTGCTTTACGGAAAACAAAATGAGGGAAAAACCACTAGATTGCTGGAAATATTTGATGAGCTAAATAAATTAAAGACCGTGATGGCAGGTTTTGCCGCTCCCGGCGTTTGGCACAATGGACAAAAAACAGGTTATAATTTGTTAGTCCTGCCAACGCGAAATTTACTCCCACTAGCTTCAATTATTCCCGATCAAAACCCGGTTCAGCACGGGAGGTTTTTTTTTAATCAAGCCACCATTGATCATGGCAACCAACTGATTTTAAACGCGATAAAAACTAAACCTGCTGTGTTTTTTATCGATGAAATTGGACGGTTTGAGCTGGAGAGCCATATCTGGCATGATTCGTTCCGCTTAATAACTCACATTAAAAACATGACACTTATTGTTGGAGTGCGAGAACAGTATTTAGCCGGGGTAAAAGAAAAATTCAAACTCCAAAAAACCACCGATTTTCACATATCTACCGATATTAAAATCATCATTAAATGTATGCAAAAATTAGCATCATTGGGTAATCAGGATTAACCCTGGCGAGATAATTGTATCCAAAACCACCCACATCTTCAATTGGATTGAAAAATACCCTAATTTTACATGGAATTTAAAAGGTCGTTATCCATTTATCCAATCCAGGTTTTATGAATTTTAAAGGTATAAAAGTGAAAAAAACCACCCTTCAAACAAAACTACTTGTTTATATTCTTACACCTACCATTCTCATTTTCTCGGCAACACTTATTTATATTGTCTTTAACACCAAAAACATGGCTGTTGAAAAAGCAACTGCGTATGTTGATGCTACTGCACGCGAATCGGCCAATATTGTGAAGGGAAAATTAGATAGTGACATGGCATTGTTCAGAACTATTGCAACAGTATATCAAAACTATCCTCAGGCAGATATCACACGCATCAAGTCAGATCTTGACCCCATCCTTGGAAAAATATTGCTTGCCAACCCACGCTACCTATCGACTTGGACTAGTTGGGAACTGAAGGCCCTTGACCCCGGTTATCCGTTGGAAAACGGACGTAGAAGGATTACCTATTTGAAAGAAAATGACAGTATCAGGATTTTTGAGGAGTTACTTGAATCAGACGGGGTTTCTTCAGGTGGGGTGTATTACGACATCAAGGCCAATCCCCGCGAATTCATGACAGAGCCTTATTATTTCTCATATCAGGGGCATGAAAACGTGCAAATATTAGAAGCAAGTGCTGCAGTTCCACTGATGATCGATCATCAATTTTCAGGTTTGGTGGGAGTCGACATGCAAATGAACAGTTTTTACGACTTGATTGCAGACATTAAACCATTTCAGGAAAGCTATTCAATCATGGTTTCAAATAAGGGAACCATTATTTCATGTCCCGAAAAAAAATACGAAAACACGTCCATAAAGAATTTCCCGATCTCTAAATCCATTCTATTTAACATATCCGACAGCCTGCTTTCAGGCAAGCCGTTCAGCTTTAGCGATCATTCAAACCCAGATCATATAAATTATGTTTCGTTTGTGCCTTTCTATATATACAACCTCGATTATCCCTGGTATATCGCGATTGTTGTCCCGGAAAAAATTATCCTCGAAGAAGCCAACCGAAGTGCCCTTATATCCATCCTGACCGGCGTGTTTGGCATCTTGATCCTGGCCTTTTTAATATGGTTTGTAGCAAAAAAAATCACCACACCCCTTATTTTTACAACCAAAGAGTTGAATGTGTTGTCCACAGGAGCCATCGACCAGGTGAGGGAAATAAAATTAACAACCAGGGATGAGCTTTCCGAGATGGGCAATGCACTCAACAAACTTACCGGTGCCATGAAAAAGAGCGCTGAATTTGCCCGGGATATAGGAAAAGGGCAATATGAGTCAACTTTTTTCTCTTTGGGTAAAAACGATATTCTGGGCAATGCCCTTATTCAGATGCGCATAAACCTGATTGAGTTGCGCACCAAGAATAACGACAACCATTGGCGCCAGGAATCCATTGTAAAAATCAGCGAATTGCTTCAGGGAGACAAAACCGCCACGGACCTTGGAAATCAGATACTCTCAAAACTTGCTGAAATTCTAACTATTCAGATGGGTGCACTTTTCGTTGAACAGGACGATGTTTATAAGCTCATTAGCTCCTACGCCTATTTTAACAGAAAATCAGGAATTAGTGAGTTTAAATTGGGCGAAGGCCTGGTGGGGCAGGCTGCCCTGGAGATGAAAACCATCGCGTACGACCAGATTCCGGAAGACTATATTTTGATTAAATCAGGGTTAGGAGAAACCAAACCTGCCCATATCCTGGTTGTTCCACTCGTTTTTCAAAACCATTGCGTAGCCGTATTGGAATTGGCCAGTTCAGAAGAAATTTCAGAAAAGAAACTGGAACTGATCCGTCAGTTATCTGAAAACCTTGCCATTGGGTTCAACACATTAAGGGTAAACACGGAAATTAAAATCTTGCTGTCGAGAACACAAGAGCAAGCGGAAGAACTAAGGGCGCAACAGGAAGAATTGATGGAAGCGAATAAGGTGCTTGAAGAAAAGTCATCGGCACTTCGGTCGGCGGCTGAAGAACTTCAACAACAACAGGAGGAGCTTAGGGTTACAAATGAAGAACTCATCGAAAAAACCAATTATCTCGAACACCAGAAGGCCGATATCTCGGAGAAAAATTTACAACTCGAAAACACCCGCAACGACCTTGAACGTAAAGCTGAAGAACTGGCCATTGCCAGTAAATATAAAAGTGAGTTTTTAGCCAATATGTCGCATGAACTCCGCACCCCTCTCAACAGTCTGCTCATTCTCTCGAACAGCCTGGCCGAAAACAGGGAAAATAACCTGACCGACGAACAAGTGGAATCGGCCGAGATCATTTATAAAAGCGGTACCGATCTGCTCACCATGATTAACGACATCCTTGACCTGAGCAAGATTGAAGCAGGAAAAATGTCGCTGAATATTGAACCTGTTAACTTACATGAGATTTCATCCAACATTTACAACTATTTTAAGGCTGTAACCCAGCAAAAAAAGCTCGAGTTTGAAATTATCATCGACCCTGACATTCAGGAGGTGATATCAACCGACCAACAAAAAGTTGAACAGGTGCTTAAAAATTTCATGTCGAATGCCATCAAGTTCACATCAAAAGGAAGTGTTAAATTAAGTTTCACGAAAGTAGGAGCCAATGTTGAGTTAAAACGACCCTCCCTGAATAAAAAAACCACCATTGCCCTTACTGTTTCTGATACAGGAATAGGCATCGCCGAAAATAAACAACGTGAGGTATTTGAGGCATTTAAACAAGCCGATGGAAGTATATCCAGAAAATTTGGAGGAACGGGGTTAGGTCTTTCCATTTCGCGCGAGCTGGCCAAACTTTTAGGAGGCGAAATCCAACTTAGCAGTACCGAAGGCGTTGGGTCGTCATTTACATTTTATATCCCGGTCACCGCTACTGCTGTTGAAACCAATGTGCCCGCCAAAGAAACCCCGGAGGCAAAAAAGAATCCTGTGCATGTAGATCCTGAATCCTCTATTTTTGCAGATGACAACCAAACGGTGATAAGCGAAATAGGGCCCATCGATTTCATAAAAGATGACCTGGAAAGTTGGAAACCAGGTGATAAAGTGATTCTTATTGTAGAAGATGATCCGAATTTTGCCAAAATTCTTGTTCAACAATGTCACGAAAAAGGATTCAAATGTCTCGCCAGCCCAACAGGTGAACTGGGATATGAATTGGCCGTGAAAACAGCACCCATTGCCATTATTCTCGACATCAACCTTCCCGGTATTAATGGATGGAAGGTACTTGACTTACTCAAAGAAAACCAATCTACAAGGCATATTCCCGTTCATATTATGTCGGGAGAAGACGAAACCATCATGAGTTCCGGCAAAGGCGCCATCGGTTACCTGACCAAACCGGCCAAGAAAGGGGACTTAGACCTGGCATTTAATAGAATTAACGAATATGTGAGTAAAAAAGTAAGCAGTTTATTGCTGGTTGAAGACGATGCCAATTTGAGGAAATCTATCAAAATACTGATTGGTGATAAAGATGTGAACATTACTGAAGCCACTACGGGAGAACAAGCACTGGATCTGCTTTCGAAAAACACTTATGAATGTATGATTCTCGACCTGGGTTTGTCGGATATGAGTGGTTTTGAGTTGATCAGAAAAATAGAAGCCTCTTCCATTCAAAAAACACCCATTATCATTTATACGGGCAAGGATCTGACAAAAGAGGAAAATGAGATGCTTCAGAAGTATGCTGAAACAATTATCATTAAAGGAGTCAAGTCGGAAGAAAGACTACTGGACGAAACTGCCTTGTTTATGCACAGGGTGATCTCCGATATGCCTAAGAGTAAACAAACCATGATCCACAAGATTCATAGTAAAACAGATCATTTTAAAGACAAGAAAGTACTGATTGTGGACGATGACATGCGTAACATTTTTGCATTAACAAAGGTACTTAGTGAGCAGGGAATGAAAGTGACCAGGGCAGATAACGGGATCACCGCACTTGAAATTCTGGAAAAAGAAACTAATTTTGACGTCATTTTAATGGACATCATGATGCCTGAGCTTGACGGGTATCAAACAATAAAAAGAATCAGGGCTATGGGACCTCTTAAAAATATACCTGTAATTGCGCTTACAGCAAAAGCCATGAAAGAAGACCGGCAAAAATGTATCGATGCAGGAGCAAGCGATTACATGGCTAAACCCCTGAATATTGAAAAATTGTTGTCGTTGCTACGCGTTTGGCTTTATAAATAACCATGGACAGAAAACCAAAAATATTAATTGTCGACGACAAATTTGAAAACCTGATCGCGTTGGAAACGGTTTTGCGTGACGCCAACGTGGAATTCGTTCGTGCCCTTTCGGGCAATGAAGCATTGGGAGCCACACTAAAACACGAATTTGCCCTGGCCATAGTTGACGTGCAAATGCCGGAAATGGATGGCTATGAAACAGTTGAGTTGATTCATAACGACCCGAATATTACCTATTTTCCCGTGATATTTGTTTCGGCCATATACAATGACGAACGTTATGTGATCAAGGGTATCGAAACCGGGGCGGTGGATTTTATTTCAAAACCCATTGTTCCTAAAATCCTAAAAGGGAAAGTCAAGGTTTTTCTTGATTTGTACGAACAAAAACAATTGCTGCAAAGCTCCAACACTGAATTACAGAAAGCCAAAGAAATTGCCGAGAAAAATAATTTTTTAAAGTCCCTTTTTTTGGCCACCATGTCGCACGAAATCAGGACTCCTATGAATGGCATTCTCGGTGTTACAGAATTGCTCAAGCAAACGCCCCTCAACCAGGATCAATTGGATTTAATTAATATTATGACCATCTCCGGGGAGAATTTGTTGGCCATTATAAATGATATATTGGATATTTCAAAAATCGAATCGGGAATGATTAGCCTGGAATATGTTCAGTTTGATTTAAAAAAGCTGATCACAGATTCGATAACCATCCTTAACATTAAAGCCCGGGAACAAAATGACGAACTCTTCTATTCCATTTCCAAGGATGTTCCCCTGTTTCTATTTGGCGACCCGTTGCGCTTAAAGCAGATTATCATCAATCTGATAAATAATGCCATCAAGTTTACAAAAAACGGTACCGTTACGGTGAACATACGAGTGGATGAAAAAACCAAAGACGAGGTTAAACTGCACTTCGAGATCACCGATACAGGCATAGGTATCACCAAGGAAGGATTAACCAAGCTATTCAAATCGTTCAGCCAGGTAAACCAATCTACGCAACGCGAATATGGAGGCACCGGCCTTGGCCTTGCCATCGCGAAAAACCTGACCGAGTTAATGAATGGTGAAATTGGCGTTACAAGCACCCCTGGAGTTGGTTCAACATTCTGGTTTACCGCTTTATTCAATATAAAAGAAAACACCTCTAATCCTACTGAAGGATTCGATGAAACTCAAAATACACCGGAAACACAGCGAAAAATAAAAGCCGGGGATTTAAGAATACTTTTGGTGGAAGATAACATCATTAATCAAAAAGTGGCCAAGGGTATCCTGTCGAACCTAGGATACGAAATAACCATTGCCAACAACGGCGCTTTGGGATTAGAATCATATAAAAAAAACCCGGTGGATTTAATCCTGATGGATATTCAGATGCCCGTAATGGATGGATTTACAGCTACAGGAGAGATAAGAAAATTTGAACAACAACACCACCTTCCCAAAAGCTATATTGTTGCCCTTACAGCCAATGCATTAAAGGAAGATAAAGAAAACTGCTTTGCTGTTGGCATGAACGATTTTATTACAAAACCTTTTAAAGCCGATGACATCAACAGGGTACTCGACCTGTTCAAATAACCCCAATTTTATCAATTCATCCTCATTCTGTCATTCTTTTCTTTACTCCTTTTCAAAAAGTTGGAATTTGCATTAGTCAAATTAACTAATTTGACTTAATTTAGCGCCCTATTAATTAAGAGGATCGGAATAATGCAAATTTTCAACAATCAACATGCATGGCTAACCAGATTTGCCATGTCTGTCATCTTAGGCATGATATCGTTTTCGCTGATATCTCAGGAATCAAAATATCTGGGTACCGAACCCAACATCACCCACGAAGAATTATTGCAAAAAGCGACCAAAATGGACTTTAAGAGCGATGTTTTTAAAGCCATCTACCACGACAGCAAAAACACCTACTACGCTTTACTGACAGAAAAAATCAGTTCCAGATATGAAAAAATCAAGTTGCTGGAGAAAATTTCGACAGACAAATCGCTTGTAAATATCGGCGCCTCTCCCACTTCTACCTATTCTCTTTTCCTCGTCAACAACTCACTCGGGAAAAGCGAAACTGAGATTGAACAGCTTGTATATAATTTGATTGATCAGGTGAATACCGAAGCCATGCAAATAAATGAGGAACAGCAACAACAATGGCTACTAAAAAACGATAAGTATTCAGGTAGTAAATAACCCTTGAAAAAAAATATTGGTCATGAAAAAAATGCTCTTCGTGCTTGTCCTGATCATAAGCACTACAACCTATACCTATGCACAAGCTGGAATGTGTGCAGATTCCGACCCATTTTGCACAAGTAATGTATATACTTTTCCGGCAGGAACAAATACCGGTCAGGGCCAACCCGGACCGGATTATGGATGCCTTGCCACCACTCCTAATCCAGCCTGGTACCACATGAAGATTGCCGAACCCGGATACCTTCAAATAAAAATGTTCAGCACTCCTTCCAGAGACATTGACTTTATTTGCTGGGGACCTTTTGAAGATCCCATTTCACCTTGTGTAACACAACTAACTGCCAACAAAACCGTTGACTGCAGTTACTCTACGGCCTCAATCGAATACTGCGACATTCCAAGTGGCCAGGTCGGGGAATACTATATACTCCTCATCACCAATTATTCAAATCAACCATGTAATATTACTTTTGAAAAATCAGCAGGAACCGGGGCAACAGATTGCACCATCCTTCCTCCTCCTGTTGGGAACAATGGTCCTTTGTGCGTCCACGACAACCTTCAACTTACAGCGGATGATGTAAATAACGCAACCTATTACTGGACGGGACCCAACGGTTTTATGTCGAATCAGCAAAACCCCGTGATTATGAATGTGGGATTACAAAACGGGGGTGTATATACTTTGGTGATCACTATCAACGGCAGCGCCAGCGACCCCGTTACAACCACAGTGGTTATCAATGCATTATCGCATCCTGAATTCGATTTTAACAATGCTTGTTTTGGCGATACTACCTTTTTCTATGACCAATCCACTATCGAGCCACCCACTTCAAATATTACCACCTGGAATTGGGAGTTTGGTGATGGTCAGCAAGCAGTAGGACCCGACCAAGTTCATCTTTATGGTAATAGTGGACTTTACACTACAAAATTAACCACCTTTACGGGCTTTCATTTGTGTGAACGTTCTGTTAGCCACATTGTTCATGTTAATAGCGCAGCCAATGTAAATGCAGGAACCGACATTACTATTCCCAATGGCTGGACCACCACATTGAATGGCGAAGTGAGCGGAGGATCAGGAAATTATGATGTGCTGTGGACTCCATCCAATTTATTGGTCGACCCAACCCTTACCGACCCGACTACCATCAATATGGGTGCCACCACCGTATTTAAACTCGGCGTCACAGATGCCAACTCAGGATGTCTTAGTGCCGATTCGATGACTGTTATCGTAACAGGCGGAGCACTTCAGGCTACGGCCACCGCAGATCCGATGGTCATTTGTCAGGATGATGTGGTGAATTTGCAGGCACTGCCTTCGGGTGGTTCAGGCAACAACCAGTTTACCTGGAGCTCCAACCCTCCCGGATTTAGTGCGTCAGAAGCAGAAGTATCTGATTATCCAACCGTAACAACCACCTACACAGTGAGTGTTTTTGATGGTCAAAACACAGTTCAGGCATCAGTTACCGTACAGGTAAAACCCAAACCGATTGGAAATGCCGGAAATGACATGACCATTACAGTAGGAACCAATACAACCATCACAGGAGCAAGTGCCTCGGCTGGCTCAGGTGTGTATACTTATTTGTGGTCACCTGTCAATATGCTCATCGACCCATCATTGCTGTATCCACAAACCGTAATCCTCGACAACAGCCAGGAATATGTATTAAGTGTGATCGATGCCAATGGATGTGTTAGCAATCCTGACAACATGTATGTATTTGCCGGAGGTGATCAGTTAAGTATCACCCCTACCTCCTCAGCAGCTGACAACACCATTTGTCAGGGGGATGATGTAAAATTGTTTGCCAATGCCATGGGTGGAGGAGGAACCTACACCTATCTTTGGACCAATGCATCCGGTTTTGAATCTACCGAACAAAGCCCGACCATGTCGCCCATGGAAACAACCACTTATTCTATTGAAGTAACAGATACCTATAAAATTATTACCGGTCAAATAACAATCCTGGTAAACCATACACCTGTTGTCGACCTGATTCCGCAAAATGCAACCATTTACGGAACCGACACCATCGTGGTTTGTGTGCGTGATTCTGTGGTTATGGACGCCAACACCGATCCATTAAATCCTCCGGTGATGAATTATATTTGGTCGAATAGTACCAACAACAGAACCTATACGGCTTCTGCAAATGGCAGCTGGATTGATTTCCAAACTCATTGGGCTAAGACTATCAATCCCATAACCGGATGCCAGAGCAGCGATTCTATCGTTTTGTTTTTCGATTTCAGACAATGTAATATAGGTATAGAGGAGAATGGCGAACTTAAAACCCATGTGAAAATCTCCCCTAATCCCACTTCCGGATTGGTTGAACTGAAATTTACTGATGTAAGCGGGGAACTTGATATCGACTTAACTGATTTAAATGGTAAAATACTGTTATCGCAAAAGACCAAATCCGGTATTTCGAATTCGCATGTGGTGATTCTTAACCTGGAAAAGTACGCCTCCGGGATGTATCTCATTAATTTAAAACACAAAAACGGGTTTTATCATGCTGCTGTCATAAAACAATAATCAGTAAGTTCAACCATCCAATTGTAGTAAAGAATGATTTCTAAAAAAGGATTTTCAACCTCCCTGTTTACAGGTATTTTAATTTGGCTTACCATTCCTGCGTTTGCACAAAGCACCCGATACTGCGACTATATTCGACCTCATGAGGCAGATAAGTGGGTATTTGGTGAAAAAGGAGGAATTGATTTTACGGCATCTCCAACACAGTCCGACCCTACACCCGGTAAATATGAAGTTTCGGTTGGTATTTCAACTTATGCCGATAAAAATGGACAGCTAGTCTGTTTTAGCAATGGGCAGGAGGTATATAACGGAGGTTATTATCACATGACAAATGGAACAAACCTGATAGGAAACCCATACGCGACCATGAGTTCCATTATTGTTCCCAATCCCGGTAACAGCAAACAGCTCTTCATTTTTACACTGGATATGTATCTACCTCCTGTTTACACCGAAGGCGTCAATTTTTCAACTGTTGATTTTACTTCCAATCCATCTGGTGAAGTGATTAACAAAAATGTATTGCTATTTAACGAAAATGCTCAAAAGATATGTGCAGTCATGCATCAAAACCAACGGGATTATTGGGTGATCTTACATGGGTTTGGCGATAACAACGGAGACAGCTTTTTTACTTACCTGGTGGATACAGGAGGTGTAAATCCTACACCGATTGTCAGTAAAGTTGGCTATTTGCAGACAGGAGATTTTAACAATAGTGGTGGATACATGAAAGCCTCACCCAACGGAAATAAAATTGCCCTGGTAGTTCCCGACAACGGTGTAGTTGAATTGTTCGATTTCAACAAATCAACCGGATTATTAAGCGGGTCGATAAGCAGTGTGCCCGGGGAAATTATTTATCCATACGGTGTTGAGTTTTCACCCGATAACTCAAAACTTTACATTTCCACCTCTCCCAAAGATCCCGGTACAAATTATTTGTACCAGTTTGATATTACCTCTTCAGACCCGTTTAATACACCATTTACTGTTATCGATCAATTTAATTGGAGTAACATTGGATCAAACGATAGTTTGATGGGAGCTGTACAGCTTGCACCAGATGGAAAAATATATGTAAGCAAATTTCTTAAGGGCGCTTCAGGAGGCAAACCAACCCTGAGCGTTATCTATAATCCAAATCGTCCAGGGAGTGCATGCAACTACAATACTTTAGATCACCTGACAAACACGCCATTTAGTCTAAACGGCGCAGGAAGTTTAATTGGCCTGCCCACCTTTATCACCGATTACCTCAACATTCCCCATTTTTCCTTTTTCAACAAATGTCACCACGATACCACCGATTTTCAAATTCGCAATACGGCCAATGTGGAGGCCACCTGGAATTTTGATGTGATCGACCCCTCCGGCACATTGGTTTATACCGATCCGTTGAACCCCGGCTTTGTTTTTAGCGAACCGGGTAATTATCAGGTTGAGTTTACCGAATCGTGGGACGGGATAAGCATTCCATTTTCGAGAGGTGTAACAATCCATCCATTGCCCGGTGTGGACATTGGAAATGGAGCCGACACCATATCCATTCTTCCCAACTCTTCCATCCGCCTCGATGCTGGTGAATATGACTATTATTCCTGGACTCCCGGAGGAAGCCACGATCGCTATCTGGATGTAGCCCAGCAAGGGTTGTATTCTGTTTTGGTAACCGACACCAATTGCTGTTCCAATACGGATCAGGTATACATTCAGTTTGCTGAACTTAGTTTCCCCAATGCGTTTAACCCCAATAGTTCAATTGCCGAAAACCAACAGTTTGGTGTCATCGGGGATATTTCGTCCCTGGCAGAATTCAGGTTCCAGATATTCGATCGATGGGGTCTGATTATCTTTGAAACAAACGACCCCACCCAAAAGTGGGACGGGAAGTTCAAAGGAGGAGAGATGGCTCCATATGGAATCTATGTATGGCACTCCATTTTTACCACCTTTGAAAGTAGCTTACAGGCAGCCAAAGAAATTGAAAACAGAGGAACTGTAATGTTGCTGAGATAAAAATAAAGGATGCAACATTTTATAGAATCTCTCTCCACCGAATTAAATGTAAGTCACTGGCAGATCAGCAATACCATCGAACTGCTCGATTCAGATGCCACCATTCCTTTTATTGCCCGGTACCGCAAGGAAAAAACAGGTGCGCTTACCGATGAGCAAATTATTGAAATTGATAAAAAATACAAACAACACAAAAGCCTGGTCAGCAGAAAAGAAAGTATTCTCAACTCAATGCGTGAAAGCGGCCAGTTGACCTCGGCACTGGAAGAAGCCATACAACAATCGGAATCGCTTACCTTGTTGGAAGATATTTACCTGCCCTACAAACCCAAACGACAAACCCGAGGCGTAAAAGCCATCAGCAAAGGACTTGAACCCCTGGCGCGGATGATCATGTCGGAAAATGTCTCGGATGTTGAATCTGCAGCCCAAAGGTTTGTAAACGACAAAACGGAGGTATTTTCTACCGATGAAGCCATTAGCGGAGCCCGCGATATCATCGCCGAATGGGTGAGCGAAAAAGACTGGGTAAGGCAAAATATCCGCCGGATTTTTGAACAGGAAGCCATCCTTATTTCCAAAGTTGTTGCCAGCAAAGCCGCCGAAGATGATAAATACCAAAGTTGGCACGACTGGCAGGAATTGGCAATCAAAACTCCATCGCACCGGGCACTGGCTATGTTCAGGGGTGAAAACGAAGGTTTTTTAAAACTTAAACTGATTCCTGATAAGCAAAAGGTGATTCAATACCTGGACTCAAAACTCGTCAAAGGACATGCCGGGGCTTCGAAACAAAAATCAATGGCCATTGCGGATGCGGTGGGCCGCTTGTTGTATCCTTCGCTGGAAAATGAGCTCCGCAACACGATCAAACAAAATGCGGATGAAACGGCCATCAGGGTTTTTTCAACCAACCTGAAGCAGTTGTTACTCATGCCTCCTTTGGGACAGAAAAATGTGCTGGCCATCGATCCGGGGTTTCGCACGGGTTGCAAAGTAGTTTGTCTGGATAAAAACGGAAACCTGGTTCATAATGCTACCATCTATCCGCATGCGCCTCAGCATGATACAGCCATGGCGGTTAAAAAAATAAAAAGTCTGGTATCGGCCTACGACATTGAGGCCATTGCCATTGGTAATGGAACGGCGGGCCGCGAAACAGCTCAACTGATCGAACACATCCGCTTTGATAAAGACATTGTAGCCGTTTCTGTCAGCGAGAATGGCGCTTCCGTTTACTCGGCTTCTGCACTGGCAAGGGAAGAATTTGGCCAGTATGATGTTACCGTGCGCGGTGCTGTTTCCATTGGCCGACGACTGATAGATCCTTTGGCTGAATTCGTAAAAATTGACCCCAAGGCACTAGGCGTTGGGCAATATCAACACGATGTTGACCAGAAACTACTTAAAGAAAGTCTGACTTCAACTGTGGAACTCTGTGTAAACCAGGTAGGTGTTGAGTTGAATACCGCCAGCAAAGAACTGCTGACCTATGTTTCGGGCCTTGGCCCTAAACTGGCAGCTCAAATTATTGAATACAGAAACCAAAAGGGTGATTTCGACAACCGTGAATCCCTAAAAAAAGTTCCAGGATTAGGACCAAAAGCCTTTCAACAGGCTGCCGGATTCCTGCGGATTAAAGAGGGTACCAATCTCCTGGACACCTCTGCCGTGCATCCCGAAAATTATGCCTTCGTCAATAAGTTAAGCTCCGACTTGAGCATTTCGATAAAAGAATTGGTCGGAAATTGGAAAATACTCCGGTCGCTACAGCCTGAATCGCTGGTTACAGAAGAAACCGGGCTTTTTACGGTAAAAGATATCCTGGCTGAACTGGAAAAACCCGGTCGTGACCCGCGGGGAGAGATTCAACCTTTTAGTTTCGATCCCAATGTGAAGCATATCAGCAGCCTGAAGGAAGGCATGGTAGTTCCGGGAATCGTTACCAACATCACCGCCTTTGGCGCTTTTGTGGATATCGGCCTACACGAATCGGCTCTGTTGCATAAAAGTGAAATGGCTCCGGAGTTTGTTAAAAATCCATCTGATTATGTAGTACTTAACCAACAACTAATGGTTAAGATAAAGGAAGTGGATGTGGAAAAAAAACGCATTGCCCTCAGCCTGCTTAATATTTCATAGAACCCTTACAAAACAGCACTTTTAAGCAATTAATCCGCTAATTTTACGTTCGTAAAAAAACCAGCCATCACATGAAGAATAGTTTCTCTACTTTAGTATTTGCTCTTTTTCTAGCTTATTTACCGCAAGTTAATGCCCAGATCATAAAGAGCGAAGCGATTTTAGGATTTAACCTTACCCAGGTGGAGGGCGATGAAGTGGCAGGTTTTAAAAAATTTGGTTTAAATGTGGGGGCAGGTGCCATGATCCCTTTCGGGAAAAATTGGGATTTCTCACTCGAAATAGTTTTCAATCAAAAAGGAGCCAGAGAAGGCGTACAATATCGCGATACCATTGACGGGAAACCCGTTACAGGAGCCTATAAGATACGGCTGAACTACGCCGAAATTCCCGTGCTGATTCATTATACCGATAAGGATTTGCTCACCATTGGAGCTGGTTTTTCGTATGGACGATTGGTAGGTGTCCAGGAATGGGAACACGGAAGAATTGTAGAATCCACCACACTTAACAGCAACACCTACAACAATCACGACTTTAATTATATCATTGATGTCAGGATTAAGCTGAAAGGCCCTTTAAAATTGTCGGCCCGATACCAGAACAGCATGATAAAAATCCGCACCCGTGAATTTATCAACACCAACGGCGATAACTGGTCACGCGATCAATACAACAAAGTTTTAACCTTTCGGTTGATCTATGTGTTTAATGAGAGCAAAAGCAGGGAATTGCAAAAAAATAAGAGAAGTCAATAAAATGAAAACGGCACATGACTGGATTAGCACGCTTCAACTTCAACCGCATCCTGAAGGAGGTTGGTTTAAAGAAGTTTATCGTTCATCGGAAAGCATCCCGACAGAAGGTCTCCCCCGCCGCTTTCCTGAGGCACGTTCCATGGCAACCGCTATCTACTTTTTGCTTGAGATGGATGACATTTCTGTATTTCACCGGATTAAATCCGATGAAACCTGGCATTTTTATGACGGTGACCCCCTTGAAATTCATGTGATCGATCAAGACGGTAACTATCAACGTAATTTATTGGGGTTAAACCCGGCAGAAGGTTTTATGCCACAGGTAACCATTCCCCACGGACAGTGGTTCGCGGCGCGTTCGCTGGGTAAATTTACCCTGGTAGGCTGCACCGTTTC
The DNA here is from genome assembly GCA_002771745.1 of Bacteroidetes bacterium CG18_big_fil_WC_8_21_14_2_50_41_14. GTDB lineage: Bacteria > Bacteroidota > Bacteroidia > Bacteroidales > F082 > UBA6244. Next base: position 20,989 of record PCUL01000291.1, read on the forward strand.
CCCTGGTTTTGATTTTCATGATTTTAAAATGGCCTCGTATATCGAACTAACGAATCAGTTCCCCCTGCACATCGCATTAATCAAACAGTTTACCAAACAACTATGAACTATACACTTGGGGAATCGCTGTTGGATATCATTTTTACCAACCTGAACGATGTGGCCGCAAAACCCGGTGGTTCGATGCTAAATACCGCCATCTCGCTTGGAAGAATGAACCTGCCGGTGACGCACATCAGCGAAATGGGGTCGAACATGGTAGCGGATATGATGCTCGATTTCCTTGAAAAAAATGGGGTAAACACCGACTATATCACACAGTATGAAGGCGAAAACACCTCGGTGGCTTTGGCTTTTCTCGATCAGAAAAAAAAACCAACCTATCAGTTTGTAAATGCATATCCAGGCGTCAGAAAATTAAAATTGCCCCCTGTGTTTCATGGCGGAGATATCATCTTGTTTGGTTCACTTTATTCCATCTCCACTCCTATCCGTAACGATATACTCACTTGCATACAGAAGGCAAAAAACGCAGGGAGTTTGGTGCTGCTCGATCCCAACATCCGCCACAAACACCACCTGGAAGAACAACAAGTGGTCGGTGCTATGCTCGAAAATCTTCGACTGGCCCATATCATCAAAGCGTCTGATGAAGATTGCGCCAATCTGTTTGGAAACAATTCACCGGAAATATACTTGGAGACCTTGTCTCAGATCAATGCACATGCACTGATTATTTTAACCATGGGCGCAGACGGTGCCATGGCCCGGTTCAAAAACATAGAAGTAAAAATGGATGCGATTCAGGTGGAAGTGGTTAGTACCATTGGTGCCGGGGATGCGTTTAATGCCGGTTTGATTTCAGCCTTTCAAACCTTGGAAATAAATCCCGGAAACCTGCAAGATATCAACCTCCATCAACTGAAAACAATTCTTGAAAAAGGCATCCAGACAGCTGCCACGGTGTGTTGCTCGATTGAGAATTACATTCCGGCAACTACCTGCGTCTAAAGGTAGCTTTGGCTTTATTGGTATATTCACTAAATTTATCACGCAAGTCGCCCATTTCTTCCTTGATGGCTTTTTCAATGTTTGAAATATTGACCGGTGCACCGTACATTTCGAGCTTATCGGCTATGGTGCGGGCAGCGGGAACCACAATCCACAATATGACATATACAAAAGGACTAAGCCCGGATAAAGTAGCCACCACGAAGGCCATGCGAAACCAAGTAGGGTCTACATCAAAATAGGCGCTTAACCCAGAACAAACACCACCTATTATTCGGTGGTCCATATCACGGAAAAGCCGTTTTCGGCGGGTGTTATAGATAATTCTATGATCCACATGTTCCGTTTCCTGTTCATCAAAATCAACCGGATTGCCCATGATGGCCATCATGATGTCGATGTCTTTCATCGAAAGTACCTGATGCTCTTTATTCAGTTGTTGTTGGAACAATTCCGCGATGCGCGATTCGATATCATTGATGATTTCGTCACATGCCTGACTGTTTTTAAAATGCGATTGTATCGAATCGAGGTATTGCTTTAGTTTCAGGTAAGCATCCTCCTCCACTTGAAATTGGATGCCCCGGAGGTTTAAATTAATGATCGTTTTCATCTGTTGAATTTTTTTGATTCATTATTTGATTTACCGAACTGGTCAGTGCCAGCCAGGTATTATGTAATGTATTGAGCAAATTTTCTCCCTCCTCTGTCAACCGATAATATTTACGAGGAGGTCCCGACAACGACTCTTCCCATCTATAACTGAGCACACCTTCATTTTTCAATCTGGATAACAAGGGATAAATTGTGCCTTCAACCACCACCAGATCAGCATCTTTTAATGTTTTCAGTATATCCGAAGTATAGACTTCATTACCTGAAATTACTGAAAGTATGCACATTTCGAGCACACCCTTTCGCATTTGTGTATAATTTCTTTCTTCTTTCACAACGCAAATATAATAAGATTTTATGTATTATGTTATACATAGTACTATATTTTATTAACATTTTTGTTCAATTATCCGGGTATTAAAAATTAACCTGTAGTCTGGTTTCGGAAAGTCGGAAGCACTATCTTTGTGAATAACTTATAAATAACATGCGTGTACTCATTTTAAACGGACCAAACTTAAACCTGACAGGAAAACGGGAAATAGAGCTCTATGGGAAGGTGAGTTTTGATGACTATTTGGACACGCTTCGTGAGGAGTTCCCTGGCCTGGTCATAAGCTATGCTCAATCGAATGTCGAGGGTGAATTGATTAATTTTTTGCAGGAAGCCAATACAAGCGTAGAGGCCGTTGTTCTAAATGCCGGTGCCTATACCCACACCTCAATCGCTTTAGGGGATGCCGTTAAATCGCTTGATATTCCTGTTATTGAAGTGCATATCAGTCCTATTTTCTCCAGGGAAACTTTCAGGCATACTTCCTACATTGCACCTCATTGCATGGGAACGATTGCAGGTTTTGGGCTTGGATCGTATCGGCTGGCACTTTTCCAATTGATGAAATAGTTCTGTCTAAAAAGGTAAAAGTACAATTTCAGCCACTTTTACCCCTCCCTGCCTGCCGGCAGACAGGAATCCCCTAAAGGGGAAGTGGCTGAAATTCAGTTCTTTCAATTTTTATACCGGACTCATGAAATAATCAAGAAAAATGTTCCGGATTTAAATCAGTAAACTTCTTTTTCTGCCAAAGATAATGATCGAAGGCGATGTTCCCACCATATAGGCATGAAACCTTGGTTTGGAGTAGGTTCTTACGTTTCTTCTTCAAGACTTTAAAATGCGAATAGAAATAGAAATGGGCTCTGATAACAGCCGCAAAATCTTTTACGCCGCCCTGTAATAAAAATTTAAGCGCGGCAGCACCATCCAGAAACAAACGAGCGATAAATACTTTCATCAATCGGTTGTCTGGCAGGTTTTTGTACAAAAGCACGAAGTTGTTTCTAAAATTAAGGTAGGTTTTACGTGCCGAACTCTTGGGCAAAGTACCTCCACCGATGTGAAACACGACTGACTGCGGACAGACCATGATTTTATATCCCCTATTTTTTGCTCTCCAGCAAAAATCAATTTCTTCCATGTGAGCGAAAAAATCATTATCCAGACCACCCAACTGGTGATAAACTTCGGCACGGACAAATAAACAGGCACCCGTTGCCCAAAACACTTCTATTGCATCATCATATTGTTGTTGATCGGTTTCCAGGTGCTGAAACAACCGACCCCTGCAAAACGGATAGCCATACTTATCCAAAAACCCGCCACTTGCTCCCGCATATTCAAAATCCGGTTTGTTGTAATACGACCTTATTTTTGGCTGACAAGCTGCAGTGGTGATATCCCGGTCCATCAGCTGAATAACCGGTTCAATCCAATTTGGAGTAACCTCTATATCAGAGTTTAATAAGACATAATATTCAGCCTTTATCTGACTTAGCGCCTGATTATAGCCGGTAGAAAAACCACCGTTCGATTCATTTACAATCAGAGAAACCTGAGGAAATTTTTGCTTAAGCAGTTCAACAGAACCATCTGAAGAACAATTATCTGCCACCCAAACATCCGCTACCGGTTCACTATGTAACAACACATCGGGCAGGAATTTTTCGAGAAAACCCTTCCCATTATAATTTAGGATAACAACGGCAACTTTCTTCAACTCAGTTTATTTTTATCATTCTTCCAATGTAGCCATGTAATAGCCTCGTTTTATCCGACAAATATCGAAATAAACTACATCGAAATCAAATGCAGTTGCAATCTTTCTGATATTTCCTGAAACGGAGGTTTCAATTCAGAAAAAGGACGATTTAAATTAAGAGCCTGATCGATTATGATGCTGGTAGATATGGTGATAACGTTCAATCCTCCGACACTACCGACTGCCAGGCTGTAAATAGTTTTGAGTTGCCCCTCCGCCATAGGTATCGGGAATCATATCATCATCCAGGCTATAGGGATCCCATGTGCGGCGATAAATGACGGTTTGCCAGCGATAATTGTTTAATTCACCAATGGCATTGGAATGAATCAACTGAAAATCATTGGTCACCATGTCGTGAGAATAAAAAACAAACTTTTTATCATGCTGATCGCCCAGTTGATAATACTGCCAGATTTCATAAGGATAGGCAGCCGGTTCGTTGTAGTTTTCCGACTTGACATTGGGGGGGCCATATTGCAAATATACCCGTCCCCTATCGGTTTCATAGCCGGGCAAGGCAACCGATTTAAAATTATGATTTGCCTGATCCACCAGAACCAAATATTCCTGCCAGGCAAGTTCGGGATTCATTTCATTCCTTTGAATCCAGAAATTTAAAAAATATTTCTGCATGGTAGCCACATCCGCCGTGTTCAACTGCGTTTTGACATATTGTTGCTCCAATTGCGTGGAAATGGGGTTCAGGTATTTAATGTATTGAACGAGTGTGTCACGATTGGTGATGCGGCCGGCAAACGAATTTTCGGTTCTGAGCACCATTAAACTATTCAGGTTAAATTCCATATTGGCGTTGTGCCGCTGGAAAAACAACTCTTTCTGTGTCAACAACGTATTATTTCGATCGCGTGCTTCAACCACCAGCAGATAGTTCCCGCTGGGTAATTGGGAAATATCAAATGATGACATGACCACATTCACAGGCTCAGATTTGGTTTTTTTCATTTTGTAATACTGGTCCATCTTTTTGTCCACCTCGAAGGGTCTGATGTAATAGCTCAATAAATAGGTTTGATCACCCAGCACCGCCAGGCTATGATACAGCTCCACGTAAAACGACAATTGGTTTTCCTCTTGCGGGAAATAATTAAACACGAAGGGAGTGAGCGTATAGCCATTTTTCAGCATCGGTCCCGAGCCACCTTGCTTAAAAGAACTAAGCAATTCAATATCAGAAAACTGCATTTGCCCGGTTGGAAAATCCACTTCAATTTCAACCATACTAGAAACCGTATCGGCAGGTTTCAAATGATCGATCAGGGTCAGGAGCATTTTGTACTTTCCCTGCGGTAATGGATAACGTTGAACATCAATCATATTCGTCTGATTGATGGTGTCTTTGGTTTCAGGACTAAACAAATTGTATTTGGCAAAATCGACAATGGAATCATTCATCGTAAAAATGACTTGTATGTTAATTTGCCCTTGCCAGTTTCCGTTTGGCAATTGCTGATACTGAATGCTTTGCCCATCCACATTCAAATAGGTTTCGAGGTAGGGATTGTTGTCGGGCGTATTAAATGCCGCGTAATTCAGGTAGGCCCTCACGTTTTGGCCGGATAGCGATCCAAAAAGCAGGGCAAGTGCCAGTGATAAGAGTAATTTTGTTTTCATGGTTGCGATTTTTTTACCTTACAAAAGTAGAATAAATGACTAATGATGTCAATATACCAATCATTAGACTATCTAATTTGTTGAAAAGTTGTGTGTTGGGAGTGGATATTTTTGATTGAGGTGAAAACAGGACGTGAATGAGTGTAGATACATTAAATAACTACCAAAAGGGACTACATCAACTGTACCCATACAATACAACCAGCGACAAATGTCGTTATGCAGATGTTGAGCTTCAGGTTGAAAAAAGACACAGATAAACGAGAAAAAACAACGAAAGATGCAAAGAATGCAACAAAATAGTATTTGCATTACCCGAAAATATTTTTACTTTTACGCTTTATTGAAATCCATTCTATATGACTACTGCCTACTCCGGAAAACCATACTCACATGCGCACAATCGGTTAAACACGTTTAGCGGGGTAAGTTGCAATGACCTGGGTGAGAACGGGAATAATCTTTTGCACCATGCTAAATGCAATAAACCATATAAAACCGTCATCCATATGAAACACAACGCATTGATATTATGTGTAATCAGAAAATTGCAGGCATCGCCCCAAAGTGGAAATAAGTGCAATAGTATTGTAGTTAGCAGGTAGTTACCGCCAAGTTTAAGGACAAGTTTTACCCTAAATATTGTTTCCTGCTAA